>JAQWYK010000042.1 GCA_029254025.1 Crocinitomicaceae bacterium | reverse complement strand
ATGGGAAAGAGCTGCAAGGGGAGACCTTGAACAATCTCAATTTCCATGGGGTGGTCCTTACATTAGAAATGCAAGTGGTTGTTTCTTAGCCAACTTCAAGCCAATGCGAGGTAGATATTTTGAAGATGGTGGTTTCCATACAGTAAAAGCTTTCTCATACAACCCGAATGGTTGGGGGTTGTACTGTATGGCTGGAAACGTTTCTGAATGGTGCGAGTCGGCTTATGATGAATCGATGTACGAATTTAGCCATGATTTGAATCCTGAATACCGCTATAATGCGATGGACTGGGATCCACCCGCCATGAAGCGTAAAGTAATCCGCGGTGGTTCTTGGAAAGATATCGGATATTACCTCCAGAATGCTTCACGCACGTACGAATACCAAGATACTGCTAAGTCGTATATTGGAACAAGAAGCGTTGCCACTCACTTAGGTCGCGGTGGACGTGACTTCGGTAATGAAGGTGGCGAGGAGTTGAGACAAGATATCCAGCTCCGTTAATCGAGTAAATCAAAACAAACAAATAAATCGTTAATTTTTAAACTGTAAAAAGTAATAAACTATGAAACCAGGAAGTAAAAAATGGAAAGCCTTCATGGCAAAATTATATGGATTCGGAGCGGCAATCGTAATTTTCGGGGCAATGTTCAAAATTATGCACTGGCCAGGTGCTGGGCCGATGTTAGTTATTGGACTTACAACCGAAGCAATTATATTCATATTTTCTGCATTCGAACCAATCCATGAAGATCCAAACTGGGAGCTTGTATATCCAGAATTAGCTTTAGGTCACGATGAAGATTTTGATCCACACAACCTTCCAGAAAAGAAAAGCGAGACTATAACAGAAGAATTAGACAAAATGCTTTCCGAAGCACAAATTGATAGCGCTCTATTGGAACGACTTGGAGAGGGAATGAAAGCCTTAGGAGAAAATGCTTCTCAGTTGAAAGGAGTAACGTCCGCTGCAGCCGCTACAGATTCATATGTCAACAGTTTACAAGAAGCTTCTGACAAAGTTTCATCACTAAGTCAGTCTTATGAACAAGCCTCCCTGGCGATTTCAGGTATGACATCTTCTGCTGAACAAGGTCAATCATTTGGTGATCAAATGGAAAAAGTATCGACTAACCTAGCTGCACTGAATAACGTTTATGAGCTTCAGCTCAAAGGTTCTTCCGCGCACCTTGAGGCAACGGAGAAATTCCAAAGCCAAGTTACCGATATGATGAAGAACTTATCTGACTCCGTGGAAGATACTAAATTGTATAAAGAAAATATGTCGATGTTATCCAAAAACTTAACTGACTTAAATGCAGTTTACGGTAACATGTTAAAAGCCATGACTATTACGAAAGGTTAATTGTAAACCAAAGAACTTTAATTAATCAAATTAATACCAATAAAAATTAATTAATCATGGGAGGAGGAAAAGAAACCCCTAGACAAAAGATGATCGGGATGATGTATCTCGTTCTCACTGCACTTCTGGCGTTAAATGTATCTAAAGAAATTATTCGTGCATTCGTTACAATCAATGATAAGCTAGAATCTAGTGGTAATGTAATTGAAAAATCGTCTACCGCGAAATATTTAGAACTTCAGTCCAAAAGACTCGCTTTGGTAAGTACAAAAGGAGATACTAAAAATGTAGATTTTTGGATTTCTAAAACAGATCAATTATCTAAACGCACAAGTCAAATTGTTCATTACATTTTAAATGAATCAAATGAAATGATCAAAGAAGCTGAAGGCGGAAAGGATTGGGTAGAAACAAAAGATGAAAATGGTTTTATAACAGAACTTAAACCGTTACTGGATATAAGCGCAATGGATAACTATGACATACCTACGAACCGCTTCATTGGTGGGAATTCAGAACAACCAATAGCTGCAGGACTAGCTATTAGGGATTCAATTCATACATACCGAAATTATGTGATTGAATTAATGGCGTCTTATAAAGAAGGTACTAAGGAATGGACTTTTACAGCACCCGACAAAGATGAGGACTTGGATGCAAGTTTGGCCACTGCAAATCCAAAAGATACATCTGTTTTAAAACAATTGTACGAAGCATTGACATTGCCTGTTAATATAGAGGTTAAAGAAGCAGGTCAGGTTAAGTCTATGCCTTGGCCTTCAGTGATGTTTGACCATGCGCCAATTGTAGCTGCATGTGCAATGATGACTTCATTAAAAGTTGATGTTTTAAATGGTGAATCATTAGCGGCAGACTTCATGTCTTCCAAAGTTAATGCACCACCGTTTAATTTTAATAAAATAGAACCATTAGCTTTTGCCAGAGCAGGATACATTAATGCGGGTGATTCGCTTGATCTAAGCGTAATGATTGCAGCTTATGACTCAACAGAAACACCGAAAATAAAATATGGAATCAACGCTGATACATTACCTGAAAACTGGAAGGAAGTAACTGGAAAAATTAATTTACCAGGCGATTCTCCTGGAGAATACAACGTAAAAGGTCAAATCGGAGTTAAAGGTCGAAGTGGTTTAGAATGGAAAAACTGGAATTTCCGATACACTGTAGGTAAACCTTCGGGAGCAGTTTCTTTACCAGAGATGAATGTACTTTACAGAGGGTATGAAAACAAAGTAGTAGGAGCTGTTTCGGGCTATGCAGGTTATAATCTGAGTATGTCGAATGGAAGTATTTCTAAAGGCAGTGAATTCTGGATTGCAAAGCCATCGTCAGGCAGAGAAGCAACAATAAGTATTTCAGGTGTTGCTGAAGATGGTTCTTCTGCCAATGTAGGCCAATTCAAGTTCAGAGTTCAAAACCTGCCAGCTCCCTCAGTTTATTTGGGTGCGTTGGAAGATGGTGAGGAGGCTCCTGCGGGAACAATTCGAGCTCAAACTAGACTTTTTGCTAAATACCCGCCTGAAATTCCTCTGAACGCTACGTTCAGCCTAGTTTCTTGGGAGGTTTCTGTAGCTGGAGCGCCAAGACCAGAGAAAGGTACAGGTCAAAACCTATCATCCAAAGCCCTCTCTCTTATCAAACAAGCACAAAGAGGTGCTACGATTACATTTATGACTATTGTTCGTGGTCCAGACGGTAAGAATAGAAAAAAGAGTGCAGCGTTCAAAGTAAAATAAAACTGAATGTTATGAATAAATTAATTGTTTTTTCGATATTGCTATGTTCATCTCCTCTATTTGCCCAGAGAAGTGACATTAATGGGGGTCCCATAAATAGTAGAACAGAAACAGGTATCATCGATGGAGTATATCTATCCACTCATGTTCCTACGAAACGACTCATTCCATATGAACATGTAAGAGAAGCAGATGTTATATGGAGTAAACGAGTTTGGAGAACCCTCGATTTAAGGGAAAAAATCAATCATCCAATTTATTTCCCACTGGACACTTATGATTCAGAAGGTAATTGGGTAAGAAATTCCTCTCGGTGGAGCTTATGGACCGTTATACGTCATCACATTTTCACAGGTGATTTAACGGTATATTCTCCATACAATCCAGCTCAATTTACGTTGAGAGATGGTGACGAATTCAAATATCCATTATTACCAGAACCAGGCCTAGATTATTACACCGATTCAGTGTACCGCGATGAGCTGTTGTTTTATCTAGGTAAATTGGGGGCTGATTCAGATGTTCCATTAGTAAATATTTACGGTGACGATTCAATTGATGTGTCAGGAAATTACGTATACCCGCCACGTGACACACTTTGGTTTAAATCCGAAGATATTGTGCAGTATAGGCTTAAAGAGGATTGGTTTTTTGATAAAGAACGTTCAGTACTAGATGTTAGAATAATTGGTTTAGCTCCTGTAACCTACAAAACGGATGACGACGGTAATATTCTCGGTGCTGATGAATTGTTCTGGCTTTATTTTCCTACGGATTGTCGTTATGTTTTCAATAACTACTTTGTTTTTAATGATAAAAACGATTCACAATGGATGAGCTTTGACGACTTCTTTTGGAAACGAAGATTCTCATCATTTATTCACAAAGAATCTAACGTATTCGACCGACATATTGACAAATATAGAATTGGAGTTGATGCCTTAATGGAATCAAAAAGAATTACAGAAGAGATTCGATTGATTGAACATGATGTTTGGAATTTCTAAACGTTCCGACAATATAAAAAAAGCCTTATCCATGGATAAGGCTTTTTTTTTCAGTTATACATTGTATTCACTCTCTTCATTAGAATTTTGTATTTGAAGAAAAGAAAATACTACTTTTGCAGAAATAAATTATATCATGGCAGACAATACCATCATTGTAAATATTATCGACAGAGAAGGGAATTCGCACGCATTAGAAGCGCCTACCGATATGAGTATGAACATCATGGAATTGTGTAAATCCTATGAACTTCCGGTAGAAGGAGCATGTGGGGGTATGGCGATGTGCGCAACTTGCCAATGCTACTTAGAATCCGATCATGAACTGCCTGAACAAGGTGACGATGAATTAGACATGCTGGATCAAGCCTTTTTCGTGAAAGACAATAGTCGTTTAGGTTGCCAAATACATATCACAGATGAAATCGATGGTATCATACTAAGATTGGCTCCAGAAGCTTAGATTAACTTATATTCCTTCGGAATTGTACAGACCGGAATTGGTATCATTTTATGCTTATTCATAGCGTTAAAACGACGATATGTAAGTAATAAATGCTTCTCTTGATCGTTTAGTGTCGTCTCATCCCCTTCAAACGTCATTGCCCACTCCAATTCAGCATAGGTCGCACCCAATTGTTGTTCATCGCTGCGATCATCTTCCCAGAGGCCATCAGTTGGTGGAGCATCTAAAATCGCTTGATTTACACCAAGAAAAGCTGCCAATTCAAACACTTCAGTTTTCATCAAGTCAGCGATAGGGCTTATATCCACTCCCCCATCACCGTATTTGGTGAAAAAACCAACTCCGAAATCTTCCACTTTATTTCCAGTACCGGCCACTAGAAGACCTTTCGATTGCCCAATAGCATATAACGTGGTCATGCGCAAACGAGCGCGAGTATTTGCCATAGACAACGCGTGATTTGCAGCGAAATCTGGTAAATCCCTAGAAAACTGTGTAAATGATGGCGTTAAATCAACCGTATACTCGGTTACATTCCGATATCGTTTTTCCAATGCACCAATCTGTTGTGCCGACCGATCGAATTGATCTTCCTTTTGGCGAATTGGCATATTCACCAAGGCAACCGGCTTTCCCGTCATCGAACAAAGCGTTGCCGTCAACGCAGAATCTACGCCACCAGAAACTCCAACCACAAAACCTTGAAGGCCAGAAGACGTGACATAATCCTTCAACCATGTCACTATAAACTCACTTATCGCTGATTTATTCAACCAAATTAATATTTAGAATAACAGAGAAACACGTAATAGCAATTGACCTTGACGTGCATTCGGAACAACGTACTCTCTAGTAGTTCCAGTGATTTCATAAAGAGACTTATTTTTATCCTCATCACCAGTCAATGCGTCTCCATTGTGCAAGTTAGTGAACCCATAATAATAACCCAACTCTCCTACTAAACAAGTTCCTCCAGAAAAGTTCCACTCTGCTCCACCTGACAAACCGATAGAGCCTTTATAAAAAGACATGTCGCCAGGAATACGCATATCCAACAATTCTTCCCCCGCTGTAATTGTAAAAGTGGACGGATCGATTTTGGAACCATAATTATCGCCTCTCGATTGCAACAAGAATGAATTACGCATTCCAAATTTCCCAAAATATCTTAAGTACCCTAGGTAGTTCGTTTGAAACTTAATCATAATTGGCAATACAGCGTAAATCGAACGATAACCACGCTCATCCAATAACATTGCTCCATCTGTAGTTTGTTCTGAAGACTTCGTTAAAATCTCGCGATCAAAGTATTCCATGTAAACAGAATCATTGAACGAATGACGAAAACGATCAAATTCAAATTCAAGCCCTGTAGATAACGCTATGTTATCCAAGAAATGCCAGTCAACACTCATTCCTACCAATAAATCGCTTCCAGTTCCCGCTTTTGAGATTAAATTAGTTTCAGGTTGTGTGAAATTTAACCCCGCTCCTACGACTAAACCTGCTTGAACTTTTTTGTCAGCAGCTTCTTGTGCGTTTAAACCTCCAAAGAAAATGGATACCGTAATGGCAATAAGTAACTTTTTCATACTTTTGAGTTCTCAAATTTGTGACGCAATATTAAACATTATTGCTGAAGAAAGAAAGAAGTTTATTGTCCTTAACACTATTATTTGACAGATGTTCACAATTGATTTACAGACTAAAAATAAATATTCTCACTACATTACTAGAATAAACCTCCTTTTTCTGGTGACCACCTTTATGTTACTTTTCAGCTGCAATAGTAATCAATTGGACGTTAATATTGACAACATTAAAGTGCAAACAGAATTAATTCAGGTGGATACATTATTACGAACTAATGACTCTCTTGCTCTGCGTAATAACCACGATAAACTGGTTGAAGAACTTGGTTTTTTATATTCCTATGAATTGGAGATGAATTTACAATCTCCTTTAGATTCTAACGTCTATACTAAAACTAACCAATTCTATAGCAGCGAATACATTCAAGAACTAGAAAAGGAAAAAGAGCTTCTTTTTACAATCTTTGAAGAAAAACATGCACAAGTAAATACGGCCTTTCGTCATTTGAATTATCATTTTCCAAGCGCTCAATATCCCAAAAAACTGGTACTCATGAACAAACTTTTTAGTGGGATTAAAGCGAATGATAGCGTCTTAACAATTGCTGGTGAAAACTACCTCGACCCTTCATTACCCGTAATTAAAAACTTACCTGGAGACCAACTGTACCAATGGCAGAAAGACGCAATGAACGTTGAATTCTTACCGCGTGATGTACTCCAATTTTGGATTCAAGCTAAGCTGTTTAAGGACATGGATGAAAATTTGGTTAATCACATCATACAAGCCGGAAAGGTTATTTACGTGCTTCATGCCTCCTTTCCTAAAGAGTCAGTCGCTTACGCATTGCGCTATTCAAACGACGAATATTCTTGGGCCGAAGAGAATGAATTGGCATTCTGGGAGTACTTAGTAAAAGAGGAGTTACTTTTCAAGAACAACTTAAGAGACAAAGCGAACATCCTCAATGAGGGACCATACAGCGTGGGGCTTCCAGAAGAGGGGCCTGATCGATTAGGACAGTATTTAGGATTTAAAATGGTCTCCAATTACATGGCCAGTAATAAAGATTTATCTTTGCAAGAATTAATCGCATTAGATTATAACACGATATTACAAGCATACGAAATTGACTAGTCATGGAAGAAGATAAAATTGCAAAAACATCAAAAATCGAAATAAACGTTGGAACCAACAGCAACAATGTACCCGTGCGCATGAAATGGAGTGCAGAAGATGGAAATATAAATAATCATGAAGCGGGTGCCATGTTTCTTTCGCTATGGGATCCTCGTGAAAAAAACACGATGAAGATTGATTTGTGGACCAAAGATCTATCGATTGAGGAAATGAAGCAGTTTTTTCATCAAACGCTTTTAACAATGGCCGACACATTTGAAAAATCCACAGGGGAAACATTAATCACCGAGGATTTACGCGATTATTGTTATCATTTCGCGGAAAAAATGAAAATCATGCCCGAATAACAACGTGACAAAATTTGTTAACTGCTAAGGCCCACAAAATAAAACTTTCGGGCTTGTCGTTTGTTGTACTATAAAACGACATTACCATGGTAAAAAAGCGGAACACTTTTCTTAAGAAGTACATTGAATTTGAACTGATTCACGGAAGATCTCCAAATTCAGTATTCGAATTCTGCAAAGAAAACAAAACAGATGAAGCTTCATTTTATGAGCATTTCAATAGTCTCCAGCAGCTAAAAAAGGCAATACTCAAGGATCAAATTGATGGTACATTGGTGCTCTTGGATGATTCTGAGGACTATAAGAATTATTCTGCGCGAGAAAAAGTCCTTGCCTTGTTTTTCACCCAATTTGAGCAATTCAAGTCAATCCGATCCTACCTGATTGAAAAGTATCAAGATAAAAAAGGGGTAATCGATAATGCGAAAGATTGGGACGACTTCTTCAATCAACTTCAGGCCCGGATTGAAGGAATTTTGGTTGAAGCAAAACAGAACGAAGAAGTCCAAGATCGACCATACATCGGTGAACATTATGCGAAAGGATTCAAATTGGTGTTTACCTACGTTTTTCGAGTATGGCTCAAAGATGAAAGTCATGCTTTCGAAACTACAGACGCAGCGATAGAAAAAACCATCAACCTTGCATTTGACATGTTAGGTGTGAGTCCACTAGATTCATTGCTTGATTTTGGAAGGTTTGCCATTAAGACCAAAGTATTTTAACGATGGGAGATAAAGGTCAGGATAAAATTCCCACTTCAAAAGTACAACGGGCAGCAAAAATTATAGGAACGAGTGCAAAAGTCGGTGGTAATTATTTAAAATATTACGCCAAGAAAACGGTGAATCCGCAATTGTCTAAAGATACGTTGCATCAAGACAATGCTGAAGATATTTATGCATCCTTGAGCGAACTAAAAGGAAGTGCATTGAAGGTTGCACAGATGATGAGTATGGACAATCAAGTATTGCCGCAGGCTTATCAGGATAAATTCTCAATGGCACAATTCAATGCTCCTCCGTTATCATATCCATTGATTTTTAAAACGTTTAAAAAACACTTTAATCAATCACCTGACAAAATATTTGACACCTTTTCAAGGGAAGCTTTGAATGCCGCAAGTATTGGCCAAGTGCATAAAGCTAGCCTTGACGGAAAGGAACTTGCTGTTAAAATTCAATATCCAGGAGTTGCCAATGCTATTTCGTCGGATTTAAAATTGGTGAAGCCGTTAGCAAGTCGCTTGTTCAATATGAAAAGCGCTGACATTAACCTCTACATGGACGAAGTAGAGTCTAAACTCATTGAAGAAACAGACTATGCCCTTGAATTAACTCGATCTGAAGAAATTGCAGCTTCCTGCGCTCATCTTCCCGGGTTAATTTTCCCGCGCTTTTATCCTGAATTCTCCTCCGGACAAATACTTACGATGGATTGGTTAGAAGGCATCCCTTTTTCAACATTTACCAAAGAAACCCATACACAAGAAGTTCGGAATAAAATAGGTCAAGCTTTGTGGGATTTCTTTCTATTTCAAATGCGGGACCTGCATAAGGTTCACGCAGACCCGCATCCCGGCAACTTTTTGATTACTCCAGATTACCAAATCGGTGTACTTGATTTCGGATGTGTGAAGGAAATCCCTGACGATTTTGCGTATTACTATTTTCAACTCCTCCACCCGGATATATTACAGAACGAAACGCAATTGAATCACATCTATATGAAAATGGACTTCTTCCGTCCAGAAGATAAACCAAAAGACCGAGAACTTCTAAAAACAGTCTATCAATCACTCATCTCTCTCTTGGCTCGGCCATTCCATTCAGACTCGTTTGATTTCGGTGACGATACCTACTTTAAAGAAATATTTGAGGTTGGAGAAAGATTTTCAAAGGATAAAACCTTACGAGGATTAAATAATGCACGCGGATCGCGCCATGCTATTTACGTAATGCGGACATTCTTTGGACTCTACAATTTACTGAATCACTTGAAGGCAAACGTTCAATTAAATTATCCGTTGTACCCTGCCCAACTTCCAGCGTTAGAATCTTAGAACGACTTACCAAATCGTCTTAAATACTTAACACTTGTGTAAATGAGCATGAGGACAAAAACGAATGCGAACGACCTTCCCAAGACATCTCCATACATCACATAAAATGTGGGTCGATCATTTAAGCGCACTGTTTCACGCAATCCTGAATGCTCCCAATAATTCGTGGAGGCCACTACATCTCCACGCTGATTAATCACGGATGAAATCCCTGTATTTGCTGAACGAGCCACATAGCGTCGTGTTTCTAGGGCGCGCAATCGCGCGAACTCATTGTGTTGCAAATGACCTGCTGAACGCTCCCACCAACCGTCATTGGTGATAATAAAAATAATTTCAGCACCCATACGGCATTGCTCCGCAATGAATCCACCATAAACAGATTCATAACAAACTATCGGAGCAAAGGTAAATCCTTTCGTGCGCAACACTTTAGGAGACTCTTCAACACCCAATGTTCCAGTAGTACCGCCGTTATCAATGGATAATTCCTCTAAAAATGGAAAAATATCGGAGAAAGGAAGCTTTTCCACCCCGAGCACCAATTGCGTTTTGTGGACAAACAGTGGTGGATTGTATTGATCCAACAGTAGCGAGCTATTGTAATTTTCATAAAATCCAGGACCTCCTTTATACGGGCGTGATGCACGTGAATTCTTCGTTTCAAAAGAACGCGAGGTGGAAGCTCCTAAAAACAACGAAGGTCCATTCCAATGCATAAGTGCACTTTGTAAATAGGTATAAATCTTTGTCGCTTCAAACGATTCTTCATAAAACTGCGTTGAAATGGCCGTTTCAGGAGCCAAAATCACCTGTGTTTCGGGAGTTACTAAACTATCGGCAACGGTTAAGAATTTATTGAGCTGAGTATATAAATCCCCTGAAAACTTTTCATTATAGGGATCCACATTAGGTTGTGTAATAACCACCTCTACTTTATCTCCAGGTCCTTCGGTGTACGTGTAATACGTTATCAACGAAATGCCCACTGGAACAAGGATAACACCAGTGAACAAATAAATAAGTGGCGTTTGAATGCGCCACGTTTCTTTTTTATAGATGAGATTATCGGCGATTTTGAAACCAATCAAGTTAACAATTAAAATCCATAACCCACCACCAAGGACTCCTGTATACGAATACCATTGTACAATTTCAGGTATGCGTGCAAACGTATTTCCAATGCTCAACCAAGGCCAACTCAGCTCCCAAACGTAATGAAAATATTCAAAGCCAATCCAATAAAACAATATCCCAATATATCCTTCCTTCTGACCGATATAACGTTTGGTTAGGTGGAAACTAAAAAATACTAGCGCCATGATAAAACCATTCAGAAAATAAGCCAAGATGGCTCCTATTTCTCCTCCTTCAGAATACAAAATCCAATACGTCGCTCCAATGTTGTAGATGAAAAATGTAATGTAGGCATGAAATAACACTTTCGTAGGACGATAGTTTTGCTTGAAGACGTTGTGCTCTACCAATAAAAGCGGAATCCACGCAACGAAAACAAGTGGAAACAAGCTTCCAGTGTGTGGGAATGAAATGACCATTAACAAACCGCTAAGAACGCTCAACAAGTATCTTTTGGAACGAGTTATCTCCATGAGTAAAAACATTTACCGCAAATATAAGCTTTGAAACAGGAATGAAGAGAATAATTTAACGAAACGTCGTTCAAGATTAAGGGATTAACGCACCACCGTAATATGCCCTGAAATGGTGTCTTCGTCGTCATTAATGGAGCGGTACTTAATTTTCCATACATAGGTTCCATCTTTCACAAGATTGCCTTCGTAAACCCCATCCCATTCAAAATTCACATCATCAGAAGTAAACAATAGTTCTCCCCAACGGTTAAAAATGAAGATTTCAAAATCTACAATTCCAATCGAACTTACTTTAAACGTATTATTGAACCTATTCCCGTCAGGCGTAAAGGCATTTGGAACATACAGGTAGAACTCTTCTTTAATTTCAATGGTTTTGATGATGGTATCTAAACAACCTTTGTCATCAATCGCAACGAGCATAATATCATAAAAACCAGGAACGTCATACGTGTTATTCGGATGAACCATCGATGAAAAGTTCCCATCTCCGAAATCCCATTGATAGTTGGTCGCATTCGTACTCAAATTTTCAAATGTAATTGGTAAATTGATGAACAAGGGACGCGTAATTGCCAAGAAATTGGCATCTGGCTTCACCACAACCACTTCTGTCCGAGCTTCTACTTGGAAGGTTTGACAATCGTCCATCACAATTACGTCGTAAGAAGTTATCGCAAAAGGTCTGACCCAAACTCCTGAAGTAGTTTCACCGCTGTGCGGCCAATAGTAATAATAATTGCCAAAACCACCCGTTGCTTCAACCTCTAAAAATACCGAGTCAAAGGGACAAATTTCTTGAGGAGGAGTGATTGAAAGTACCAACGGTGGACTTAAAATTGTGATCGTTACCTCATCTGTAACATTTTCTCCACACTTATCAGAAACTGTGATAAAGTAAGTGGATGTTGACTCTGGATCAACATTCACTCCATTACCATTGCTTAATTCAACTCCGTTTTCATCAGTCCATTGATACGTATAATTTCCAGCTCCACCAGCTACTTCAACAAATAAATCAAAGGGTATATAAGGACATTGCTCTACGATATCATCCGTCACATCAATAATAAGTTCATTGTATACCGGAACAGTAACGGTACCTGAAAATTCAGCAGTTTGATTCAAACAATCGTCTGTAACTTGAACCGTGTAGGTATCTGTACTCGTTGGATTAATTGAAATACTGGATGTCGTTTCACCTGTATTCCATAAGTAAGTATAACCACCTCCCCCGCCAGTAGCTTGAGCTACCAATTGCACGGGGTCACCAGGACATAAAACTTCTGAAACCTCAAACGTCACTTCTACATCTTGTACTTCTTGTATGAACAACTCAAAAGTCTGAAAATTTTGGTCACCACAAGGATCTAATATTTCAAACTCCAAAATAATATTTCCTATTCCAGAAATGGTTCCACCTGCAAAAGCTTCGATCGTGAATGACACGATTGTTTGATTAGCGGCAAACGTAATGGAATTTGGCACATTTGTATAATCAACACCCTCCACCGCTGAACCCGAAACATTAATCGGAATGGTCAACGGTTGATTCAATCCTGAACCAGATCGTGTAATCGTAAATGTTGCGCTTGTACATCCAGCTGCCATTGTCTGTCCGTCCAAATATGGGTCGCTCGACAATGTATAGTCTACTGAAACGGGCTGCTCACTTGAGAAACTATTGGCCTTTAAAAATATTCCAGAATCAAAAATAGCATCTCCCACATCTGCAAGTGCAATAATCAAGTGATAAGTTTCCCCACATTCAACGCGAGAAACAGCTTGTAATGGCTTCGTAAACCCATCGTATTGAATGTAAAATGGACTACCATCAAAAGGCGCCTCACTTCCATTTCCATTGTTGGTAAAATACTGACTATTCTGTCCCGCATTTACGTTATTGATGGCAACAGGCAAAGTCGTTCCGGGAATAATTGCCATGTTTTCTCCAGCCGGATTCAATCCTGGACCCGTTATGAAAAATGCAAAGACATCATTGAATTGACTTCCGACATACTCGGGATATTCTTCAGAACCGAACACATACTCAAAACGAACTGTATCAGAAAACGGGATAAAATCGAATTCCAAAATGGATGCGTTAAAGGTTTGTGCTCCCCCCAAATTTGTTAGCGGTGGGTAACCTCCAGCACCATTGTCCATTCCAGCATTACTTTGGTTGTTCGGACCGTGTGGACCATCGGTTCCAGGATTAATAGTTCCTGTTGTGATGATGATTCCTTCATCAATACCAACGTTTGCATTAGTACTGTTGAACGTTCCAATGGCACCAGCTGAACCAGAATAAAAAACATTTGAAACTTGTACTCCCGGACCTATTAACACATTCTGAACTAATGCATTTGGAGAAAATCCACCCGACGTAACCAGCTGCGCATGACCTAATATAGAGGTCAAAACGAGGGTTAATATGAGGGTTAGAATTCGCATATTTAATGTAAACGATTTAATTCTTGAGAAGTTGCCTACAAAGTACAAAGAACAAGCCAAAAAACGTGAATAATTTGAGCTATTTTAATTATTTAACGAAATTAGGTGCACGTTGTTCGACCTAAACCATAAATTTGTGGTAAACATCAGATTAATCGCTCACTATGCCGAAAGAAAATCGTTTGGGAAATTGGCTCAAAAAAGCTACACGAATCGTAGGTATGGATCCAAAAACTTTTGAACAATCGTGGGTGATACGCATATCGAGAATTCAAATCATCAGTTCACTCATATTGTTGCTGCTACTTCTCTTTGGGTTGTTCTATTTACTTTTCTCTTACACCTCACTAGGAACACTTCTTCCCACCGGTTCATCTGATGGAAGTCGCGCCAAAATTGCAGAAGCTTATGAGAAAATGGAGCAGCTGGATAATATAGTGCTCCAACAAACAAACTATATTGAGAACTTACAAAATATTCTTCTTGGGAAATTAGATATTGATTCTGTTTATTATGCCACGAACCTACAGCGCGAATCATCTCCCGCAGAAATTGATACAAGTCGATCTATTGATGAGCAGGCCTTGGAAGAAGATGTTCTGGCACGCGCTCAGCTTCAAAGTGAATCAAGTAATTCTAACTATCGAAAAGACTTATTCCTTTTGGATCCAGTCACCGGTGAAATCAGTCAAAATTTTAAAGAGCAAACGCATCACGGTGTTGACATCGTCGCTCCTAAAAACACCCCAATTCTAGCTATCTACAAAGGAAATGTGGTGCACGCTGGATACGACGAAAAAGATGGATATACGCTCGTCATTAATCACCCAAATGGGTTGACCTCCATTTATAAACATTGCGAAAAACTATTGAAAGATGCTGGAGAAAATGTAAATGCTGGAGACCCTATTGGTATTGTGGGAAACACAGGAGAACGTTCTACCGGTCCGCACTTACATTTTGAACTCTGGAGTTCTTCTGGGGTCTTAAATCCAATGGATTACTTTTCTTTCGGACGTTAATGGTGATTTTTTTGTTTGGAAATTTGTTGTATTTTCGCACCCCGAATTTAAAAAATTCAATCTTAAATATTACTTATGAAAGAAATTCAAAACCTATTGAAGGCATTTAATAACAAATTTGTAGCGCACCCATGGCACGGAGTTTCCATAGGAGAGAAAACACCAGATATTGTCAATGCATTCATTGAAATTGTCCCTTCAGACGCTATCAAATACGAGGTCGACAAAGATTCAGGATTCATCATGATCGATCGCCCACAAAAATTTTCGAACCACATGCCGTGTATGTACGGTTTCGTTCCACAAACATATTGCGACACACGCATTGCAGAATTTTGTAAAGAGAAAACCGGCAAAACAGGTATTGTTGGTGACCAAGACCCTTTGGATATTTGTGTTTTAACGGAGCGTCAGGTGAATCGTGGAAACATCTTTATGGAAGCAATTCCTATAGGTGGTTTCCGAATGATTGATGGTGGTGAAGCAGACGATAAAATTATTGCAGTTTTAAAAGGAGATCAAGCTTACGGTGATATTAAGGATATCTCAGACATGCCGAAAATGGTCATCGACAGAGTAAAGCACTTTTTCCTCACTTACAAAGATTTGGAAGGAAACAGTAAAAATGTGGAAATCACTCACGTATATGGTGCTGACGAAGCAAAAGAAGTCATCAATAGAAGTTTTGACGACTATACTGCTAAGTTCGGAAATGCAGACCAAGCATTAGCAGAAGCATTGATGCAAGCGTTAGGCGTAAAAGCATAACTGAGCGTGATAAACACTCATTATTAAAGAGTCGGACATTGTTCGGCTCTTTTTTTGTTAGTTTCGTAACTAAAATTACCACATCCAGTTATACGGTATTATGCATAACCTAATACTTTTCGTAAATTTCACTTGTATTTCGATCTTCGGAGGTAGTCAAACTGTTTTTGACAAAACGCAGCATGACTTTGGCGAAATCTATTCCTATTCCGACCGTTTTGTTGATATCTACTTAAAGAATAATACCGGAGATGTTGCGTATGTTTTGAGTGTTAAAAAACCCGCAGAGGTTGTATACATTCAACGTGGAGCTATGATGTTGAAAGACAGTTCTACCGTTCTTCGTTTTCAAGTAAATCCTACTAAAAAAGGTCGATTCGATTATGAAATACCCGTTTACACTAGTGACCGAAATGAACCTACCATCATTCGTTTGAAAGGGGAAATGAAAGATGTTCCAGAAAGAGGCAATAATAGTTTTACATCCTGCCCTAACTTCAACCAACAGCCCGGCGATGGTAATCCCCTCGATTTTTCACTGACCGTTCTTACCATTGATGAAGAAACGAAGAAGCCATTGGAAAAATCTTCTGTTACTATCCTTCAAAATGGTCGTCCCATCGCCAAATGGACAACCAAACGTGATGGGAAATATACCGACCAAATTCCACTTGGGCTCATGTATTTCTATGCATCAAATTCAGATTACTACCCAGCAGAGTTAGGAGCTTACGTGAATTTCAAGCGTAACTTTATTGTTCTAGAGCTGACTAAAAAAGAAGTCATTGAAGACGAACCCTTTATCACTGAAATTCCAGCACAAGAAAATGAAATCGAAATGATTGATCAGCCTGTTGAAGAAAATGAAAGTGCCCTCCTTGATAAACTAAAAGACATCCTTGAAAAAGAAGAGCCGGTAGTTGATTCTGTTCCCAGTTTCGATGAAATCATCCCCCCCGCTCTTGCAGAATTACCTTCGGACAATTTCGATGCAAAATACTTCAACCCCATCAACATTGTATTTGTCATTGACGTCTCTTCTTCTATGAGTCAAGCGGATCGTTTAGAACTCATGAAATACTCTTTATTTGAATTATCGGATATGCTTCGTCCAGAGGACCGCATCGCACTAGTGTCCTATGCTAGCAATGCAAAAGTGATACTCCCATCCATAAAAGGTAGCAAAAAGGAAGAAATTAAAGAGGCCGTTCGCGGCATGCGTGCTCAAGGTCTCACAGCAGGTGGAGCCGGAATCAAGCTGGGATACAAACAAGCCAAGCGCAACTTCATTAAGAATGGAAATAATCATATCATCATCATCACCGATGGAGGATTTAATCGTACCTCTGGCGACTATGAAAAATTCATTTCAAAATACCTCAAAAAGGGAATCACTATGAGTGTAGTCGGGATTAAAAACAACGAAAAAGCCGAAAAAAGCATGCGCGAAGCTGCAACACTTGGAAATGGACGCTATGTTCCTATCTGCCGGTTAAGCGATGCTCAAAACAACCTAAAACAAGAGATTCGTATTACTTCGTTTAAGCAGCATTGATGAATGCTTAAAACTAAAGCCCACATTATAGATCCATTGGCACATTATCACGTTGGCTCATTGAAATTATCCTCCTAACGCTCGTCCTTTATTTCCATCTAACCTGATTCTGAGCCTTTTCTATAATAGAATTGAACTTTTAAAACACCAATTCTTGAAGAGTACCATTGCACTTTTTCGGAAACCGTATTCAATTATTTACTCTGAATAGTTGTCGCTTGAAGAATGATGAATAAACTAAAATATACATTGATATTGAGTCAAATAACTTCAAAATTTTAATTTTTTAGGTAAAAAAAGAAAAAGTTTATCAACACTTCGAAAGAATCCTTCAAAAAATAGTAGTTTTGCACGTGTTACAGGCTCCGTGGTGCAATTGAATACTTGTTGAGTATTTAATTATACCACTCGCTAAAAAAAAGGCTCCGTGGCGCAATTGAATACTTGTTGAGTATTTAATTACACCACTCGCTAAAAAAAAGGCTTCGTGGCGCAATTGAATACTTGTTGGATATTTAATTACACCACTCGCTAAAAAAAGGCTCCGTGGCGCAATTGAATAGCGCATCAGATTTCGGCTCTGAGGGTTGGGGGTTTGAATCCCTCCGGGGTCACCAAAAAAAGTCCAATTAATTGTTTTACAGTTGATTGGGCTTTTTTCTCCCCATATTTTCCCCATAATTCAGAAAAACATGATTTTTTTACACTTCTACCGGATTTCCGAAAATGGTCGGTTATTTTTTGTGAAAGGACTGCAGGCCTAATTTACACAAAACTATAAATCGAAAATACTTGAATTAATACAGGTCAACTTTATAATTATTCAACAAATTTGATAAAAAAGATCAAAAAAATCATGCAACTAAACGCTATTGCCCCGGATTATAAATACGCAAAGCATTATTCAGTACTATTTCTTTACTCAACGACATTGGTTTCAATTGCTGATTTGCATAACACTGCATCTGGTCTGTGAAGTAGATGGAATTTGGGTTGCAAGATTCACCATAGGGTAATATGGTTTCCAATTCTACACCATGTTCACTATATCTTGCAAGCATAATGTAAGATTCGCCTGACACGGCCCTGACCATTTCATCTTTATAAGGCTCAGTGGACATGGCCGCAATCATATCAACAAGCCCTGGAATGGGTATCTCTTTGTTCCCTCTAACATGAACTTGTTGTTCTCCCAAATTTATAGCTAACTTATTGAAGTATTTTAATAAATGACTCTTCGTACTGATTAAACATTCAATCAAAATCGAATCGGGTATTTTATCACATCCATACAAGTCTTTTTCATCTATCTTTTTTGAAAGCTCTTTATAATAAATGCTCCATTGTGCAGCGCCAACATTATCAATATTTGCTTTGCGGTCCCATTGTTGAATTAAGTTGATTAATTCTTCCAATTCAGGATAGTCACTAGGAATTAAATTAAATACATCATTTAACTGAAATAGACCTATCAAAGAATCAGGGTATTGTGTATCGTATTTGATTCGCTTAAAATCTTCATAACATAATTTAGGGTATAGCTTTATGAGTTCCATAAAACGTATACTTCTATTGTTTTCTCGTTCCGTATAGCCAATGTTCTCATCAAAATCTTTGTCATCAAGATTGTCTTCTGGATGAGCAGCGTTGTAGGGTGAATTGTTTGTATTGAATAAATAACCATGTTTTGGATTAAGTAACTGAGGTAATTCATCCAAAGACATATATCCTGTTGTAATTAAATCTGATTTATTACCTGGCAGAACATTTTCCCAGTCATAACCGTCAATTCTTTTGGGGATTTTACCACTGCTCAAATAGTAAATATTATCCTCACGATCTGCATACATAATATTGAATCTCGGTAATCCTTCAATTTCGATTGCAGTTTTGAACTCTTCCCAGTTATTTGCTTTATTCATTTGATACCATTGGTCAATTGAACTGATGTTTTCCAGGGCATTTGAACGGAAGGAAAAATAGCCACTTTTGTTCTTTACAACTGGGCCATGAACGCTCCAATAAGCCTTCTTTTTCAATACTACTTTAATGCCTAATACCTTTAAATTTAGTTTTGCTTTGAATACCTCAAGATCTAACCATTCATTATCCAATTTGTAAGTATTCTTTTTTCTGGGGTGCATTTCCAATTGATAAATATCTACTAAGTCAGGGTAATTAAACGTATGTGTCCACCCTAGATATTCATTTGACCCAATCATTGGAAAGGGTGATCCAGGGAAAAGTGATCCTAGCATATTCCAACCTTCTTCACTGTTTATATGTGCCTCATACCAAGAAAAAGGTCCCTCTAATGGCTGATGAGTATTTATATTCAGATATGTTTTTCCATCAGTAGTCTTTTTACGACTTATTGCGAAAGCATTGGATCCAATGGACTTTACCTTTTCTTTTTCGTCTCCAAGCTCTTTCAATGGTTCAATTTTATCAGACAAGAGGGTCTGTAAAGTTTGCCCTGTATCGGAGAAAAAATGGATAACTAGATTATATCCAGTAAGATAGTCCATAACCGTCATTGGAAATGAACCTTTCACTAATACTTCCTCAGGATGCTTCTTCGCATATTCATTAATTCCTTCAATATAACCTTCTATTACAGCAATTACCTCATTGGATAAGTTCTTGATATTGTTTTCTGCTGTTTTTCTACATTTCAACAATTGGACGACATAATCCAATGAAGCACCATCTTTGCCTGAGTACAAACCAAGTTTGCCAACAGCCGGTAAGAATGTTTCCTGTATTGTTTTGAAGTTATCTTCTGAATGGGCCCAAGCCAAACCGTATGAAGCTTCTTTATCTGTTTTTGCATATATATGAGGCACACCGAACTGGTCACGAATTATGCTTATACTTTTTGGGTTAATCTGCGCGAACAACGAAATTGGGAAAATGATGACAGAAATCATCGAGGCAAGAAGACTTTTAAATACCATAATTGTCTTTTAAGATTTCTAAAGATATTAAAATTTAGAGATAGTTGTACTTCCTAAAGAGATCAAAATTCATTAAATTACTATCTTGCTTGTCCGTTCTTCTTATTTGTTTATTATTGTCTTAGGAATGATTATTTTTTCATGAACACTAAGAGAAAGATAACAAACCATCTCTTTTAGAAGAGTTGCACTCCTACCTTTTTATACTTGATGGGTGTTTGAAAAAATAAAAAGAATGCTCAAGAGTTCATGCGAAAATTTCCTCCTAAAAGTTTTAACTACTTTCTACCGCAGCGACCACCGAACGCTTCTATCCTTTAATTCTTAAAGGAAGTTCATTTTATGAAAAGACTAATCCTCTCTTCAAAAAAATAATCTAACCTAGATTCTATGCTTAAAAAAAACAACCGTCTCAAAAACTTCTTCCATTTCTTAAGCTGTTAAATATCACAACTCCAATTCGCTGAGAACACTTATTTTCGCAGGGATTATTTTTATAGTTTGTGCTGGCTCCAAAATCATCCTTCCAAACCGTTTCTTCTATTGAAACACTTCTTGCTACTCCCTTTGAAGGAACAGTAAATGCCGTTTGTCTCGCGCGCGAATTGAACGGAGATTTTTCTGAAATCATTTCAAAAATATCGTTAACCGATAAGGTGATAGTTGTTGATCCAGCAGTGCTTCTTGCACTCGACTTGAGTGAGAAAGGTCAACTCGCACGCGACATAGTGCTGAATGATTTCGAAGCCCTTACGGCCTATGGAGCAGCACCAACGATAAATATAATCACCTCCTACGAGCGCGATGATAGTTTCCCGTTTTTCCCCACCGACGTGTATTCGTTTCATGTAGATCGGGCCCCTATTCCATCGGCTACTTTTTTATGCACGTATTACGGAGATGCGAGTGAAATTCTACCCAATGAGTATGCGGAACAAAAAATATACGTTCCCGAAATACGTGAAGCGCTCAAGAAAATCTACGATGGTCCCGAGGAGGAGTTTGATACCTTTCTTTCAGACTATTTCTTTGACCTGCATTATAATCCAAAAAACGACGAACCACTCCTACCCCTCGGTCAAGGAAATTTATGGAAATTGGCTGTTGACCATCCGCAAAGTCCAGTCTTACCATGTATACACCGAGCTCCATTCGAACGTTCAGGAACTCCACGGTTGCTGCTTATTTGTTAATAAAATAGCTGAATCCACTCGATGCTAGGATAAAAAAATGTATTTTCACCGCTACTAAATTTGTGACATGCGCTTCCTCCTATTTACTCTCCTTTTGACTATCGCTGGTGTTTCTTACGGACAAGTTTCTAGCCTCGACCTGTATAAAAAGAAAGACATTTTCTTTATGGACAGTGCAAAATACACTGGGCCCGTTATCAATAAAGACGAAAACGGTTCGGTCGTTTTTTCGGGATACATCCAAGATGGTTTAAAACATAAAACGTGGATCGTGTTTGAAGCAGGGGACACCGCAAGTATAGAAAATTACAACCTTGGAAAGAAGGAAGGGGAATGGAAAACATTTTATGCCAACAACCTGGTCGACCATCGCGGAGTTTATAGCAATAATGCCATGGATGGTACATGGTATTTTTATGACCTCAATGGGAACCAGACAAAAACCATTGATTATCAGGCCGGCAAATTTATTCGAGAAACGTATACCGAGCATTACCGTTTCAAGAAGATCAGCATTGGACTTCAAAAGAATCTTCAACACCAAATGTGGGGACCATTTTTCATGTACCATGTCCATCCTAAACACGCCATTACTGGAAGTGTGGACTTTTTTGGAAACAGAGATGGGGTAGAACGTGCACTCCTCAATACGCAAGGAAATTACACCGAAGGTCAGAATGGGAGTAGCTCAACAGGAACAACCGATCAAATGATCCTAACCGAAGGACAGCGTTTTCAATTGGGCTATGCCTATCGCATCTTGTCGCGCTGGGAATCCAAAGTATACCTGCATGCGGGAATCGGATACAATAACTTTAAGGAGACGACCATTTCCTATGCCGAAGTGCAACCACAAACAGGAGAAAACTTCTGGTATGTAACGGACCTTACCGATGAAAATAAGCCGGGATGGAATGCTTCCTTTAGCTTGATGTACCACCTCGATTTCTTTTTTGCTGGAGTAGGCTACGATTTTCAACCGAATGGAGTAAATATTAGAATTGGGTTTAATTTTTAATCCCATTAACCTACGTCAACTTCTTATTCCTCAAGTGCCTATCTTTATCCCGTAAATTCTTTTTTTCAAAATTACGCTGAATGGCTTCTTCTAGGTTAATTCCGGTTTGATTGGCGAGGCAGGTTACCACAAATAAGACATCGGCTAGCTCATCTCCGAGGTCTTTATTTTTATCTGATTCTTTCTCACTTTGTTCGCCATAGCGTCTTGCAATTATCCGCGCCACCTCTCCTACTTCTTCCATCAAAATGGCCGTATTCGTGAGTTCGTCAAAGTAACGCACACCAACTTCATTTATCCAATTATCAACCTTTTCTTGGAGTTCTTTGATTGTCATCATTTCACGAAATTAAAATAAAAATCGTTTTTACTTGCATGAATCAATTACCGAATATTAATTACATACCAATCTAACATTTATTCACTTCTTTAATACTTCTGTTTAATAAAACCTTTGATTTTCTTACATTTGTTGGACAAACCATAAATTCCCTAGAAATGTCACAAGCACCAAAAAAAATAAGTTGGAAAAATGATTTACCCTCAAGTGTAGTAGTTTATCTCGTTGCCCTTCCACTTTGTTTAGGAATTGCTTTTGCTTCAACTGATGTACAAGGTATTGAAAGTTTACCTAATATATTTTCAGGAATTATTGCAGGTGTTGTAGGTGGAGTTGTAGTTGGAGCTCTCAGTGGCTCTAGATTAGGGGTTTCAGGGCCAGCGGCAGGACTCATTACTATTGTGGCCGGAGCCTTAGTAACGCTGGGAAGTTTTGAAGGACTTCTTCTTGCTGTATTCTTATCAGGAATTATTCAATTAATAGCCGGTTTTCTCAAGGCAGGTGTAATTGGTAATTATTTTCCCTCAGCTGTAATTAAAGGTATGTTAGCAGCTATAGGACTCACTTTAATCTTGAAAGAGATTCCTCATTTATTGGGCTACGACAGAGAACCATTCGGTGAATTAGCATTCAATCAGCATGACGGAGAGAATACATTTACTGAAATCCTTTACGCCTATGAACATTTTAGTATCGGTGCAATAATTATTGGAGTCGTTTCGATTGGAATTCTGATCTTGTTCGAACAATCATTTTTTAAAAAAATAGCGCTCTTTAAATTCTTACCTGGGGCTTTATTTGTTGTTGTTTTTGGGGTAGTAATGAATCTTTGTTTCGAATTATTTATTCCTGAATGGACATTGTCAGGAGACCATCTCGTAATACTTCCTGTTGCTGAGTCATTTACCGAATTTATTAGTTTTTTTAAAACACCCGACTTTGGATTATTAAATAATCCAGATGTGTACATAATTGCTTTTACCCTTGCAATTGTGGGTAGTTTGGAAACATTATTGTGTGTGGAAGCAACTGACAAACTAGACCCGGAACGCCATAGCACACCAACCAATCGCGAACTAAAGGCCCAAGGAGTGGGGAATATTATTTCTGGATTAATTGGTGGCCTTCCAATTACTCAAGTGATTGTGCGCAGTTCAGCCAATATTAATGCAGGAGGCACTTCAAAAGTTTCTGCAATTTCACATGGATTAATTTTGATTGTTACGGTTGTTTTAGTTCCCGATTTGTTAAATAAAATACCACTTACCTCACTTGCGGCAATATTACTCTTAGTTGGTTACAAACTCTCCAAAATTCAATTATACAAATCTATGTATAGATTAGGCTGGGAACAGTTCGTGCCTTTTATAACTACAATCGTGATGGTTTTATTAACAGACCTTTTAAAAGGAATAGCTTTTGGAATGGCTATCGCTATATTTTACATTCTCCGTTCCAATTACAGAAATAACTATACAAAAAATATTTCCGAAAAAGAAGGGAAATCGATCTACAAAATTGTTCTCTCAGAGGAAGTTACTTTTTTGAATAAAGGTAGTATAAGAGAAACATTAAACAACATTCCGGAAGACAGTGAGGTAACCATAGATGGAAAAAAATGTGCAAAAATCAATTACGATGTTTTGGAAGTTATTCAAGAATTCAAAAAATTTGGAGCCGTTGAAAAAAACATCCATCTATCGGTTGTTAATGTAAATATCTAAGAAGGAATTTTATTTAAACAGATTGTTAGAGTATGATTGAACCATATTCAGATGAATTCTTCATGCAGCAAGCCCTTAAGGAAGCCGGAAAAGGTATAAAATCAGAAGAAGTTCCAGTAGGGGCGGTTATTGTTGCTAAAAACCAAATTATCGCTCGAGCACACAATCTAACTGAGCTTCTTAATGATGTAACAGCACATGCAGAAATGCAAGCTATTACAGCTGCAGCAGAAAGTTTGGGTGGAAAGTACCTCGTCAAATGCACCCTTTACGTTACCTTGGAACCATGCGTGATGTGCGCAGGAGCGTTAAATTGGTCCCAAATCTCTAAAATAGTCTATGGAGCAACTGATGAACGACGTGGCGCTGGACGCTATGATAAAATTTACCATCCAAAGACAGAGGTAATTGGTGGAATACTCGAAGATGAATGCAAACAATTGATTCAAGAATTTTTTCGAAGTAAACGCTAATTTTTGCCGGTCAAACTTCAATGTAAGCACGGTCTAGCTCGACTTTCCGACTCGTTTTACAAATTTTTCATTACAATTCGGACTGTTTGACGCGTTTTCTGCTCCATGAAAATTTCTTTCCCTTTAGTCAACCGATCAATTGTTGCTTGATCATAATGACGAAGTGTTACGAGCTCTAAATCGTTGTTGTATTTAATGGTGTAATCAGTACTTAATTCATCCACCAACTTTGGCAAGGATTCAGGTCGAATATCCATACAAACCGTAAAACTCAACGCAGAATTTTGCATAACATTGATACGTGCCCCAACTGCGGCCAATCGCTTAAATATATCGCTCATATTGTCCTCCGCGATAAATGAGAAATCTTTAGGCGTAATCGACATCAATACTTGATTCATCTTAAATATAAACGAGGGAATCAGAGCATCATACTGCGTCGAAGGCTGAATTACCGTACCAGCATCATCTGGCGAAACGAATGATTTAATGTACAAGGGAATCCCTTTATTTTGTAGCGGCTTTAAGGTCTTTGGATGAATCACAGACGCCCCGTAATACGATAACTCGATCGCTTCTTTGAAAGAAATCATATCTAATTTCACCGTGTTATCAAACCATTTAGGATCGGCATTCAACATTCCCGGTACATCTTTCCATATGGTTACGTCTTTCGCATCAAGACAATAGGCAAAAATACCTGCTGTAAAGTCAGACCCTTCTCGTCCTAAAGTTGTTGTAAAACTTTCATCCGTATGTCCTAAAAAACCTTGAGTGACGAAAATGTTTTTTTCAGCATGGTCTGCGATGAAACGACGAATCAGTTGTTCTGTTTTTCCGAATTTTACGTCCGCATAGCGGTAATTATTATTGGTGCGCACTAAATGCCGAGCGTCCGTCCAAACACTATCTTTTCGCGACAAACCAATATAGGCTTGAATTATTTTTGTGGAAACCACTTCCCCAAGCGAGACGATTTGATCGTACTCGAAATCATAATTTTCGGCAATTGGCAAATGCACGCGGTTACCCAATTGACTAAACATATTCTTAACCTCATCAAAAATGGGGTGGTTCTTCTGTTCAAACAACCCATTGATGATGTCAATATGGAAAGCCTTACGCTCCTGAACTAGGGCCCGAAATTCATCGTATTTTTTGTGATAAAGTGCTTCCGTAATTAACTCCATGGCATTCGTCGTTTTCCCCATGGCGGAAACTACAACAATCACCTGATCATCGGAAAAGTTATTAATGATGTAACTTACATTCTTTACTGCTTCTGCATTCTTTACAGAGGCTCCTCCAAACTTAAATACGCGCATAATGAACTATTGAATAGCGAAAATAAGTGTTAATCACTAAGCAGGATACATTTTTTAGAAAATCTAACATAAATCATTTTAAGGGTTAGCGAAATGTTGGTGGGTTTTAGCTTACAGGTTGTAGGTTATATGCACTGAGCACGTTAAAGGTTGAAAGTTGTGTACAACCGAGAAACTTACAACAGGTCGAAGTCCTTCCAACTTGAAACGCGTGCAGCGCTAAAAAAATTCCTTATTTTTACCTGCATGGATCATCTCCTAGTTTTACAAGCGTTGCGTAAAGAAGATTTTCTTCAAAAAGCAGTGCACCAACTTCAACGTGATTTTTCGCGCATTGGTATTGAATTCCGGAACCTGATCGAGGTGACCACGTTTGAAGCAGCAAAAGAAAAAGTACAGACTATTTTGGACGGAATTATTCATGAACATCCAGAAAGTTTACCTCATATTTTATACATTATTGACCTCTCTGAAATCAAGGTAAGAAAGCTGATTGAATCATCTGAGAATAGCTCAGCCGATTTAGCCTATGCCATTCTTCTTCGCTGTGCTGAAAAAGTGTATTGGAAGGAAAAATTTAAATTGTGAGAATTATTAGCCGTAACTTTCGCAATCAAATCAAGCAACTACAGGTTTTGTTAAAATATCAAGTCTACTTAAAATATCCGTAAGCATTTTCATCCTTAGTTAAAAAAATTCCATCAAGAAGGACGGTGACTACTTTAAAATAATTGAATTGATAGAAATAACAAAATAATAGGCGTAAGCTACTAGTATGGATTTATTTATATTATTACTTCTGAGTATTTTGACTTTAAAAGTTGGCTTCTCGCTAAACTCAAGAATACCTCATTCATGGAAATAAAGCGAAAACAATATATTACATCAATTTCAGAGGCATAAAAAAAACCGACTCACATAGAATCGGTTTTCAGAATTTTATATTACAGGACGGCTAATGCCGCGTAATATTACATTTCTTCAGCTGGGTGCTCTTCAGTCGTCTCAGCAGTTGAGTCTGCCTCAACAACTTCTTGAACAACTTCTTCTTCAACAACTTCTTCTTCAACTGTTTCTACAGTCTCTTCAACTGTTGCTTCACCTTCTGTTACTGCCTCCTCTGTTGCTTCTCCGCAAGAGTACAAAGCCACTGTCATTGCAGCTACTGCTACAAAAGAAAATACTTTTTTCATGATTTTTTTGTTTATTAGTTTACAAATACGCTGCGAAGATATAATAATTATTATTTATTACCAAATACATAGAATCGAGAACACATTATTTTTTTCTATTTGCATAAAAATAAGGCTAAGCACCATATGTAGGCTGGAGTTTATTTATATCTATTCTAAATAATATTAGTAACTAAATCATTAATTATCATTTACTTAATAGTTTTATTCGTGAGAAGTGTGGAATTTATCCCTTTGCTGACTTGACTGAATTCGATTAAATCATTACCTTTGAGGGCAAGTAAATATTAATTAAAAAATCAAAAATATGGCTTTCGAATTACCAAATTTACCTTATGCGTATGACGCATTAGAGCCGCACATCGATGCACGCACAATGGAAATACACCATGGAAAACATCATGCGGGATATACAACAAACTTGAATAACGCAATTGCAGGAACTGATTTAGAAGGGAAATCAATTGAAGAAATTTTAAAAAATTGTAAGGACAAACCAGCTGTTCGTAATAACGGAGGTGGATTTTACAACCATGATTTATTCTGGTTGGTAATGTCACCAAACGGTGGTGGACAACCATCAGGAGAAGTTGCGGATGCTATCAATAGCGCATTTGGCTCTTTTGAAGCGTTCAAAGATGAATTCGCGAAAGCTGCTGCGACTCGATTTGGATCTGGTTGGGCATGGTTATGCGTTTCTAATGGGAAATTAGAAGTTTGTTCTACTGCGAATCAAGACAACCCTTTAATGGGCGAAGGATGTGAAGGAACTCCAATTTTAGGTCTTGACGTATGGGAACATGCGTACTACCTGAACTACCAAAACAGACGTCCAGACTATATTAATGCATTCTTTAATGTAATTAACTGGGAAGAAGTAGCGAGAAGATTTGCTGCTGCGAAGTAGAATAGTAGTCGAAAGTCGCAAGTTGAAAGTCATAAAGTACTTTGCTCGCGACTTTCGACTTTTTGACTTTAGCCCCCCCCTATCTCATCAACACGTCTCTCAACTTACCTGTGTTCACAACATTTATATTCAACGTAAATCGAACGCGTTCCAGGTAATTTAACGAAGTGTAAGCATTGACTAAATTCTCCGACTGAATCAGCGGGAAATATACGCCAAACGTATCACCTAGTCTCCAACCAAGACCAGCATTATACACACCATAAGCTACGCCATTTTGCGGAAACCCTCCACAGTCAACAAAGGCGCCTAAACCTTTTACTTTAATTGGTAATTCCCAGTAAAGATTAGCCGTTAACAACCAAGCATCTGTGGTTCCAAAACCGGAAGTAGTTTTAAACCCTCCCATATTCTCGCGGCGCTGATTTTCAAACAATCCGCTAGATGCACTTCGATCAAAAAAGTAGTCCTCTACAAAAACATCTTGAAAACCATCTGCTCCACCAAGCGACATCCCGTAGCGATAAGCATTACCAAATGTTGACGCCTCGAAAATGTAATTATACCCCGCAAAGACCCTTGTCTCAATCCATCTCGAATAGTTCTTTTTCAGATAGCGCCATTTATATGTTCCATCGAACGTTACTCGTCCCATTTTATCATTATTTAGTGCATAATCGATGTAATCATTTCTAAAATTCATGGCATACTCATGATCTCTTTCTTTATAAGTAACAGCGTACAATACGAACCCACCAAGCTCATCAATACGGGTCGTCCCCCTAACCGTTCGCTTATTTAAACTCTGAATAGTCAGCTTATGTTCAATGGGATTTCTCTTCTGTTCATTGCTCCAAAGAATTGAGATAAAGGGAGAAGCCACTGCAAAATAAGACTCGTTGCGGATGAACGTTTGATCATCCTTAAATGATTTTACTGATAGCCCCAATTGAGTTTGTTTTATTTTCCCTTTTGGGTAAAATACGTAGGAAAATTCCCCCACTCCAGAAACGTTATTGCGACCGAAAGAATACATTGGAGCAATGAAATATCGAAAGGGTTGGAAAGCCAACCCATAATTGTGAAATGCGGCACCAATCATAAATTTATCGTAGGCATTTCCTCCGAGTGCTGGTAGGATAAAATGATTCGATTCTTCTGCACGATCATAACCAAATAGCATCCGTGGTTTGAATGGTTCTGTTTTATTCAATAACCACGATTTATCCCACGTATTGTTGCTTCGGTTAGATTCTGGAATTTGACGAAGTGGATCAATTTGGAAACGTTGGTATTCATTAGAAAAATGAACCCAACCGGAGGTCACGTCTGGATCTAACCACAATGTTTCCACTATGGACGAATCTTTCATTGCTGATACTGGAATAGGCCCATCAACATTGCCGACGTTCTTCAATTTAACTGAAGTTTTACCATCCTTTCGTTTTACGCGTTGAATTTTGTAATCCGCTTGTTGCGTGGTTTGTATCAAATCATTAAATACCCAACTCAAGTCTTTACCACTTGCTTTCTCTATCGAAGCTTGAATGTCTTTTGGTTGCGGATGTTTAAATTTCCAATCATCATAATAGGTACGCATGGAGTGATCAAACAATTCATCTCCTAAATAATACCTCAAATAGTCAAAAATCAACCCGGTTTTTTGATACATGATTACTCCATAATTGATACTCCGAAATTCTGCTGAATGTGTTTCAACAGGCTGATCTATTCCAAGAGCAGCTACTGAACGTGTGGTCACATCATTAAAATCATGGTAGCACAACCCATGGAAATTGAACATGCCGTCGGCGACCATATTAGCTAAGTAGGTGTTCTCAGGATATTTCGTTTGAATGTATCGCACTTCATTCAAGGTATTCAGACCCTCGTCCATCCATCCATGAACACGTTCATTACTTCCCAGAATTCCATAAAACCAGTTATGACCAACCTCGTGAATAATTACAATCTCAAGCTCCAACGCAGACCCAGCATTACCAATAACAGTAACGTTTGGATACTCCATTCCTCCTCCTGCACTTATTGTTCCGTCTACCGCTGTAACTTGATTGTACGGATAATCCCCGTTCCATAGCGAATAATAATAAGTGCCGTCGTTTAAGTATTCAATTGCATCTTTCCAGTAATAGGCATTATTCGGAACAAACATCGCCCAAGTCGTCACTAACTTTTTACTGTGCGGCATCCCAACTTGGCCTCGCAATACTTCATAACGCTTATCCGCAAACCATGCGAAATCATGAACATTTGACTGAACATAGCGGATAGTCTTCAGCGTATCCGAGGAAGCCGGAAACGGAGTTGGTGCCCCTCTCCCATTTTTCGGAGCTTGGACTTTTTTTAAGTGCTCTGTTGTGATTTCTACTTTTTTCTCCAAAAAAGACAACTCACTCGCTGTCTGCAAATCACCTGTGGCACCAACCACGTAATTCGATGGCAAGGTGATCTCCACATCAAAACTTCCGTACTCCGAATAAAATTCGCCTTGATTCAAATAGGGCATTGGGTGCCAACCTTCCTGGTCGAAAACCGCGGGTTTAGGATACCATTGGGTAATTTGATACGATTGACCAATATGTCCAAGTCGCGAAATCTCACCTGAAGGGAGTTTTACTCGAAAAGGGGTTGAAATCATTGTTTTTTGACCAGGCATAAGTGGCTTAAGTAATTTTACCCGAGCAATATCGGTATGCTCCGGATCAAATTCCCAAGACAATTTCGTCCCAGAAATTGTGAAATCCAACGAATCAATAAACCCTCTATCCACTTCTGAAATATTCTGTAAAATATCTTCACCATCCTGGTATTGCTGCTTTGCCAAAGCGGTTTCCCCATTTGAATAAGCATTTGGCCATAAATGAAAGTAAATAAACGGCAATGACTCCGGGGAGTTATTGGTGTATTCTATCTCGACATACCCATTCAACATGTGGCGCTCGTCGTCCAAACTCACCTGAATTCGATAATTCACCTCTTGTTGCCAGTAATCCTGAGCAATAGAACGCGCTACTAAACCTAAAAATACGAAGACTACGATTAATTTCATACTGCTATTTTATCTCTTGAACGAAGTTACTAGAAAAATTGATTATTGAGACACCAAAAAACACATGCTCTTCTCACTGTTTCAGATTCATTCTTCCAACAAAAATCCTTATTTTCGCGCCTTAGTTAAGATACTACCTCCAATGAGCAAAAAATACAAGGAATACAGCGGATTGAATCTGCCACAAACGGCGGAACGTGTTATGAAAAAATGGGATTCGGAAAACATTTTCCAAGCCTCTATTAACTCAAAAGACCAAAAAAAAACATTCGTGTTTTTCGAAGGGCCTCCATCTGCTAACGGACTCCCAGGTATTCACCACGTGATGGCGAGATCGATAAAAGATATTTTTTGTAGGTACAAAACACTAAAAGGTTTTCAAGTGAAGCGGAAAGCTGGGTGGGATACGCATGGATTACCTGTAGAACTTGGCGTCGAAAAAGAATTAGGTATCACCAAAGAAGATATTGGCAAAAAAATATCTGTAGACGACTACAACAATGCGTGTAAAGAAGCAGTAATGCGCTATACCGACATTTGGAATAACCTCACCAAGGAAATGGGGTATTGGGTAGATATAGAGCATCCTTATATCACCTATGAATCTAAGTATATGGAAAGTGTGTGGTGGTTATTGGGTCAATTGTACGAAAAAGGGTTGATTTACAAAGGATACACCATACAGCCATATTCACCAGCAGCCGGAACGGGACTTTCTTCGCATGAATTAAACCAACCGGGGTGTTATCAAGACGTAAAAGACACATCTTGTGTGGCACAATTCAAGGCAATCAAAGGCACAAGTACACTTCCACTTTGGACCGACATGAATGGCGAGGAAATTGAAACCGTGCATTTGTTAGCTTGGACAACTACTCCTTGGACACTTCCCTCCAACACGGCACTTACCGTAGGTAATAACATTGATTATGTCATGATACATTCGTACAACCAGTATACGTTTGAACCCATCCATGTCATTCTTGCTAAAGCACTTGTCGGAAAACAGTTTTCAAAAAATTATGTCGCTGTTGAAGACGCAGAAGCATTAAGCTCATACGAAAAAGGAGCTAAATCTATTCCTTTTTTGGTCGGCAACACCTTCAAGGGTTCTGATCTTATAGGACTTCGATATGAACAATTACTGCCGTATGCCCTTCCGATGGAAAGCCCTGAGAACGCATTCCAGGTAATTCCAGGTGAATTCGTTACCACTGAGGACGGAACAGGAATCGTGCATACTGCTCCTACTTTTGGAGCCGATGATGCACTCGTTGCCAAGCAAGCTGGAATTCCAGGATTATTGATTCCCGACGAAAGAGGAAATCCGGTTCCACTCGTAGATCTTCAAGGGAAATTCAGACTTGAGGTTGGAGAATTTGCAGGTATGTATGTAAAAAATGAATACTACAAAGATGATGAACGACCTGAAAAATCAGTAGACGTATTAATTTCCATCAAACTAAAAGAAGAGAACAAAGCTTTCAAGGTGGAAAAATACGAACACAGCTACCCACATTGCTGGAGAACGGATAAGCCAGTCCTTTACTATCCCCTAGATTCTTGGTTCATCAAGGTATCAGACAAAAAAGATCGACTTATCGAACTTAATAAAACCATTAACTGGCAACCTGAATCGACCGGAACAGGTCGTTTTGGGAAGTGGTTGGAAAATGTTAACGACTGGAATCTTTCGCGTTCCCGATATTGGGGGATTCCAATTCCAATTTGGAGAACTGAAGAAGGCGATGAGCAAATTTGTATTTCGTCCATTAAACAACTGAAGGAAGAATGTCAAAAAGCAGTTAAAGCAGGTGTAATGGCCATTAATCCATTGGATAGTTTTGACCCATCAGATATGTCTTCTCAAAATTACTCCAAAGTCGATTTGCATAAAAACTATGTTGATAAAATCACCTTGGTTTCTGCATCAGGAAAGCCTATGAAACGTGAATCTGACTTGATTGATGTTTGGTTCGACTCTGGATCTATGCCTTATGCTCAATGGCATTATCCTTTTGAAAATAGAGAAATGGTGGAAGAACAATTGGGCTATCCAGCAGACTTTATTGCAGAAGGTGTTGATCAAACGCGTGGCTGGTTCTATACCCTTCACGCTATCAGCACTATGGTTTTTGACAAGGTAGCCTATAAAAATGTTATTTCCAATGGATTAGTATTAGATAAGAATGGTCAAAAAATGTCTAAACGCCTCGGAAATGCTGTTGACCCATTCGTAACCTTAAAAAAATACGGTCCAGATGCGACACGTTGGTACATGATTACCAATGCTCAACCATGGGATAACTTAAAGTTTGACGAAGAAGGAATTGTTGAAACCCAACGTAAATTTTTCGGGACTCTATACAATACCTATTCATTCTTCACATTGTATGCTAACATTGATGGTTTTGCATATCAAGAAGAACGAATACCGACAGCAGCACGACCAGAAATTGACCGATGGATTATTTCTAAACTGAATAGCTTGATTCAAGACGTAGACGAAGCCTTCAACACTTACGAACCAACTAAAGCAGGTCGATTAATTCAATCTTTCGTAAATGACCAACTTTCAAATTGGTATGTTCGATTGTGCAGAAGACGTTTTTGGAAAGGGGATTACTCTTCGGACAAGATTGCTGCATATCAAACTCTGTTTGAATGCTTAGAATCTATTGCGATCATATCGGCCCCAATCGCACCATTTTACTCAGATGAATTATTTTCTGATTTAAATAACATCGCGGGTCGTCACGATGCTCATTCTGTTCATTTAGCTGATTTCCCTTCTGCAAGTGCCACTGATATCAACTTAGAATTAGAAGCACAAATGGAAATCGCGCAACAAGTATCGTCAATGGCATTGAGCTTGCGTAAAAAAGAAAAGATCAAGGTGCGACAACCTCTCCAAAAAATTATGGTTCCCATTTTAGACCCGAATTTCAAAGGACGAATTGAGCATGTAAAAGATTTAATTCTTTCTGAAATCAATGTGAAAGAGCTTGAACTTCTTGAAGACACAGCAGGCGTATTGGTTAAAAAAATCAAGCCAAACTTCAAAACTATCGGGCCAAAATACGGTAAACAAATGAAGGCAATTGCAGGCCTTGTAAATTCCTGGGGAGACAATGAAATTGCCGCAGTAGAAAAAAACCAAGGCTGGCAAGGAGAAGTAAATGGAGAAATCATTCAACTTGATTTTCAAGATTTCGAAATCCTTACGGATGACATTCCAGGATGGTTAGTCACCTCTGAACAGGGAATAACTGTAGCAATGGACATCACCATTACTCCTGCCCTGAAGCAAGAAGGCATTGCCCGAGAATTGGTAAACCGAATTCAAAACTTCCGCAAAGAGGCGGGTCTTGAAGTAACTGACAAGATTAATGTAACAATATCTTCAACCGATGAAATTGCAGAAGCCGTTCAATCAAATAAAAGATATATTGCGGATGAAGTGCTTGCCACTGCTATTCGTATCGGTCAATTTGAAGGTATTGAATTTTCTGCGGATATCGAGGCAGTGAACGATACCAAGATAGGAATTGCAAAAGCATAATGTTCCGTTAGAATTGTGTAGATAAAAATAAGTTAGTGTGAAAAAACTACTCCTATTACTTTTAATTGTGTCAACGAATCAACTCTTCTGTCAGAAAAGCCATGAAATAATTAGAGCAGATGCAGTTAACGGAGATGGCATCTGTGTTGCTAAAATCGTCGATCGCAGATGGAGATTTGTCAACTGGACTAATGAAGAAGTCATTGAACCTATAGAAATGGCCAATTACAAAGACATTGATTCCTTTGGTCGAGTAGTCGTACGAAAACAAGAATGGTAACCAATGAATACGGAACATTTAAAACTCTTCTTAGATACATTTGATGATATTTCCTATATAGACAAAGGGTCTTTAGAGAATTATAGCCATGACGAAACGGAAGACTTGCGGTTTCTCCCCCATGTGGTAGTTAAACCTTCAACCGTAGAGGAGATAAGTGCTATCATGCGCTTTTGTAATTCTCATGAAATCTATGTTACTCCGGCAGGAGCAAGAACTGGACTAAGTGGTGGAGCGTTACCCGTCCGTGGTGGAGTTCTACTCAGTATGGAAAAATTCAACCGAATTTTATCAATCGACGAAGATAACCTTCAAGTTATTACTGAACCAGGAGTTATCACTCAAGTACTTCAAGATGCGGTGCGTGAAAAAGGATTGTTTTATCCTCCCGATCCGGCAAGCAAAGGGAGTTGTTTTATTGGTGGAAATGTTTCTGAGAATAGTGGAGGTCCAAAAGCTGTAAAATACGGAGTGACTGCGGATTACGTATTGAATCTAGAGGTGGTTCTTCCTTCTGGAGAAATAATCTGGACAGGGGCAAATGTTCTAAAAAATGCTACTGGTTATAACCTTACGCAACTCCTCGTAGGAAGTGAAGGAACCCTCGGCGTAATTACAAAAATTGTGCTTAGGCTCATCCCACATCCAACTGCAGACTTATTGATGCTCGTTCCATTTTACGACGCAGCTCAGGCATGCGAGGCTGTTGCACAAATATTTAATGCCGGAATTACTCCAAGTGGGCTAGAATTCATGGAACGCGATGCATTAACATGGACGCTAAAGCATTTTGCTGATATAACGATAGATGTGAAAGAAAACCATGCTGCCCACTTGTTAATTGAGGTGGACGGGTTCGACTTAGATCAACTCTTTGAAGAATGTGAAAAAATAACGACGGTACTCGAAAACTTTGAAACAGACGAAATTCTCTTCGCAGAGTCACATGCTCAAAAAGACCAACTATGGACCATTCGCAGAAAAGTCGGAGAGGCTGTTAAAGCGTATTCTATCTATAAGGAAGAAGATACTGTTGTTCCACGATATAGACTACCACAACTCCTGGTTGGTGTAAAAGAAATTGGCAAGAAATATGGAATTCAATCCGTTTGTTACGGACATGCTGGCGATGGAAATCTTCACGTGAATATCATTAAAGGGGATTTAACCGATCAACAATGGAACGAAGATCTACCGAAAGCAATTACTGAGATTTTTGAATTAACCGTCTCCTTGGGAGGAACCCTCTCAGGTGAACACGGTATTGGATACGTTCAAAAGCAGTTCATGCCAATAGCATTCAGTGAAGTTCACCTTGAACTCATGCGTAACATCAAAAAGGTTTTTGACCCAAAGGGCATCTTGAATCCTGACAAAATTTTTTAATTACACATTCAATAAGAAACAAAAAAAGGGAGAACCTTTGTCCTCCCTTCTATCACCAATCGGTGCAAATTATTTCTTTTCGTGACGTGCGTAACGATTTTTGAATTTATCAATACGACCCGCAGTATCTACGAATTGTGCTTTTCCAGTAAAGAAAGGGTGCGACGTGTAAGAGATATCTAATTTCACTAAAGGATACTCATTTCCGTCGTCATAAGTAATTGTTTCCGTTGTTGCAGCACATGAGCGGCTTAAAAACATGTGGTCATTCGTCATGTCTTTGAAAACAACTACTCTGTATTCTTCTGGATGTATGTCTTTTCTCATTTTTTTAATTTTTCTTCAACCAATAACCCGTCAATGGGACGGCAAATTTAATAAAGTTTTATGAAATACTATATTTTCAACACTACTTTTTTAAAAAAAGTTTTGCGCGCACTTTCATCATGTTAAATTGCCTCTACACATTACCAATAACATATAATTGATCGAAGTTAGGAGCTAGCTTCCCTCCTAATTCTTCTAATGTGATAGCAAAGGCCTGCGGATTCACGACAGCCTCCAGGGTATACAATTCTTTCGCGAGTCTTAACAGTACCGAATGGAATGTTCAACTCCTCGGAGACTTCTTGTTGCGTATACACACCAAAATACAAATATTCTATGATCTAACGATGCTATTGGTCTAATTTATCGATGGCTGTGTTACGCGCAATGTTCAGTATCCAAGTATAAATGCTGCCTTTTGTTGTTGCATCGTATTTTTAAATATTCTTCCAGATTTTAACAAAAACATCTTGGAGTGAATCTAACGCTGCATCCTCATTCCTAACTACACGGAAATGACCTCAAGGAAACTTTACATCATTCTCTCTTCACCTCATTCTACTTCTACAGTCACTCCGTAGCCATTATGCTTGCGTAGATTCAAGACGCGATCACCATCTAAAAGCAAATATTGTCCTTTAATCCCTAACAACTTGCCGGAAATAATGGACACTTTATCAAAACTTAAGCTCTTCACTTTGGTAGGAAATGAAAGCACTGGGTAATTAAGGTAAACTATTTCGTCATCCTCAGAGAAATAATCCGACATATCGTTAGGCAACAACTCTTCCAGCTCCCACTTCGTGTCAACTAAGTTAATTTCTAAATCTACCTCATTTTGAAGCATTTTTCGCCAATTTGTTCGATCAGTAACCTGATCTTTTAAGGCTAACTCCAATAATCCAGCAGTATAGCGATTCGGAACTTCAGCTAATCGAATAGCATAAGCAGCCCCTTGATCAATCCAACGCGTTGGTATCTGAGTAGCGCGTGTAATACCAACTTTCACGACATCCGAAACGGCCAGGTACACGAAGTGCGATTGATTGTGATTTGCTTCCTCCCAGGTAACATCTCTTCCCTCCCCCAGGTGTGCGCGACATAGTTCTGGTTTTAATACACATGGAGATGCTTCTGGTGCATTGATGAAGCAAGGGTAACAGAAACCCTGTCCGAACGACTTCTTTGTAAGCACTCCACAATTAACACAATTAATTTTTCCCGAAAATGTAAGCGTGATGGTCTTACCAATGGCCGTATTCATGTCGATTTCCGCTAATACCTCCTTTTCAGGACTAAATAATCGCAAGATATAATTTACCTTCCCCCCTTCAATGAAGGCACTCATTTTGCGCAAATTTCCAGTTGAAGCCATCCTTTTAAATTAGAGTTTAGAATTCTGAATTCTAGATTCTGAGTTCTCAACTAGTATAACATTCCCACCATCGTTGCCGTCATCATACATGCCAGAGTACCCACAATCAGCGCATAAAACCCATATTTGGCTAATGTAGGTTTCTTTTCAGGTGCTAGCGCTCCGATTCCTCCAACTTGAATTCCAATAGAGGCAAAATTAGCAAAACCGCACAAGACATAGGTTCCCATGATCAGCGCTTTTCCCGAAATTTCATCTTGCAGCTCACCTAAATGTGGATATGCCACAAATTCGTTAATTATAGTTTTCTCACCTATAAGCTGTCCTATAATCGTTATATCAGCGACAGGGACCCCCATCAACCAAGCAACTGGAGCTAACAAATAACCCAAAATAAATTGAAAAGAAAGCTCCTGATATTGACCAAAACTTGCAATGTACTCATTCAAACCTGTAACATGTCCTACTTTACCCAACAAATAATTGGCTAGTGCAATTAACGAAACAAATACAATCAGCATAGCTGCAACATTAACCGCCAGTTTAACACCATCCACTGTGCCGTTAGAAATAGCTTCGAGCGCATTGGTTCCCAATTTGTTCTTAGAAACTGATAAATCCTCGTTGATTTTCTCTGTCTCTGGAAGTACGATTTTCGCAAAAACAATTGCTGCTGGCGCACTCATCAAGGATGCTGTTAATAAATGCTTCGCAAAAAAGACCTTTTGTTCAGGATCTTCTCCCCCCAAAAAACCTATGTAAGAAGCTAAAACACCTCCTGCAATTGTAGCCATTCCTCCTGCCATCAAACAAAGGATTTCACTATCAGTCATCTTCCCTAAATAGGGCTTGACTAATAAAGGTGCTTCTGTCTGACCCAAGAATACATTCCCTGCCGCAGAAACACTTTCAGCACCAGACAACCCCATGGCTCGCTTCATAACCCAAGCCATCACATATACTATTTTCTGTAAAAACCCCCAATAATAAAGTAAACTTGTTAGCGCAGAAAAGAAAATAACAGAAGGGAGTATCCATGTCACAAAATTCTTAACCAATGGAGACATCTCGCCATTTACCACGCTTCCAAAAACGAACATGGCTCCTTCATGCGCCATATCCACAACGCGCACAAATCCTTTCGAAAGAAAATCAAAACCATATTCAATAAACGGAACCTTCAAGATTAAGATCGCAAGAACTAATTGTAAAAGTATTCCCTTTATTACCAACCCCCAGTTTACGTATCGCTTATTCTTGCTAATTAAAAAAGCAATAGCGACGAGCGCCAACATACCGAGTAGACCTCTAAAAATACCTGTCCACGTAAAACCTGATTTAATAGATTTATTTTCACTTAAATAGGTGAATTTTCTACCATTTTTTTCAACTGAAAATTTGTGGGCAGCCGTTGGAACAATTTTTAAGGTGTCGCTAAGAGCAGCCGATTCAGCAGATAAAATCAATGCCCCATCTTCTTTTTTCCAACTACCATATTGGAGCAGTGTTAGTGATGTATCAGAACATTTGAACGACTGATCTTTATTGAGTTCTAAACTGAATTTTCTTCTGTACCACGTTTCATCCCGCAGCTCCTGAAGGGCAACGCTACCGAAAGAAAGGAGCAAAAGTCCAACTAAAACGGCTATTCTAGGAAGACCTTCTATTAATTTCATCTCTGATTTTTGAAGCTAATTCGTAGTTTTCATTCGCTAATGCCTCTTCTAATTTTACCTCTAATTCTTCTAAAGACATCGATGACGGACCTTTTGGCTGAGCCTCTGCCTCCTCTAATTCCGGAACGGAAGCAAATTCATCTGTGTCATCCAATTGAATTCCCGCAGAGCTCAAAATTGATTCATAAGTGAATACAGGACAACTAAAACGTACGCCTATTGCAATGGCATCCGAGGTGCGGGCATCAATTTCAATGACTACACCCTGACGGTCACATACCAATTTAGCATAAAAGATTCCTTCAACTAAATTGTAGATTAAAATCTCCTTGACAAGAATATCATAGGCTAATGCAAAATTCTTAAACAAGTCGTGTGTTAGGGGTCGTGTTGGTGTCATTTTCTCTAACTCGATAGCAATTGCCTGGGCTTCGAAACCTCCTATAATAATCGGTAGTCTCCTCGTTCCATTTTCTTCGGCCAGCACTAATGCGTATGCTCCAGACTGAGTTTGACTATAGGAAAGTCCAACGATTTCAAGCTTAACCTTTTCCATGAATCGACTTGTGTACGCTTTAAAAATTATTAAACAATTAGGGAAGCATATATGCTTCCCTAATTTTTATTTTGTTGCGTAAAAGTAACTATAATTATCTAAACCTTAATTGGCTGCCTTGAATTTTTTAACTGCCTCCGTTAAACGCGGCAATACTTCAAAAGCATCCCCTACAATTCCGTAGTCCGCAGCTTTAAAGAAAGGAGCTTCCGCATCTGTATTGATGACAACTATCACCTTAGAACCGTTCACACCCGCTAAATGCTGTATCGCACCAGAAATTCCGGCTGCAATGTATAAGTTTGGACGAATAGCAACACCGGTCTGACCTACGTGCTCGTGGTGTGGCCTCCAACCAATGTCGGCAACAGGACGAGAGCATGCCGTTGCCGCCCCTAATTCATTCGCTAAATCTTCTACCATTCCCCAATTCTCTGGACCTTTCAATCCACGCCCTGCAGAAACAACCAATTCCGCCTCCGGCAACGGAACGCCACCTTCTGGTTTTTTGGTTGCTTTTACAACAAGTCCTGCAGCACCTGCGTTCCCGTCAAATTCTTCAATCGATGCAGAGCCACCAACCTCTTGTGGCTGGAATGAATTCGGCAACAACGAAATAATCCGCTTAGTTGTATTTACTTTAACGTGCCCAAACGCCTTTCCAGAAAACACATTCACTTTGATTTTTCCATCTGCATCAGGAGCTCCAGTTGCCCCGGAAACCAATCCTGCTGACAACCGAACCGACAATCGAGGTGCGACCGCCTTTCCCACTAAATCATTTGAGAAAACAATTGATGTAGCACCTGTCGCCTCTGCTGCAGATCCAACTAGTCGTGTCAATTGTTGTGCATCAGTACCATCAAAAGAGCGATCAACCAATACTTTTTGGGCTCCGTAGGCTCCAAGCGAAGAAAGAATATCGTCACCAGTGCTTCCATTTGTTACAACGGTTACGTCGCCAATCATTTTTCCATAAGTAACTGCTTCTAAGGCGCTTTTCATAAGCTTACCACCGTTACTATTTATATACACTAAAACTGACATGTAATGCTTTTTTAAAATTCAATAATTAAATAACTTTTGCTTCATTGTGAAGTAATTCAACCAAAGCATCCATATTCTCTGGATCAATCAATTTCACTGCCGATTTTGGTGCTGGTAAATCATAGGCTACAAATTCTGTATTCAACACAGAGGCACTAGCCGCAACTACATTTAATGGTTTCGTTCTTGCCGCCATAATGCCCCGCATGTTTGGAATTCGCTGCTCTGCCATTCCTTTAGCACAACTAATTACAGCTGGCAATTGAACCTCTACTATTTCCAAACCACCTACAATTTCCTTGTCGCAGGTCGCTGTAGCACCGTTCACATCCAACTTGGAGGCCAGTGAAACCAATGGCAGATCTAAGTGCTCTGCAATCATCCCTGCCACCTGAGAACCATTGTAGTTGATCGTTTCCTTACCTGTTAAAATCAAATCAAAACCTTGACCTTTTGCGTAATTTGCAATTTCTGTTGCTACTTGGAACGCATCCTTCGCTTCGGCATCAATGCGAACCGCTTCATCAGCTCCTATTGCCAATGCCTTACGAATCGTTGGCTCGTCTTCTGCTGTTCCTACGGTAACAATGGTTACTGAACCGCCTACCGATTCTTTAAGCTCCAACCCTCGCACCAAAGCATACCACTCATCGTATGGGTTGACGATATACTGAACGCCATCTTCACTAAACTTTGTATTTCCGTCAGTAAACGCGATTTTGGAAGTCGTATCCGGAGCTTTACTGATACACACAAGTATTTTCATATATTTATTATTTGATTTTTACATTTAAATAATTGGTTTCAAAAATATTCATTTTATCCAATTAATGGGATGAAAATGCCACAAAAAAGCAAAAAAAGTCTTATGCGTACATATTTTTAAGCACGTGTATTATTACTTAAAAATACGAACATCTGGGGTCGCAATTTTGTTCTTATTTGCCAATTGCCCGCAAGCGGCATCAATATCTTTCCCCCTGCTCCGGCGTATGTTCACGATAATATTCCGTTCTTCCAAGAAGTGAGCAAAGGCATCAACTTTTCTAACATCGGCTTGCTTAAACTCTCCGTCATCAATCGGATTGTACTCAATTATATTCACTTTGCAGGGTACATTTTTACAAAACTCAGCTAACTCCTGAGCGTCCTTTAATTCGTCATTAAAGTCATTGAATATGATATACTCAAACGTTACCCTACTACCTGTTTTTTCATAAAAGTATTTTAGAGATTCAGCAAGAGCCGATAGATTATTGGTTTCATTAATCTCCATAATCTGATTGCGCTTCACATCATTTGCCGCGTGAAGAGAGAGTGCTAAATTAAACTTCACCTCATCATCCCCTAGCCGCTTAATCATTTTTGCAATTCCTGCCGTCGAAATTGTAATTCGTTTTGGTGACATTCCAAGTCCTTCTTCCGAAGTCAATAGTTCAGTACTCCGCAACACATTGGCATAATTCAAGAGCGGCTCACCCATCCCCATGTAAACAATGTTTGAAAGATGTTGACCGTAACGCTCCTCGGCTTGTTTATTTAAATACACCACTTGATCCACAATTTCCCCAGCGCTCAAATTTTTCAGGAGCTTCAGTCTTCCTGTCGCACAAAACTTACAGGCCAAACTGCAACCAACTTGCGAAGAAATACAAGCGGTCATCCGCGACTTGGTTGGAATCAACACCCCTTCCATCACTTTTCCCTCCCCAACATTAAAGGCACATTTTATCGTTTTATCTGAACTAATTTGTTGATCTTCGAGATGAATGTGTTCGATGCAATACATTTCTTTCAGCCGCTCTCTTAATCCAGTACTTAGATTGGTCATTTCATCAAAGGTATGTGCGTTCTTCTTCCATAACCAATCGTACAGCTGCTTTGCACGAAATCCTTTTTCACCAATTTCCGACAACTCCAATTTGAGTTGTTCCAAGTCCAACCCTCGAATATCTTTTTTCTTCTCCATAAAACAGTTGCAAATTTCGGTAAATTTTATGGATTCTTTGTAAAATGAACGAGTTTAATGGATTCGATATTGGAAGTGCTAATAGGGCGAACGTCAAATTTCCAACTTGAGTCCAATATTGTTACAAAAATCACACAACTAGACATATGCAGTTGTTATCTTTGCAACATGAGTTGGAAAGAAAATAGATTATATAGCATTTTCAATGGAAAGTGCCCCGTTTGTCATGAGGGAAAAGTGTTCTCTCATAAACAAGTCTTTCATCCTTCAAAATTCGATAAAATGGAGGAAAAATGTTCAGAATGCGGACACAAATACGAAATTGAAACAGGATTTTTCTATGGCGCAATGTATGTGAGTTACGCACTCACTGTTGCCATTTCTGTAGCTGTATTTGTTTCCACGTACCTAATTTACAGTGAAACTGTTTATTGGGTATACATATTACTAATCTTAGGAGCATTGATCGGATTAGCTCCTGTTACTTTTCGAGTAGGTCGTTTAATTTGGATGAATTTCTTTCATGGTCACAAACCAGATGCAATCGCAAACTATAAAGCAAAAACAGATGGGAAAGTTTAATGAAATAATTAGAGGTGCAGAGCCTGTACTTGTGGATTTTTACGCTACTTGGTGTGGACCTTGTCAAACCATGATGCCAATTATCGATGACGTGAAAAATCAATTTGGTCGAGGACTTCGTGTATTGAAAGTAGATGTAGATAAAAACCCAGCGGCTTCACAAAAATTTAAAGTACGTGGAGTACCAACATTCATTTTATTCAAAAACGGAGAAATCGTTTGGAAAGGTTCGGGAGTTCATTCCAGAGCGGATTTGACGAAAATTATTGAGAACGCACTCTAATAGTATTCAAAATTTTAATCGTTGCTTCAATGCAGCGCTCTGAACAGGAATAACGAACTGCGCCAACCTTTAACATTTCCTATTATCTTTGTTTAATGAATGAAAGATTAGGGAAATCTTACAAGTTAAAAAGTAAAAAAATCATTGAATCATTATTTAACGATGGTGAGACGGTGAAGCAATTTCCTTTTCTTCTTAAATTCAATAAACAAGAATTACCCTCAAAAGAAGCTTTTCAAATCGTTTTTTCAGTTTCTAAACGCAGATTTAAAAAAGCACCGGACCGAAATCGAATTAAGCGTCTCATGAGGGAGGTTATTCGAAAAAACAAACATTCTTTAGAAGCACTTTTACAACAAAATAATCAACAGTTGGCGTTATTTTTGATTTACACCAACACAGAAATTATGAGCTGTGAAGAAATGAATCGTAAAATAGTTCTACTTTTCGAGCGTTTAATTTCTCAGCTATCATCCAACGAAATAAAAGCATAATCTATGAAGGCGTTAAAAATTACATTTTTCTCCATTCTTTTCACATTTCAATCTATTGCTCAATCCAACGGCTTTGAAGTTGTAAAGAATCTTGATTTATACAATTTAATTTACCTCAACTTAGAAAAATACTATGTCGAGACGCCTGAAATCGGGGCAATTTCGAAAGCAGGAATTGATGCCATGCTGAATGAATTAGATCCTTACACGGTTTACTATCATGAAGCCAACATGGAAGACTACCGGATGATGACCACTGGTCAATATGGTGGAATTGGTGCTTTGATTCGTAAAGTCGACGAATATGTAATCATTAGCGAACCTTATGAAGGAAACCCTGCACAAGTTGCCGGATTAAAGGCCGGAGATAAAATTCTTTCAATTGACGGGCGCTCGATGAAAGATAAGCCAACCGACGAAGTTTCTCAAGCATTAAAAGGCACAAAGGGAACAAGTATTGAAGTGGAATACGAACGACCCTTTGTTGGAGTAGGGAAAGTGGAAGTGAAACGCGACGAAATTAAACTACCAGATATTCCATACTCCGGAATGGTTGATGACAAGATTGGCTACATCAACCTCAGTTCATTTACGCAAACGGCATCCAAAAGCGTCATAGATGCTTATGCCTTATTGCAAAGTGAAGGCATGGAAAAACTCATCCTAGACCTCCGCGGAAATGGAGGTGGATTGCTGATCGAGTCCGTCGATATCGTGAACATGTTCGTTCCAAAAAACGAACCTATTGTAAGTACCAAATCGCGGATAGTTGAAGAAAACAGGGTTTATGCAACGCGCAATGAACCAATAAATCAAGACATCCCAGTTGTTGTGTTGATTGATGAGAACTCGGCTTCCGCCTCCGAAATTGTGGCAGGTTCTCTGCAAGATCTCGATCGGGCTGTAATCGTAGGACGAACATCATTTGGTAAAGGGCTCGTTCAGCGCACCATCGACCTTAAATATGGTTCAAAAATGAAGTTGACCATCGCTAAATACTACACACCATCTGGTCGCTGTGTGCAGAAACTGGATTACTATGCTAAAAACGAAGGGAAAGTAGAAGAAGTTCCTGATTCGCTCATTACAATCTTCACAACGAAAAATGGTCGTGACGTTATTGATGGAAGAGGAATCGAGCCCGACATTAAAGTTGAAGGAGAAGATTTGGGAAGACTAACAGCAGTATTGATGATCAATAATATCATTTTTGACTTCTCAACGCAGTACCAAAACAAGCATGAATCAATCGCATCACCGGAAGAATTCAAACTTTCCGAAGCAGACTATAATGCATTCAAGAAGTACGTAATGGAAAGCGAAGTAGAATATTCTACAGCTTCAGAAGAAATGCTTAAAAAAATGTTGGAGATGGCGAAGAAAGAAGGATATGATGCCGCTATCCAAGGCGAATACGATGCATTAATGAAGAAAGTGAGGGCATCGAAAGAAAAAGATTTAGAACTTTTCAAGGATCAACTCATCGATATTTTGGAAAATGAAATTATTTCGCGCTACTATTATCAAAATGGGCGAATCTTACATTCTTTTAAAGATGACAACTCACTGAAAAAGGCCATCGACATCCTAAATAATGAAACAAAGTATAAGAAAATTCTTCACCTTTAACTCTCGCTGAAGCTATAAAGACATGTTCAATAAGTGGTTCCATCCATCAGCACACAAATACCTGCATTTTGTAGGATGCTTGTTGATTGGTGTAGGACTACCATTGAACAAAGTCGTTATGTCAATTGGAACAATTTGGGTCATCAGTAATATTGTCTTCGAGGCGGACTATCGAAGTTATCTGGGCAGGCTGAAACGAAACACACTTTTCTTATCAATAGCAGGTATATTTATTTTGCATTTTATCGGTATCTTGTGGAGTGAAGATTATTCCTATGCGTTTGGAGATATTCGATCTAAACTTCCATTACTTATCATACCTTTGGCACTACTTGCACGACCGCTTGAAAAAGAGTTTTTACCGATAGTTCTCAATGGGCTCCTCGTTTCATTACTGATTACTTCCACACTTAATTTAAGTACTTTTTATTTCCGTAACCACTTTACAGATGGAACTGATATACGATTTCTTTCGTTGTTCGGATCGCATATACGATACGGATTACTTGTATTATTCGGTGTTATCATTGCATTTTCGAAGGTCAATATCCGAAACATCCTAACATGGATCTGGGCTTTAATTGGTCTTTGGTTGCTTTTCTACACTTTTGTTGCTCAAGTCATGAGCGTGTATTTCGCAGCATTTTTCTTGGTATTCGCTTTATCTATTTATTACATATTTAAACTGAATTCAAAACGTTTAAAAACACTTTTACTTTTAACATTCGCCACCAGTTTAGCTGGGTTTGTCTTTTTCATTTATTTAGAATTAAAGCCAAGTCAAACTGCCGAATCCTTTGAACATTTGGAGACCAGAACTTCCTTAGGCAATAATTATTATCACGATACTACATTGCACATTCAAGAAAATGGACATTATGTGATGCTATATATTCAAGAAGAAGAACTGGCGTACGAATGGAACAAAAAATCTAACATACCACATGATTCATTGGATCTGAAGGGACAAGAACTGATGGGTACCCTCATACGGTATATGACCTCAAAAGGACTCCGAAAAGACGCAGAGGGATTTGAACGACTAAGCAAGAAAGATATTCGAAATATTGAACAAGGAATACCCTCATATCGTTATGTTGAGAGTCCGCTAACAGCGCGCCTAGACGGCATCAAGCATCAAATCCAATACTACTTGGCAGGAGGCCATTCTTCCGGCCATTCTCTCCTGCAGCGATTCGAACACTGGAAAGCTAGCATTTATATTCTCAAAAAAAACTGGTTGATTGGTGTCGGAACTGGGGATGTGCAACAGCAATTCAACCAAGCATACCGAGCTATTGACACAGATTTAGCAGAAAACCATCGCAATAGAGCACATAACCAATATATGACATTTTGGGTGAGCTTTGGAATACTTGGCCTCATACTTCTCCTACTTTTTTCTTGGCAATTAGTATTTCAGGCAATTTCGAACAAGTCGTTAATTGCATTATGCTTTGGCATAATCACCATTGCCTCATTTCTCCCCGAAGACACATTAGAAACTCAGCAAGGTGTTACTTTCGTTGCTTTTTTCATTGGATTATTGCCCGCGTTTGGTTCCAAGAGAGAAATTTAACCATTCATTTTTACAAAGGACCTTCATTTATTTTATGCGTTATGAGTAGAACCTACTATGAATTCGCTATATTAGTTTGATGATTTCATATTTATTGACTTAATCAAAATTACAATGGCTACTGTATTTGAAACACGCTTGATTGGAAACATTGGAAGAAATGCTTCGGTTCGCACCATGGAAAGAGGGGTGATTGCTATTAATTTTCCAGTCGCTCACAACAAAAACTGGAGAGACAAACGATCAGGAGAATCCCGAACAAAAACAACTTGGGTCAATTGCACAATTTGGAAAAAAGAAGGCGCAAATATGCGGATTTTGGACTTCCTAAAGAGTGGTGCATTAGTAGAATTAACAGGAACTCCTTTTGCAAAAGCTTATCCGCAAGATGACGGAACGATTAAAACAGAAATTCGTTTAAATATTTCCAAAACTAATATTCTACGACCAAGCAAAAGTCCAGGCACAGAAAATGATGACTACACAGACTTAGATGACTTCGCCGATGAACTAGACGACTTCACTATGAGTGAAGAAGACTTTTAATTAGCAAAAATGACTTATTCAAAGAGAATGACTCCCTCTTTTTGAGAAAATTAATAATTTCTTCATTTAAATCTAAAACGAGTACACTAATTTTGCAGGAAAGCTAGTACGACATTAATGACTAAATTACAACAACAAAAAAATGAAATCAGCTACATTCTACGAATCGGAGTTGCACTCACTTTTGTTGGTCATGGTGTTTTTGCGCTGAGCGTAAAAACTGACTGGATCCCATTTCTTACTTATGTAGGATTTTCAGAAACCTCAGCTATCATAGTCATGCCGTTGATTGGAATACTCGATTTTGTTGTTGCGGCCGCCGTATTGTTTTACCCCATTCGAATACTACTTTTTTGGGCAGCACTTTGGGCTTTTTCTGCAGCACTTATACGTCCCTTAACAGGTTATCCTATCTGGGATTTCATAGAACGAGGAGCGAATTGGACAACCCCACTAGCATTATTATTATTACAAGGATGGCCTAACTCTTTTAAGGGTTGGTTCACCATTCGAGACATAATAAAGGACTAAACATGAATAAGAAACACTACTTGATCAGAACAACCATACTTCGAATCACTACTTTTTTGTTGTGCTTTGTTCACATAACACTTTATGCCAACACAGGGCAATACACCCTCACTTTTCGAGATGACCCCGCATCTACCATTGTTATAGGATGGTCAGGGGATGATGGAACTGTGCATTACGGAACAGTTGATGAAGGTACAAATCACACCGCGTATCCGCTTACAAAGGGTGTAGATCGCATAGGGAATGCTCACGGACACAACAGAAAATTCGCGCGTTTAACAGGGTTAACACCGAATACCATGTATTACTTCGTTATCTACGATATTGCTGGTCAGGTCAGTGCACGTTACAAATTTAGAACCCTTTCAGACAATCCTAATGACCCAGTTTCGTATATCACCGGAGGTGATTCGCGCGATGGATTTAAGGTATTCGGATTATATGTCGAAGATTGCCCAAGTGGAAATTGCCTCGACAAACGCAGAGAAGGCAATATCCTTGTGTCTAAAATCCGTCCTGACTTTGTAGCGTTTAATGGTGATTTTGTCATGAATCAAATTACATCTAATACATTCAACGAATGGGACCAATGGTTGAACGATTGGCAACTGACCATTTCTTCTGATGGGAGAATGTATCCTACCATGCACACTCAAGGAAACCACGAAAATAATCAAGACAACTTTCACATGTTCGATGTTCCAGAAGAGGAATATTATGCTCTTAACATAAACGGCGGATTGTTGCGTTTGTACTTTTTGAATTCAGAAATGAATGCATGCACAGGGACCAATCAACTCCTTTGGTTTCAAAACGACCTTAACATGCACTCCACTGGTGGGGCAACAGAACCCTTTTGGAAATTTGCGCAGTACCACATTTCTACTTTCTCCATGGGGAATGGTTATGGGTTAGTGCAGGAGCAAATGGATTGTTGGGTGAACCTCTTCGAACAACATAACATCCGAATGGTTTCCGAATCTCACTCACATGTCACAAAATGGACATACCCCTGCAAAGCAAATGCAATAAAAACTGACTTCGTTCCAGACCCCGATGGTATTGTTTACATAGGGGAAGGTCAATGGGGCGCCCCTCATCGGGAGCTTGACTTTCCTGGCGCTAATAAAAAACCTTACGTACGCGACCAGGGGGTATTTGATAGTTTCTTCTTTGTTAAAGTGAACCAAGACAGCACTACAATTCAGTGCGTAAAGTTTGAAAATGTGAATGCCGTAACCGAAAACACGAGTGACAATTTAGGAGGAAACCTTCCCAATAATGCCAGTGTTTGGTCTCCTGCAACAGGAGAAATGATTATTATCAAAAACACAACCTTATCAACCCCTGACGAGAATGACCTGAATAAAATCCATGTTTTCCCTAATCCAGCAATAGATGAAGTTGTTCTCGAATTCCCTCAAGAAGTCTCTAATGTCAAAGTAGAACTCTACAGCAGCCTCGGAAAATTATGTAGTTCCGAGATAGTCTCGACAAAAAGTCATACTGTCGATCTCACGGCGTCTTGTTCAGGAGTAAACTATATTTATATCACAGAGGAGGATGGCTCCGTTCAATCTATTAAAATAATCAAAGAATAATAAGACAACATGAAAATCCTACCCTCACTTCTTCTATTGCTCATTTCGATCTTTGCTGTCGCACAAAAGGAGCGAAACGTACTTAAAACTGTACATGCTCCATTTTATCACGGAGTGGCTTCAGGTGACCCCTTGCATGATCGTGTGATTATTTGGACACGCGTTACACCCGAGGAAATCAACAGCGACTCTATTCGTGTAAATTGGCGTATTGCTACCGATACGCTACTCAATAATCTCGTAAATAGTGGTTATTTCTACACTAGTCAGAGCCGTGATTACACAGTAAAAGTGGACGTTTCCGGGCTCAATCCTTCGACCTGTTATTACTACGGCTTTGAAGTAGACGGAAAATATTCCGTACCTGGAAGAGCTATTACTGCCGACTTAGGAGACAATGAAAATGTCCGTTTTGCTGTTGTGTCGTGCTCCAATTACGAATATGGATACTTTAATGCCTATCGCGCTATTGCAGAGCGAAACGATGTGAATGCAGTGCTACACTTAGGAGACTATATTTATGAATATGCAGCAGGAGGATATAGTGCAAATATTGCAGATCGCACCCATGAACCATTACATGAAATTGTAACTCTTGACGATTATCGCTTGCGTTACAGCCATTACCGATTGGATACCGACTTACAGCGCATACATCAACAATATCCGTTTATCTGTGTATGGGACGATCATGAATCGGCGAATGATGCTTGGTATGACGGCGCTGAAAATCATGACGCGGCAGCTCAAGGCGCGTGGATTGATCGTAAAAATAACGCTAAAAAAGCATATTTTGAATGGTTGCCTATTCGCGAAAGCAATGACTCATCAATTTACCGCAAAATAGAATATGGCGACCTCATCAATCTATATATGCTGGATACTCGATTAGAAGGACGTGACGAACAAGTCGGTGCGACATCCTCCGATATAGACAGTCCAACACGTTCATTGCTCGGTGAAACGCAACTTACGTGGTTAAAATCAGAATTACTGGCGAGTACAGCGCAATGGAACATACTTGGTCAACAGGTTATGATGGCTCCGTTGGAAGCATTTGGAACTCCTTTGAACCCCGATCAATGGGACGGGTACAACTATGAACGGAATCATTTACTCAACTATATTATTTCTAATGACATTCCGAATGTGGTTGTTCTAACAGGAGACATCCATACCTCTTGGGCCAATGATATCCCTATGGCTGGATATATTAGCTCCACGGGAACTAATTCTGGGGGTGTTGAATTTGTGGCAACAAGCGTTACGTCACCTGGGTTTCCAATTGGTTTTGGAGTAAGTCTGATTCAATCGATGAACAGTCATATCAAATGGGCCGACTTAACGGAAAAAGGATACATTATTTTGGATGTAACCAAAGATCGAGCGCAATCTGAATGGTATTTTATGGATGATGTAAACACACCTGGAAATAGCCAATCTTTTGCTAAGGCTTACTATGTCAATGATCAAGAACGGTTTTTGCGCGAAGAAAGTATACCTAGCTTTGCTTCCAACTTTTGTATTCCGGCACCTGTTCTAAACCTTGAGGGGAACCAGCCTGAGGCGTTGGAAATATTTGGCGTTTATCCAAATCCGTTCAACAGTTACTTCATTCTCCATATGGGGGCTACGAAAGCACAAGAGGTAGAAGTCTCCATTCTAGACTTGAGCGGAAAGGTCGTTTTTCACTTAAAAGAAGTTCCTGTTGCTGGAGGTAGCGAATATTTAAAAATTCAAACCGAAGGATTGGCTTCAGGACTTTATTCACTGATCCTTTCAACGCCAACATCTCAAACAGTGCATAAAATCGTGAAGTTTTAATTTCTAAAGAAAAATATGAGAGAGCGTCACCTTTAGCTAAGTGACGCTTTTTTATTTTTCTTCCTTCATCCTAAAATTCTTCCGTAACTTCGCCGTATGAGTGAACTAACACTGTCTCCTAAAAAACAAGTACAGGGAAGCTTTACAGCACCTTGCTCAAAAAGTTATGCCCAACGCGCCATAGCTATTGCAAGCTTGCGTCGAAAACCCGTTCGTTTGGAAAACTATGGAGAGAGCGACGATACTCTTGCAGCTCTGCGGATTTTAACAGCGTTTGGCGGTGCCTATCAACTCGAAAACAACGAACTCCACATTAAGAAAGGAATTGAACGTTCTTCAGGAAAGAACTATACATTGGATGTTGGTGAAGCGGGGTTGAGTGCACGTCTCTTTAGTGCCTTTTCCTTGCTATTTGAAACAGAAATCGTGATTACCGGACATGGTTCTATCCTTCAGCGACCAATGGACATGGTGATTGATGTACTAGAACAGCTCAACAAGAAGGTGGAGTCTAAGAATGGATTTTTACCACTAACCATTTCAGGTAAAACTATACCCAAAACGATTGAAGTTGATGGCTCAGAAAGTTCACAACTACTTACCGGATTATTAATTGCTTTACCCTTAATCGATCAGGATACAGTTATTCATGTCAAAAATCTTAAATCGATTCCATACATTGATATGACCTTAGAGATTCTAAATGACTTCGGAATTACTATTGAGCATACGAACTATTCTATATTTAAAATTCCTGGGAATCAATTTCCGATAGCAGAAAGCTACAACATAGATGGAGATTGGAGTGGAGCATCCTTTTTTGCGGTTGCTGCTGCTATTGGAGGAGAATTAACGCTTTCAAACCTAAACAAAAACTCCTCTCAGGCCGACAAAGACATACTGCTGGCAATAGAAAAAGCGGGGGCTTCGATAAAATGGATATCCAATGAACAGGTTTTTATTCAAAAAAATGAATTGAATGCCTTTGATTTTGATGCTACAGATTGTCCTGATTTATTTCCTCCGCTAGTAGCGCTCGCCGCACATAGTAAAGGGGAAACCAGAATAAAAGGATTAAATCGTTTAGCCAACAAAGAAAGTAATCGCGGCGTAACATTAAAAACAGAGTTCAACAAAATCAATATCTCTGTAGATTTAGATTATGCCAATGACACCATGATTATTCAAGGGAATCCACAGCTGAAGATAGATAAAGAAATATCGTTTGATTCTCACAACGATCATCGCATCGCCATGGCTGTGGCCTTATTAGCTATAAATGCACAAGTGCCTTTTACCATCAAAAACCCGCAAGCCGTGAAGAAATCGTTTCCTGGATTTTTTGAGGAGTATGGGAAGATTTAATCTAATCGTTCAGAAAAAAACTGAAAGATCAAGAGAGTTCAAAACTAACTTACAATAGAATAACTTTCCGAAAAAAAATCACTACTTTTGCGAGAATTTATTTCACAAATAGGTTCACGTTATGCCATTAGAAAACATCGCTGATATTAAAGAAGGATTAACATTTGACGATATCTTGTTAGTCCCAGGTTACTCTGAGGTTCTGCCGAAAGATGTTCAATTAAAATCAAAATTCACCCGTAACATTTCATTGAATACCCCGATTATTTCGGCCGCAATGGATACGGTAACTGAATCTAGCCTAGCCATTGCCATCGCACAATCAGGAGGAATTGGTGTAATTCACAAAAACATGAGCATCGCTGAACAAGCATTGGAAGTGCGAAAAGTGAAGCGTTCTGAAAGCGGGATGATCATTGACCCGATAACCTTGCGGGAAGATTCGATGGTAGAAGATGCCTTGCGTTTGATGAAGGAGAATAAAATCGGAGGTATCCCTGTGATAGATGAAGATAAATACATTAAGGGAATTGTGACCAATCGCGATTTGCGTTTTGAAAAGAAAAAAAATCGACCGATTCGTGAAATAATGACCAAAGATAATTTGATCACCACGAAGGACGGCACTGATTTATTGCGTGCAGAAGATATTTTACAAGAACACAAAATTGAAAAACTACCCGTTATCGACGATCAAGGAAGACTTGTGGGACTAATTACCTTTAGAGATATTATTAAAGTTAAAGAGCACCCCAATTCGTGCAAAGACCAATTTGGTCGCTTACGCGTTGCAGCTGCCGTAGGAGTAACCGACGACACACTTGAAAGAGTGGATGCCTTAGTAACTGCTGGAGTGGATGCTATTGTGATTGATACTGCGCATGGCCACACGAAAGGTGTTGTTGTAAAATTAAAAGAGGTAAAAGCAAAGTATCCGACCCTTGATGTTATCGTTGGAAATATTGCCACGCCTGAGGCAGCTAAGTATTTAGCGGATGCTGGTGCGGATGGAGTGAAGGTAGGAATTGGCCCAGGATCAATTTGCACTACCAGAATTATCGCAGGAGTGGGTGTACCGCAAATCTCTGCGATTAACGATGTAGCCAGAGAATTGCAAGGAACAGGTGTTCCGGTGATAGGAGACGGAGGAATTCGCTACACGGGAGATATCGTAAAAGCCATTGCCGCTGGGGCAGATACTGTAATGGTAGGTTCTATGTTCGCGGGAACGGAAGAATCCCCCGGCGAAACCATTATTTACCAAGGTAGAAAGTTTAAGTCTTATAGAGGAATGGGGTCCTTAGAAGCCATGGAAAAAGGGTCTAAAGATCGCTACTTCCAGGACAATGAAGAGGACAATAAAAAATTAGTTCCAGAAGGAATTTCAGGAAGAGTACCGTTCAAAGGGAACCTCAACGAAGTTGTTTACCAAATCATCGGAGGACTAAGAGCAGGTATGGGATATTGCGGG
>JAQWYK010000018.1 GCA_029254025.1 Crocinitomicaceae bacterium | reverse complement strand
CGAACAGTTTACAGCGGAGAGGAGACTGAAGTATGAGTGCAATAAAAGTTATAATAAGTGGTGGTGGCACAGGGGGGCATATTTTTCCTGCTATCGCAATCGCAAATCGAATTAAATTGGAAAATCCTGCTGCCGAAATACTATTTATCGGCGCAATGGGAAAAATGGAAATGGAAAAGGTTCCTCAAGCTGGGTACCCTATCGAAGGTTTGTGGATCAGTGGTTTTCAAAGACGTTTGACCGCAAAAAACTTGATGCTTCCGTTTAAAATTATTCGCTCTATGCTTAAAGCACGAGTGATTCTTAAACGATTTGCACCTGATGTGGTAATTGGTGTAGGGGGTTATGCCAGCGGACCAACGTTGAAGGTTGCTACTCAGTTAGGAATTCCTACTGTGATTCAGGAACAGAATTCATTTCCTGGAAAAACCAATAAGCTATTGGCGTCGAAAGTCTCGAAAATTTGCGTGGCCTATGAAGGACTGGAGCGTTTTTTTCCAGCCAAAAAAATAGCGCTTACCGGGAATCCTGTGCGGGAGGATGTTGTTAAGATAGAAGGCAAAAGAGAGGCCGCTTTTGAATTTTTTAAATTAGATAATAGCAAGAAAACTGTTTTTATTGTTGGAGGAAGCTTGGGTGCCCGCACCTTAAATGAAAGTGTGAAAAATCAACTCACCTATTTTGCTGAAAAAGGGGTTCAACTTATTTGGCAATGTGGAAAATTTCATTTGAACACATTGAAGGAGGAATTGGGAGACGAACTACCTAAAGGAATTATTCTTACCGACTTCATAAGTCGAATGGATTATGCTTATGCTGCTGCTGATATTATCATATCTCGCGCTGGAGCAATCGCAGTTTCTGAATTATGTTTAATTGGTAAACCCGTCATATTAGTCCCTTCACCCAATGTGGCGGAAGATCATCAAACAAAAAATGCAATTGCATTAGTAGATAGCGGAGCTGCTCAATTAGTCAAAGATGTGGTAGCACGAGAGCAATTGGTTCCTGCCATTATGGAGTTGCTTAATAATGTAAACGATTCGGTGCTTCTAGGGAAGAAAATAAAAGAATTGGCAATTCATCATGCAGATGCTAAAATCACAGCGGTCATTAACTCGGTATTGAAACAAGGATGAGGCTTGAAGAGGTGAAATATTGTTATTTACTTGGAATCGGAGGTATCGGAATGTCCGCATTGGCGCGTTACTTCCATGCCAATGGCATCTTTGTTGAGGGATACGATAAAACACCTACACCTTTGACGGATGAGCTGCAGCGTGAAGGAATTGTTGTTCGTTTTCAAGATCGCGGTGCTCGTGTCGTTCATCCACAATTTTCGTTAAGTGAAACGTTAGTTATTTACACGCCAGCCATTCCAAAGGATCATGGTGAGTGGAATTATTTTAAGAACAACGGTTATACTTTATCAAAACGAGCGGAAGTTCTTGGGATGATTACTCATCATCAAAGAAGTTATGCTGTCGCAGGAACGCACGGAAAAACGACCACCTCTACTTTACTTGCACATGTGTTCAAAGCAACAGGGTTTGGGTGTAGCGCATTTTTGGGTGGAATCAGTTCCAATTACCACACGAATCTTTTATTGGATACGTCTAGCGGTAATTGCGTGGTGGAAGCGGACGAATTTGATCGTTCTTTTTTACACTTATCGCCTTATGCGGCTACTGTGACATCAACGGATGCAGATCATTTGGATATCTATGGTGAAGCAACTGAATTAAAACAGGCTTTTCAAGAATTCGCGGAGCGCATCGATGCTGATGGTTATCTTGTCGTTCACCATACGATAAAGATGGGGAGTAAATGTGCTCAGGTAGCTTACGGAATTTCTGAAACTCCAGTTGAGGAACTTGCTGTTTGTGGGTATAATTTGCGCTATGAACAAGAACGCTTTTTGATGGATGTGACAGCATTTGGAAATGAATACTTTTCCGTTGAAATTGGTATACCTGGCACCCATAACGCAGAGAACGCACTGGCAGTTATAGGGATTGGATTACAGGAAAAAATACCATTTGAAAAAATCGTTGCTGCATTAGCAAGTTTTAAGGGGGTGAAAAGGCGTTTTGAATTCCATATAAAAACAGAGCAGTACATTTATATTGATGACTATGCACACCATCCAACTGCTATTCATTATTTAATTGAATCGGTACGTTTAATGTTTCCAAAAAAGAAGATTACCGGTGTTTTTCAGCCCCATTTATTCTCGCGCACCTGTAATTTCATGGATGAATTTGCCCAAGAATTGAGTGCCTTAGACGAGGTGATTCTTATGCCAATATATCCTGCGCGTGAATTGCCGATTCCCGGTGTAACAAGTGATGCATTATTGACTAAAATAACTGTATCAAAAAAACAACTTCTTTCCCCCGACGAAGTATTGACATTCGTCCAGTCTTTTGAGGAAGGTGTGCTCTTGACGATTGGTGCAGGAGATATAGACAGATTGGTTGAACCTATAAAAACTGCCTTATCATGAAAAAATGGATAAAGCGTTTAGCCGTTTTAATGTTGTCAGCAGCAATTTTAGTTGTGCTTGTGACGGCGCTTCAAAAAGAACAGAAACTTAACTTAAGTGAACCCATAATTGAACTAGATATACAGGATGGAATGGCCCTCCTGACGGAGGTAGAGTTGATTGACCGGTTGAAATTTGTTCGTTTGTATTATCCAGAAATGAAGGTAGAAGAGCTGGATATTCAAGCTGTAGAGCAGTTTGTGTTAGACATGAATGAAGTGGAAGCGGCACAAGTTTATAAATTGATAGGGAATACGTGGAACATCCGAGCAAAAATAAGACGGCCGATTGCCCGAATCATTCCTGGTGGACGAGATGGATTCTATATGGATAATCGAGGACGGTTAATGGCGTTGACGTCAAGTTATCATGCACGAGTTTTGACATTTACGGGCTTGGATGAATTCAATACAGAGGAGGTTTTAGTGGCAGATGTAATTAACAACGATAGTTTAATAACTAATACAAAGCTCGGTGAAATCTATCGAATTTCAAATTATGTTTGTAATAGTACATTTTATAATTCCCAAATCGTACAAGTACACTTCTTGCCTTCTGAAGGCTACGTATTCTTGCCACGCGTTGGGAATCATGAAATAATTTTTGGTAGGGCTCCTTCGCCAGAGGACGTTGAAGCTAAGTTTGAAAAGCTGACCACCTTCTACGATGAAGTCATACCCTTTGAAGGGTGGGATGCATATAGTTCCATCAATTTGAAGTTTGAAAAACAAATAGTTGCAAAGAAAAAATAGGATAAATGTCTGAAATAGTTGTTGGCTTAGATATCGGAACCACCAAGATTGCTTGTTTTGTTGGACGCAAGAATGAGCATGGAAAAATTGAAATTCTTTCCATGGGGAAGACTGAGTCATTGGGTGTCACGCGTGGTGTTGTGTCCAACATTGAAAAAACAGTGCAGTCTATCAAAACAGCCGTAGCGGAAGCACAAGAGCGCGTGGACGGAGAATTGACGATTGGATTGGTTAACGTGGGGATTGCTGGGCAACATATCAATAGTTTACAGCATAGAGGGATCCATACGCGTCAAGCAACAACAGATGAGATTTCACAAACTGACATCGATGCATTAATCGATGACATGTATAAATTGGTTATGGAACCTGGGGAAGAAATTATTCATGTACTTCCTCAAGAGTATATTATCGACAACGAGCAAGGAATTAAAGATCCAATTGGGATGTCAGGTGTTCGCTTAGAGGCTAATTTCCATATTATTACAGGACGAATAGCTGCGGCAAAAAACATTCAGAAATGTGTGAATAAAGCAGGGCTAGAGGTGTCAGAAACTATTTTAGAGCCGCTGGCAAGTTCTTCTGCAGTGCTTTCTGATGAAGAGAAAGAAGCGGGTGTAGTATTGGTAGATATCGGCGGTGGAACAACTGATGTTGCAATTTTTCATGAAGGAATTATTCGTCATACTGCAGTCATTCCTTTTGGTGGGAATGTGATCACGGAAGACATCAAAGAAGGGTGCACCATCATGAAGCGCCAAGCTGAGTTGCTGAAAGTAAAATTTGGAAGCGCACTAGCGAGCGAGAGTCAAGAGAATGAGATAGTTTGTATTCCAGGTCTTCGTGGCCGTGATCCGAAGGAAATTTCTATTCGCAACCTTTCTAGCATCATCCAGGCGCGAATGGAAGAAATCATTGAGCACGTATATTACGAAATCAAGAATTCTGGGTATGAGAAACGCTTGATTGGAGGAATCGTTGTAACAGGTGGTGGTGCCGAATTGAAAAATATTACTCAGTTGTTCGAATACATTACAGGTATGGACAGCCGTGTTGGATATCCAAACGAACACCTCGGGAAGTCTTCCACGGAAGAGTCCTTAACCAGCCCTATGTACGCAACAGGAATTGGTCTTGTTTTGAAGGGCTTTGAAACAAAAGAAAAACAAAAACGCTCACAACTGGCGATTAAGTCTCATTCGAAGCGAACAAAAGGATCTTTCTTTGACAAAATCTTAGAGAAAGGTAAGAGCTGGTTCGAAGAAGATATGTAGAGCGATCATAATTTAAGAGTAAAAAAACATTAACATAAAACAACAACAAAATGGAATTCGATTTGCCAAAAGACCAAACTTCAATTATTAAGGTAATTGGTGTAGGAGGAGGAGGAAGCAACGCCGTTAATCACATGTATAACCAAGGGATAAAAGGGGTTGATTTTATCGTTTGTAACACTGACCGTCAAGCATTGGATATTTCTCCGGTACCTTTCAAAATTCAGTTAGGACCATCATTGACAGAAGGCCGTGGAGCTGGTTCTATTCCTGAAATTGGTATGAACGCTGCGGTTGAAAATATAGAAGAAATCCGTGAGATTTTATCGAAAAACGCGAAAATGATTTTCGTTACTGCCGGAATGGGTGGTGGAACGGGGACGGGAGCAGCTCCTGTAATAGCAAAAATCGCACGCGAATTGGGGATTTTGACCGTTGGTATCGTTACGGTTCCATTTAGTTTTGAGGGTCGCAAGCGCCGTCAGCAGGCAGAAGAAGGACTTGAGAACATGCGTGAAAGCGTTGATACATTGTTGGTTATCAATAATGAACGTTTGCGTGAAATCTCGGGTAATTTAACATTGGGGAACGCTTTTGCTCAAGCGGATGATGTACTTACTACTGCAGCGAAAGGAATTGCAGAAGTGATTTCAGTGACAGGTGCGATCAACGTGGACTTTAATGATGTAAATACTGTAATGAAAGATTCTGGTGTTGCAATTATGGGGTCTGCAAGTGCTTCTGGTGAAAATAGAGCAATCAAAGCTGTTCAAGAGGCGTTGACATCACCATTATTAAATGACAATGACATCGCTGGTGCCAAATACGTTCTACTGAATATCACTTATGGTGATCAAGAGGTGTTGATGGATGAAATCTCTGATATTACAGACTACATTCAGGATGAAGCTGGATCTACAGCCGACGTTATTTGGGGTCATGGATATGATGAAGCGCTCGGGGATGCGCTGAGCGTTACCTTGATTGCGACGGGTTTTCAACAATCGCCAATAACTGGTTTTGAAAAAGCACCAGAGCGAAAGGTTCAAGTGTTGGAAGATGAGCAAAAAAAGGAAATAGTAACCCAATTGGATAAGCCAACATCTACGAATACTTATGAAGCTAAAGTAGAGGAGCCATACATAAAGTCCGTTGACGTTGAACCTTCTGCGGAATCGGAACTGACTGTAAATGAAGAGCATAAAGAAGAGGATGCTACGTTCAATTGGGAAATCAGAACGGTTGTTGACGAGGTAGAGGAATCTACCCAAGTATCCGATTTATTTGAGTCATCTGTATCTGAAGAACCAGCGAAAGCCGAAACATCAACAGAAACAGAGGAAAAAGAGGTGAAGCGTTATTTCTTGGAGGATGACATGGAGGCAGAAGCGAGTTTAGAGGATGTTACTGCAAAAACAGTATTGACGCCTGAAGAGCAACAACGTCGCGCTCAGGAACGAATGGAGCGTATTCATGAGTATACATCTCATTTAAAGCGTGCTGATGGTATTGATGAATTAGAGCGTGAACCGGCATTCAAACGACGTAAAATTCAATTGGATGATGCACCTCATTCTTCAGACGAGAACATTTCACGCTTTGAAATTTCTGGAGATAAAGACAACAATACAACGTTGAGAGGTACCAACTCTTTCTTACATGATAATGTAGATTAATATGGCACTAACAGAACAAATTAATAACGACATTAAAGAGGCCATGAAGGCCCGTGAAAAAGAAAAGTTAGAAGCACTTCGTGATATTAAGTCAAAGCTTCTTTTGGAGGCGACTTCTGGCTCAGGAGAGGAGATTTCGGAAGCAACCGAAAATAAAATCATCTTGAAAATGCACAAACAACGTATGGATGCATACGCGATTTATGTAGACCAAGGAAGAGAGGACTTAGCGAAAGACGAGTTGTTCCAAGCGCAGATCATTGAGGCATACATGCCGAAAATGCTGTCTGAGGAGGAAGTGAAGGCTGCAGTGGAAGCTGTCATTGCCGCGGTTGGTGCTTCTGGTCCTCAGGATATGGGGAAGGTAATGGGAACTGTCACCAAAAAATTGGCTGGAAAAGCGGATGGAAAAACCCTAGCAGATATGGTGAAAGCATTGCTAAACAATTAATGAGAAAGAGAATCGATTATTACTATTCTGAAAGTAGAAAGTTGGTTGCAGATAAGGCAACCAACTTTTTGCTTTTCATAACCCTATTCTTGGTTCATCTGCAGGGTATAACCCAAATCTTGAACAACAAGACTGGAGAAGCATTTACTGATCGACCCTTTTTCAATGCCCAGGTCATCAAGCAAAATAAGATTCAAACAATTTCTGGAAAATTTACAGTTAAGAAGGTTAATGATATTTTACGTACTACTGATTTAGAGCGGAAGTATTATTTTGATCCTGAAGGTCGAATAATTAAGACATATGAGACGATACAAGCCGAAAAAGGACGAGATACTATCGTTACCTATTGGGAGTATGATGAACTCGGTAACGTTTCTGTAATCCGTACCGCCGATCAATACGGGTTTTATGCAACACATTACTCGTATGATTCCCTGAAACGCGTTGTGCGTGAAGAATTTCGGCGAAACCTCAACCAGAATAAGAGTAGTATTGGTTTTGAGTTGGGAGATGAGTTTGTAGTATCCTATGAAACCTCTCGTTATGAAACTTTTCCAGGTCAAGAAAAACGCATTGTTTACAATAGCTATGACCAACCTTATAAAGAAGAAATTAGTTATTTCGATGAAGACGGTTTTCTGATAGAAAAGATGGACAGGTTAAAACGTACTTCTGGGATTAAAAAAACGAACTATTTTTATAATGAGAAAGGGTTGTTAGATAGTCTTTTAATAACCTCAAATCAAACTGGAAGTTTATCCAGACTGTTCACCTATGAATATGATAATTTTGGGAATTTAATGAGTCAACAGTATTATAAAAATGGGTTACATACTACGGAATTTCAAGTGATTTATCACCGCGAAACAACACTCCTGAATTACATTCTTACTCGTGAAATATCAACCAACTACATTACCATTTTGAGCCTAGACAATTATACTTTTTTTAATAAAGGAGAGGTGATTTTAATGAAGGAATAGAAAGTATATGAAGCTATTCTAAAAAAAATACAAAATATTCACTTTGCTACTTCCCATAAACACAATTTAAGTAAATTAGCAATCTTAAGAATAAATCTAGTGTCGGACAGCGTTGTAATTATCCCTACCTATAATGAAATGGAGAACATTGAAAAGATGGTTCATCAAGTCTTTTCGTATGAAAAAGAATTTCATTTGTTGGTGGTAGATGATAACTCGCCTGATGGTACTGCTGAAAAAGTAAAAGAACTTCAAGTGACTTATCCTGGAAAGCTCCACCTTATTCAGCGGGAAGGGAAATTAGGCTTAGGAACTGCTTATATTCGTGGTTTCGATTGGTCGCTCGAGCATAAGTACAAGTATATTTTTGAAATGGACTGTGATTTTTCACATAATCCAGACGATCTTATTCGGTTGTATGACGCATGCGCCGGAGGTGGTGCGAAATTAGCCATTGGTTCGCGTTATTGTAAGGGAGGTAAAATCAAGAATTGGCCTGTATCCCGCGTGTTAATGTCGTACTTTGCCTCAATTTATGTACGTATGATACTGTGGATTGGAATTAAGGATACCACCGCAGGGTTCAAATGTTATACCGCAGAAGCCTTGGAGAAAGTGAATTATTCAGACATACCTTTCAAAGGGTATGCTTTCCAGATTTGTATGAAATATGGCGTGCGCAAACACCGATTGAAAATCATTGAAGTACCAATTACCTTTATTGACCGCCAGTATGGAGAGTCAAAAATGAGCACCGGAATTTTCAAAGAAGCCATTTTTGGGGTATGGAAAATGCGCGGAATGAAACTTTAATAGCAGTATGAAATACTTGATCAAAGGAGGAACAATTGTGAATGAAGGGAGACTACTTCATGCAGACGTTCTTGTTAATGGGCAATGGATTGAAAAAATCGGTAATGGACTAGCTGATTCTTCGGCGATAGAAGTAATTGCAGAAGGCATGTATATTGTTCCAGGAAGTATAGATGACCAAGTTCACTTTCGTGAGCCTGGATTGACCCACAAGGGAGATTTGTACACGGAGAGTCGGGCGGCAGTAGCTGGAGGTATCACCTCCTTTATGGAAATGCCGAACACGGTTCCAAATGCATTGACGCAAGAACTATTGCAAGATAAATATGATCGAGCCGCTCAAGTGAGTATCGCGAATTATAGTTTTTTTATGGGTGCTTCCAATGATAATATTGAAGAGGTGCTTAAAACAAATCCACTAGAAGTTTGTGGTGTAAAAGTCTTCATGGGTTCCAGCACAGGAAACATGCTCGTAGATGCTCCTGATACATTGAACAAAATATTTGGCGAAGTGCCTATGCTGATTGCTACACATTGCGAAGATGAGGCAACGATTCGGAAAAATACAGGCGATTTTAAGGCGAAATATGGAGAGGACGTACCCATCGAAATGCATCCATTGATTCGCAGTGAAGAAGCATGTTATCTTTCTTCCTCAATGGCGGTTGACCTCGCAAAGAAGCACAATGCTCGTCTGCATATTTTGCATATTTCTACCGAGAAAGAATTGTCCCTTTTCAGAAATGACATACCCTTAGAACAAAAGCGCATAACGGCCGAAGCTTGTTTACATCATCTTTGGTTCAGCGAGGAGGACTATAAGCAGAAGGGGACATTTATTAAATGGAATCCTGCCGTTAAAAAGGCCACCGATCGCGCTGCGATATGGCAAGCAGTGCTCGATAATCGTATTGATGTGTTGGCTACTGATCATGCTCCACACACACTGGATGAAAAAAGGAATACTTATTTCAAAGCACCATCCGGAGGACCTTTAGTTCAAGAAGCATTGATTGCTTTGTTCGAAAAAGCAAAAGATGGGGTTATTTCAATTGAAAAAGTAATTGAAAAAACTGCTCATGCACCTGCTATTTTATTTGATATAGAAAAGCGTGGTTTTATTCGTGAGGGATATTTTGCGGATATCGTTTTGGTCAATCCGTTTAAGAAAAGACGTGTTGAAAAATCGAATATACTATATAAGTGCGGATGGTCTCCTTTTGAAGGAGTTGAGTTTTCTCATTCCATTGATAAAACCTTCGTAAGTGGTCAACTTGTATACTCAGATGGTAAAATAATTGAAGGTAGAAACGGACAACGACTAAGATTTAATAGATGATTAAAAAATTAACATACTTCGTACTGGCGTGCACTTTGATTGGTTTCGCACCAGATGCCTCTGCTCAAAGCGGGAAAAAGAAGAAGAAAAAGGGCCAAACAGAAACGCCTCAAAAGTCGCCAGAAAGCAAAGGAGGGGTCCAGCCCTATGAAAAAGTGATTAGCGGAAAAGCGAAGACGCAACAGGGTATGATTACGGTTCATAATATCGATGAAAAATGGATGTTTGAAATCGATGACACATTAATAGGGCGAGAGATTATGACAATTACCCGCTACAAACAAACACCAGCAGGTGGAGGTAAATATGGTGGGGAAGAAGTAAACCGACAAGTCATTAAGTTTGAGCTGGCAAAGAATGATAAGTTATTCATGCGTTCGATTACCTATTTTGCGGTGAGTAATGACAGCACTTCTCCAATTTATAAGTCAGTGGACAACTCAAATGCTGCACCAATAGTTGCGTCATTCGATATTAAAGCGATTCGTGAAAAAGGAGGGGAAAAGGCATATGTAATTGACGTAACATCTATTTTTGAGGGAGATGAGCAGATATTCTCATTGAATTCTTTCGAAAAACAACGTTTTAATTTAACATCTTTAGAGAAGGACAAGTCTTTTATTGATCGCATCTCTTCTTATCCAATAAATACTGAGGTACATACCGTGAAAACGTTTAAGGTGAAGCCACCAATGATTACTCGATCTCCGAATCCCTCGATTGGCACGTATTTTCCGGCTGGTTTGGATGCTGGTGTAGTAACCATTCAACTGAACACTTCCATTGTATTACTTCCTAAAACTCCTATGCGTAAGCGTTATTTTGATGCTCGTGTTGGGTATTTTGCCAATCAACATGTACTCTTTGAGGAAGGATCACAACGCGCTGATGAAGAGGTTTTTGCAGTGCGTTGGAGGTTGGAACCTAAAAATGCGGAAGATGCACAGCGTCAGCAAAGAGGGGAGCTTATAGAGCCGAAAAAACCAATAATTTATTACATTGATCCTGCCACTCCAGACAAATGGAAGAAATACTTGAAATTAGGGGTTGATGACTGGAACGTAGCATTTGAAGCTGCAGGTTGGAAAAATGCTATTCGAGGAGAGTATTGGCCAGAGGGTGATTCAACAATGAGCCTAGAAGATGCTCGCTTTTCAGTAATTCGATATTTCGCGTCTGACATCCAAAATGCCTATGGTCCAAATGTACATGATCCACGCTCTGGAGAAATAATTGAAAGTCATATTGGTTGGTACCACAACGTAATGCGTTTGTTGCGTAATTGGTATTTAGTGCAGGCTGCGGCAGTTGATCCTCGTGCGCGAAGTGTAGAGTTTGATGATGACTTGATGGGTGAACTTATTCGTTTTGTGGCTTCGCATGAAGTAGGACATACCATAGGATTGCGGCATAATTTTGCTTCGAGTTCAGCCACACCAGTTGAAATGCTACGTAATAAAGAATTTACGGATAAATATGGTCACACTTCTTCAATTATGGATTATGCTCGATTCAATTATGTTGCTCAACCAGAGGACGGAGTGACAGATTTATTTCCGCGCGTAAATGATTATGACATTTGGGCAATTAAATGGGGATATAGTTATTTTGCTGATGCTAAATCTGCCCAGGACGAGAAAAGTATTCTTAACGAGTGGACGAAAGAGGCGTACAAAAATCCGCGATTGCTATTTGGAACAGAAATTAGTCCGTACGATCCACGTTATCAAAATGAGGATTTAGGAGATAATGCTATGTTGGCTTCAGATTACGGTATAAAAAACTTGAAGCGAATTCTCCCCAACCTCCCAGAGTGGTCTAAAGTGGACGGAGAAAGTTACCGAGAATTAGATGAGTTATATAAAAGTGTTGTTGGACAGTATCGCCGATACATGGGTCATGTCACCAAAAATGTAGGAGGGATTTATGACACGCCTGTAACATATGACATGAATCAAAATCAGTTTGTTGTGGTGCCCAAATCTCGGCAAAAAGAAGCAGTAGCTTTTTTACATAAAAACTTGTTTGAGCCCCCAACTTGGTTGATGGACGAAAATATACTGAATAAGATAAAGCCGGAATCGGGTGTTGAGTCTATTACCGCAATGCAAGCGTCAATTTTGAAAGGGTTATTGTCAGGAGATCGATTGGTGCGATTGATAGAAACAGGGGCTATGTCTGAGGATAACTATCAATTGGAAGAATTCATGATGGATGTTCATAATGGAATTTGTGCTGAGTTGAGATCAGGAGGGACAATAGATGTTCACCGCAGAAACTTACAACGTGTATATGTGGATGAGTTAGGAAAATTATTGACGAGTGACAAAGCTTTTGTAATAGCTATTCCAGTAGGAGTAACATACGGTTTTGACCGAAAAATGGTAAACATCAATCAAACAGATGTTCCAGCAGTAACCCGGTACTTAATGGAGCAATTGAATGCTGATGTAAAAAAGAAAATCAGCGGAGCTCGCGATATGATGACAAAACTGCATCTGCAAGACTTGGAGAATCGTATTAATTCCTTTTTGGATCCGAAATAGGGTATGAAGGCATTGTCGTCTGTAATATTTATTCTATCAGTTTGGATAATCTTGGGAGGCTGCTCTTACCAACTGAAAGAAGTAGACCCCCCAGAGAATTTGATTTCGCGAGATTCTTTTCAATTGGTATTATTGGATATGATGTTGCTTGAAGGGTTTGTTAAGACGAAGCACAGTAACGTGCACGATTTTCATCAAATCATGTTGAAATCTGCCTTGCCTATCTTTGATAAATATGGGGTAGATAGCGCGCAGTACGCAAATTCAATGGATTACTACAGCCACCACCAAGAAATACTAAAAGAAATGTATCAAGTGGTTCAAGATAGTATTACGCTCTGGTCTGTTAATAAACTGATCGCTCCTGGTGACTCAGTGGTTATTCAATAATTTACGGAAAAGTTTTTTCTTCAAAGCTAGGGAGTATCAAATACAATCATCTTATGCCTAGTTTATTGGCCTCATCCAATAATTTATTACATTTGTTAAAATCAATATTACGGGTATGTACGGCAAAATAAAAGAACATTTAGCGGAAGAATTAACCAACATTAAAAACGACGGGGTTTTTAAGCAAGAACGCGTAATTACAACACCTCAAGGAGCAGAAGTACATGTGAGCACTGGAGAGGATGTCGTGATTATGTGTGCCAACAATTATCTAGGATTGTCCTCGCACCCTGAAGTGATCCAGGCAGCGAAGGAGACCTTGGACACCCACGGTTTTGGGATGTCCTCTGTTCGGTTTATTTGTGGTACACAAGATATCCATAAGACATTGGAGCAAAAAATTGCGAACTTTTATGGTACGGAGGATACAATCCTCTACGCCGCAGCATTTGATGCAAATGGTGGTGTGTTTGAACCATTGTTTGGACCTGAAGATGCGATTATTTCAGATGAATTGAACCATGCATCTATCATTGATGGTATTCGTTTGTGTAAAGCAGAACGTTATCGCTATAAGCACAGTGATATGGCAGACTTGGAAGAGCAGTTGAAAAAGGCTCAAGCCCAACGTTTCCGAATTATTGTAACAGATGGTGTTTTCTCAATGGACGGGGATATTGCCAAAATGGATCAAATTTGTGATTTAGCAGATAAGTATGATGCGTTAGTGATGACCGACGAATGTCACTCTGCTGGATTTATTGGGAAAACTGGTCGTGGAGTTCCCGAGTATTGTGGTGTTTCAAACCGAGTAGACATCATTACAGGAACACTAGGAAAGGCTCTTGGTGGAGCAATGGGTGGATACACTACCGGAAAAAAGGAAATTATTGAAATGTTGCGCCAGCGCTCACGGCCATATTTATTCTCGAATTCATTAGCTCCTTCTATTGTTGGAGCTGCAAATAAAGTATTTGATATTTTAGGATCGAGCACAGAATTGCGTGATAGATTAGAAGAAAACACCATTTATTTCAAAAAAGCCATCGTTGAAGCTGGTTTTGATATCGTGAAAGGAGACTCACCAATTGTACCGATCATGCTCTATGATGCGGCCTTATCACAAAAATTTGCAGATCGATTATTGCAAGAAGGAGTCTATGCTATTGGTTTCTTTTACCCAGTGGTTCCTAAAGGAAAAGCACGTATTCGCACACAAATATCCGCGGCACATACTAAGGCGCATTTGGATAAAGCGATTGAGGCTTTTATTAAGGTTGGTAAAGAGTTGGATGTGATTAACTAATCACTGGTTAAATGAACCTAAATGAATAGAAGTACCATCAACGCTGTGGTGATTATCGGAGTTCTTTCGATACTCAGCATCTTGGTGATACAGATTTTTTGGATCAATCAAACCATTGATACGCAAAAAAAAGCTATTCAAATTCAAGATCGCCAAGATAGTTTGAATTTGAAGCAATTTGAAGAGCAGGTGCGCGTGGCTTTGCGTAATGTGGTTGAGGAAATTAGTACACATCAGGCCGATAGTAGTGACTTGTATGGCGCAGTGAAACAGCAAAGATCTAACTATTTTTTGGTTGATGTAAACGAAGATTTACACCCTTATTATTTAGAACAACTCCTCAAGCGTAACTTTTACGACCATGGGATATCTAGTAACTTTCAATACGGGATATATGATTGCTATAACGACAGCATAGTGTATGGGAATATTATTCGGTATTCTAGAGATTCGTTGTACAATCCTATCTCAGACACCGTAACGGGTATCACTTCACCAGGGTTGGCTTGGAAAAAAGATGGTCACTACTTTACTGTTTTTTTTCCAGATATTTCAGCGCAGCCTCACGAGGCAAGCAGCAGCAAGCAGGAGTCTCCCTGGATTTACTTAATGATTATTGTAGGACTGATTTTAGCGTTTTTTGCATTTACAGTTTCAATTATTATTCGTCAAAAGCGGCTTTCAGAAGTTAAGACGGATTTCATTAATAATATGACCCATGAGCTGAAAACTCCAATTTCCACGATCGGTTTGTCGAGTGAAATGTTGTTGCGCGAGGATTTTTCGAATGATGCAGAGCGTTTAAAACGTTATGCTGGATTAATTTATAAGGAGAATAAACGCTTAGAGCATCAAGTAGAACGAGTTCTCAATATCGCCAAGCTTAATAAGAATGAATTGAGTTTAAAGAAAACGCCACTTCATTTGCACGAATTGATTGAAGAGGCAGCGGATAGCTTTCGTTTTAATCAGTTGCAGTCTGGTGGTGAAATTCGATTGAACCTGGAAGCAGATCCTGACGATATAAGTGGAGATCAGGTGCATATCACGAATGTGATTTTTAACTTGATTGACAATGCTGTGAAATACTCGAAGGATAAACCAGAAGTGTCCGTATCCTCAATAAATGACAAGAGAGGTGTTCTACTCACCTTTTCAGATAAAGGGATTGGAATTCGAAAAGAAGATTTAAAATTAATATTCGATAAGTTCTATCGTGTATCAACCGGTAATGTGCACGATGTGAAAGGCTTTGGGTTAGGATTATATTATGTGAAATTAGTGGTTGATGCTCACGGTGGCACAATTCATGTAAAAAGCCAGCCTGGCGAAGGAACTACATTCACACTTTGGTTGCCACGCAAATAAATACAAACACGATGAAAGCACCGAAAATACTATTAGTGGAAGACGATACAAGTCTGGGATTCATTATTTCTGATCAATTGAAGTCTATTGGCTACCATGTTACTCTCTGTTCGGATGGAATGGAAGGGTTTAAGCGGTTCAATGATGAACTTTTTCACATGTGTATTTTCGATGTGATGATGCCTAAAAAAGATGGATTCACACTGGCTAGAGAGATTCGACAAATGAATGCAGAAATTCCAATTTTGTTCTTAACAGCCAAATCAATGACAGCTGATAAGGTGGAAGGATTTAATGCGGGCGGTGACGATTACCTCACCAAACCATTTAGTTCTGAGGAGTTGTTGTTACGTGTAAAAGCATTGTTAAGAAGGGTGAATATAGTGGAAGATGACCAAGATGATAAGCTTATAAAAATTGGTACTTATGTCTTTGATACCGCGAATTTCATACTTACCCATCCAGAATTTGAAAAAAAACTAACCAAAAAGGAAGCGCAAATACTAGTGATGTTGTGTAAATTCAAGAATCAAGTCCTCCCGCGAGAAATTGTGTTAAATGGTGTTTGGGGACAAGATGATTATTTTGTAGGAAGAAGCTTGGATGTGTTCATTACGAAGCTACGGAAGTACCTCTCTCACGACGAAAACGTAGCGATTCAAAACATTCATGGTATTGGCTTTAAGCTAGAGGTGAAGGGCTAAGAATAGTGCTGCAAGCAACGAATTAATCTCTTTTTTTCGGCTGCGTCCCTACAAAATCTTTTAGGTAGTAAGGTTCGAAATAAGCGACATTCTCAACCTCTCCAGCTTTCAGTTTGTCGTGCGCAAGTGCACTTTGCCCTTGAATGGAAGAGTAGATTTCAGCATCAAAGAGAATATTTCGATGCTCCCAAATGGTCTTTAGTTTTTCAGCTCCGTCTCCACAAATTATAAAAGGTTCAAAATCTTCATAGCTCTTTGCGTCTATCACATCGGCAGAAATAGGCTTTAGAAGTTGGAGGTGTTCGGTGTAAATACTTGAGAAAATTTCCATGCGACGCGCGTCAATGGCTGCGCAGAGTGTTTTTCCAGGATATTTTTGCTGTGCTTGAGTGGCAAGACTGATGAGGGCATCCACCGCGATTAACGGTATATTTAGCGCATAACACAATCCTTTCGCTGTGGAGGCACCTATTCTTAGTCCAGTATAAGAACCTGGACCAGAAGTAACTGCAACAGCATCAAGGTCTTTCATTGCCCACCCTGCTTTATGTACAACTTCATCAATGAATAAGGTGATGTTTTCGGCATGCGTGAAGTCGGCGGATAATTCTTCTTTAATAGCGACCAACTTCCCATTTTCTGAAACCCCAACCGAACAAGCCTTTGTAGCTGTTTCAATATGTAGTATTTTCGCCATCCTCTAAATTCTCTCTTCTTAAATCTATCTTATAAACACGCCAAAACCATCATTTCCATACCCACTTTTAACGCGTTAGGATCAATGTCAAATCTGGGGTGATGGACACCATATGTTATACCTTTTTCCTCATTGCGAACACCTATCCTAAAAAAACAGGTGGGAATCGTTTGTGAATAGAATGAAAAATCTTCTGCAGTCAAACGAATAGGCAGCTCTACGACATTCGCGACACCTAACTGTTCTATCGCTTTCGCTCGAAGTTCTTGCGTGAGGACTGGATCATTTTCAAGAAATGGATATCCTTTGCTTATTTCCACATCAACGGTTGCTCCATGAGCCAAACCGATATATTCTGCTTGACGCTTGATACGTTTTAACGCTTCCGCTCTCCAAGCTTCATCCATCGTTCTAAACGTTCCCTTTAAATATGCTTTTGGAGGAATGATGTTCGTAGCTCCTAGTGCTTCGAAATGTCCAAAAGAAAGCACACATGGTATTTTAGGGTCACATTGTCTACTCACAATCTGCTGCAGCGAGGTAACAATTTCAGCGCCGATTAAAATGCTATCAATCGCTTGATGCGGAGTAGCTCCATGTCCACCTTTCCCGTTGACGGTTATATAAATTTCGTCGCACGAAGCCATGTATAGCCCTTCTTTAAACCCTGTTTTCCCTGTTTCTAAATCCGGGAATACATGCAAGGCGTACATTTTCTCAACAGAGGGGTTTTGTAGGCATCCTGCGGCAATCATTAGGCTTGCACCACCCGGATTCTTTTCCTCTCCCGGCTGGAAAATAAGTTTAACAGGTTGGTTTAACTCATTTCTTTTGTTCCACAAAATTTCTGCTGCGCCCAGTAATATAGCTGAATGCACGTCATGACCGCACGCGTGCATTACCCCTTCGTTTTGTGACTTATAGGGAACATCATTTTCCTCATGAATCGGAAGTGCGTCCATATCCGCGCGTAAACCAATGCAAGGCATTGTTTCACTGTGATGATCTCCACGAATCATCCCTACGATACCAGTGTCTGCAACCCCCTTTTGATGAGGTATGCCAATACTTTTCAATTGCTCTGAAATATAGCGCATTGTGGCATTTTCTTGGTAGGAAAGTTCTGGATGTTTATGCAAATATTCCCTATAGCCGACTACTTTTTCAAAGAGTCGTTCTGTTGCTTCTTTGATGGTTTGGTTAAGTATCATGGCGCAGTTCAATAATCCCTGAATAAATCATGCGAATGGCTACATAAGCCATCACCAACCCAAAGATGGATTTAACAATAGCAGGGGACAACTTGAGTGAAAGTTTCGAGCCGAAATATCCACCAAGGATAAACGCTACAGCGATTACAGCGCCATAAGCAAGGTTGACTTGTCCAGCTTTGTAATAATTCATAAATGCTAAAATTCCAATTGGAGGAAGCATAAGAAATAGGGAAGTGCCTTGGGCCATGTGTTGAGGAAACCCAATCACATAAATGAGTGCTGGAACGATAATGACTCCGCCACCAATGCCAATAAAACCGCTCATTATTCCGCCGAATAATCCGATTAGAATAAGAATAATCAAAGTTCCAAAGCTCATATCTGTCTTTTCTGCGTTATTGGGTAAAATTAAGGAAATGTTTTGAATTGAAAAACTGACTAATTCTGGGTGGTTTCTGCAATCCTTTTTAGAGGGAAATCAATATATCCAATTATTTCGTAAGCTCTTTGAACACTTCTTCTAGCGATTTCTCCTCTTTACGGAGGGTAAGGATTAGGAGATCTTTCTCTTTTGCGTATTGCGCGATAACTTTTCGAATATCCTTATCTAGGTTAGCTTCTAATAAAAATGAATTTGTCCCTACTTCCTCTACCTTTCGAATGGTAGGTATTTTTGACAATTGATTGCGCGAAACGCTTCCTTCAAATTCTACATAGACGACTTGTGTAGATGAGTTTTGTTGCAATGTGCTCGCAATTTCGTTGGCTACGAGTGTTCCGGTTTTAATAATAATTACTCTATCGCAAACAGCTTCCACTTCCTGCATGATGTGCGTGGAAAGCATCACAGTTTTTTCTTTACCAATCTTTTTGATTAACGCTCGAATGTCTTCTAATTGATTAGGGTCTAAACCAGAAGTCGGCTCATCCAAAATTAATACTTCTGGATTGTGAATCATGGCCTGCGCTATACCAACGCGCTGTCGGTAACCTTTGGAAAGCGCTCCTATTTGCTTATGTTGCTCGCGTTGCAATCCCACTATTTCAATCATCTCATCGATTCGCTCCTTTCTATTATCGATTTTATATACTTTACCTACAAAGTCCAGGTACTCTTTTACATACATGTCTAAGTACAATGGATTGTGCTCGGGTAAATAGCCAACGAGTTGACGCACTTTCATTGGGACCTCCAAAATATTGTGACCACACACCTCAACAACACCTTCTGTTGCTGGAATAAATCCCGTAATGATTTTCATCGTCGTAGATTTTCCAGCCCCATTTGGACCTAAAAACCCGAGGATTTCACCTTTTTTTGCTTCGAAAGAAATATTATCTACCGCTGCTTGATCGCCATAATATTTTGTGAGGTGTTTAACCGAAATCGACATGTTAAAAATTTTACCACGAATATAAGGTTTTTTGTCTAATGTAAGTTGTCTAAAAGCGCAACGGCAGCGAAAAACGTGAAGAGCATTTTTTGTATCTTTATACTTATGAAAATAATCAATCCATACAACAAAAAGGAACTTGGAAGTGTCGAGCTTGTTGATCTCTCTGGAGCTCTTAATAAAGTGAAATCCGCTAAAAATGCAGAGCCAGCCATGCGCAAACTGTCTGCTTTTCAAAAGTCAACCATTTTGAACCAAATAGTGGACGGAATAAATAAACGCTTCGAAGAATTCGTGTTGACCATAGCTCGAGAAAGTGGAAAACCATATCTATATGCAAAAGGCGAAGTTCAGCGCGCCATCGAAACATTTACCATTGCTGCGGAAGAGTGTAAACGCATTCCTCATGAATCATTCGACTTAGATGCTTCTGCAAGAGGGAAGGGCAGAAGAGGAGAATATCGTTATTTCCCAGCAGGTGTGGTCTTTGGTATTTCACCCTTTAATTTCCCCTTAAACTTAGCGGTACATAAAATTGCGCCAGCCATTGCTGCGGGTTGCCCGATTGTTTTAAAGCCATCCTCTAAAACTCCGCTTACGATGGAGTTATTAAATTCGGTTATTGCAGAATCAGATTTGCCTGAAGGGGGATTTACCCTGCTGCATTGTTCGAGGGAAGTAGGGAATGAAATTATTCAGCATCCCGATATCAATGTATTATCGTTCACAGGCTCACCAACTATCGGTTGGGAAATGAAAGCGAAGGCTGGAAAGAAGAAAGTAGTACTGGAATTAGGTGGAAATGCGGCGGCTATTGTTTGTAAAGATGCCAACTACGGTTTAGCCTTGGACGAGCTCACAGTTGGAGCTTTTGCCTATTCAGGTCAAGTGTGTATTCACACACAACGGATTTATTTGCACCAAGAATTAGTAGATCAATTTAAAAAGGACTTCGTTTCACGCGCTCAACAATTGACCGTTGGAGACCCGTCGAGTCCTTCTACCAATTTTAGTGTTATGATTGATGAACAAAATGCGAAACGTATTGAATCGTGGGTGAATGAAGCAACAGCTGCCGGTGCTCAATTGCTATTAGGAGGGAACCGCGAAGGAGCATATTATTCACCTACGATTTTAACAAATGTCCCAAAGGAGGCGAAAGTGCGCAATGAAGAAGTGTTTGGTCCGGTGGTGATTGTGGAGTCGTTTGAAAGCCTTCAGGAAGCAATCGAGGAAGTAAATGATTCCCGTTGGGGATTGCAAGCATCGATATTTACGGATAGTATCATTCAATTGAATCAAGCATTCGACGAGTTAGAAGTTGGGGGTGTTATTCATAACCTTTCTACTACTTTCCGTGTGGATGAAATGCCTTATGGAGGTGTTAAGGACTCAGGATTTGGAAGGGAAGGAGTGAAATATGCGATGATGGATTATCTCGAAGGGAAGTTACTCATAAGATAGGTCACGCATCAACGGCATTGGATATATTCTTAAGTATAAAAAATGATTTTTGTCATATTTAATTGATTTTTTTTAAAAGTTCTCGAATTAAGCTACCTTTGTCTTATGAAACTCAGAGTCAAATATTTTATAGTCATCTTTCTGTTTCTTATAATTGAGTTCGACTCAATTGCTCAGACAACTGTTAGTATGCAAACAGGAACAGTGACACTACAAACTGATGCTGACTGTGGAGCAAGTTTTTATGATGAAGGTGGTTCTGCAACTTCTGGTTCTGCATCAAATACCATAACTATTTGTCCTCCAAGTGCAGATAGCTACGTAAGAGTAACATTCTCTTTAATTTCTTATAATGACGGGGGGAATCCAAGTCATCAAGATAACTTTGAATACTCTATAGATGGTGCAACTTATTATGAATTACCTGATGGTGCAACTGGATATATTCAATCTGATATTGGTACGTGTTTAAATATCCGTTTTACTCAGAATGGCAATACTAACAGTTACAATTTCTCTGCAATTATCGATTGTATTAATAATGTACCGAATGATGATCCTTGCGGCGCCCTTCAGTTGTCTGGCTTTTCGACTTGTAATTACATATCTGTCGATAATGATTATTCCACGCAAACTGTCATGTCGGAGCCGTCTTGTGGGGGAGGGTCGTTGTATCCTGAGAATGATGTTTGGTATAGTATCGTAGTTCCTTCAGATGGAAGTTTCGACTTAACATTTTCACAAGGAACAATTACCGATGCGGCAGCGGCAGTATATTCGTCATCTGATGGAACTTGTAATGGAACTTTTACTGAAATTAGTTGTAATGATGATGATGGTTCTGGTTTAATGCCTGCAATATCTGTCACTAGCCAGAATCCGGGAGATACTCTTTGGATTCGATTATGGGATTATGGCGGAGATCAATATGGAAATTTTGAAGTATGTGCTACTTTCAATACCTCCCAAGATTGTTCGAATCCTACTACAAATGACTGCCAGGGTGCCATGCCGTTGTGCAGTAATTCCCCGGTTTCAGATTTAGCTAGTGGCCAAGGCTGTGTTGCGGATTTAAATTCCTCAAACGATGGATGTTTAGCAGGGGAACATAACACAAGTTGGTTCTATATTATGATAGATGATCCAGGAGATGGTACTTGGGGTTTTGACGGGGTATTTGATGTGGGTTCAAATGGTATTGAATATGATTGGGCATTATGGGAAGCAACTGGAGACCCAACAATTACGAGTTTTCCATGTACAAATTTAGGTACCCCAATACGTTGTTCATATGCTTCTCAAACTGGTAAAAGTGAGGTGGCAATGGGAATGAATGCCTCTGATACCGATCTTTCTGAAAATTCATCCCCTTCGGGTAATGGTTACACCTATTGGTTAGATAATGTGCAACAAGGGGATATTTATATTTTAATGGTTGATAGATACTCTACTGCTGGTGGAGCCTTTGATTTAAATTTTATAGGAGGGGCAACAATGGATTGTAGTATAACTGAGCCTCCGGTTGTGTTGCCTGTTGAATACACTAATATTTATGGAAAAGCGATTGAACAGACGAATTTAATATCTTGGACAACAGAACAAGAGGTACACAATGATTTTTTTACACTTCAAAAGTCAACAAATGGTACTCTATGGAGCTCGATAGGAACCGTTGATGGTGCGGGTAATAGTTCAGTTCAAAATTCATATCGATTCTTAGATACTGAAAATATAAATGGCCTGCGTTACTATCGCATAAAACAAACTGATTTTAATGGGTTAGAAAAAATTTCAGAACCAATTGTAGTTTCAAATACAAATTTTGACCCATTTGGAACAATTTTTCCTAATCCAGTAATTAATGAATTTTCAATTGAGTATAGCGGTGATCATTTGAACTCAACCTACAATTTATCAATTGTTGATGAAATGGGTAGAGTTTTGAAAGTTTTCAATACAATGTTGAAGCATGATAATAATTTCAGTGTATCTGAGTTGAATAGAGGTGTTTATTCGGTTATTCTAAAGGCTACAGACGGTACTTTCTATCGCAGAATATTGATAGATTGATTCATTCAATACTCACAAACAGAACTTTAATCAAAAGTTAATAGGTTAAACAATATCCTTTATCTTTGTCAGCATGGAAAAAAGAGAAGATAAACTCAAAGAAGTTATCTCGCATGCAAAGGAATATGGATATGTATTTCCTTCTTCAGAGATTTATGACGGTTTAGCAGCAACCTATGATTATGGTCAATTAGGTGCCGAATTAAAGAAAAACATCAAAGATTACTGGTGGACGGCCATGGTGCAAATGCACGAGGAGATTGTTGGAATTGATGCGGCGATTTTCATGCATCCAAAAACATGGAAAGCTTCTGGTCACGTTGACGCGTTCAACGATCCGTTAATTGACAACAAAGATTCTAAAAAACGATATAGAGCGGATGTTTTGGTGGAGGAATTCATCGAAAAATATCGGGATAAAATAAAAAAGGAAGTTGAAAAAGGACGCAAGCGTTTTGGTGCTGATTTTGACGAAGTACAATTTTTAGCAACGAATCCGAATGTGAAGCGCAGTCAAGAGAAGATTGATGACTTAGAGGATAGGTTAAGTAAAATCCTCGGAGCGGATAATCTAGAAGGTTTGAAGGCGATGATTGAGGAATTGAATATTGTTTGTCCGATTTCTGGAACGAGTAATTGGACGGATGTGCGTCAATTCAACTTGATGTTCGCGACGGAATTAGGTTCCGTTGCAGGTGATGCATCTACGATTTATCTACGTCCTGAAACAGCGCAAGGTATTTTTGTGAACTTCTTGAATGTGCAGAAGTCAGGGAGGATGAAAATTCCTTTTGGAATTGCACAAATTGGAAAAGCATTTCGGAACGAAATTGTTGCGCGTCAGTTTATTTTCCGAATGCGCGAATTTGAACAAATGGAAATGCAGTACTTCGTTCGTCCAGGTGAGGAATTAACGTGGTATGGATACTGGAAGGATAAGCGCATCAAATGGCATAAAGCACTTGGATTAGGTGAAGAATATTATCGTTACCATGATCATATTAAGTTAGCGCATTACGCGAATGCCGCTGCGGACATTGAATTTGATTTTCCAATGGGATTCAAAGAATTAGAAGGCATTCATTCTAGAACGGATTTTGATTTACGCAAGCATGAAGAGTTTTCCGGAAAGAAAATGCAGTTTTTTGACCCTGAGTTGAATAAGAACTATATTCCTTACGTGATTGAAACATCTGTTGGATTGGATAGAATGTTCTTAGCAGTTTTAAGTGCTTCGTTGAAAAATGAAACATTAGAAGACGGTTCGGAACGTTCGGTTCTTTCTTTACCTCCTGCGCTTGCTCCATACAAAGTGGCAGTGATGCCATTAACGCGTAAAGATGGACTTCCAGAAAAGGCACGTGAGATAATGAACGAGTTAAAATTTGAGTTCAATTGTCAATACGACGAAAAGGATTCTCCCGGAAAACGTTACCGTCGTCAAGATGCGATTGGAACTCCTTATTGCGTAATGGTTGATCATCAAACACTTGAAGACAATACCGTGACTATTCGTGACCGTGATACAATGTTGCAAGACCGCGTAAAAGTAGATGAATTGCATTCGATAATAGAGGGAAAGGTAAGTTTGAAGAACTTACTGAAGTTAGGGTAAATTTGAATGAGTCGATTACGAAGGTTTTCAGCAAGTCAAGTGGTTTTGTTAGCCGCGGTTCTTCTTGCTTCAGTAGTTCGATTCAGTTATCACTCTAATAATTCTACGAACGGTTATAATGCAACGTCTTGGGATGCACTTGGCTATTACATTTATCTCCCTGGATTCATCATTTACGAGGACGTAAAAAAACTCGATTGGTTTGATGATATTGACAGCATCTATAATGTGTCAGGCGGACAATTTTATCAAGCTGTTGAATTAGATGATGGTGACCACGTTTTTAAGTATTTGGGTGGTGTTGCAATTCTTGAATTGCCTTTTTTTCTAATCGGTCATGTAGTCGCGTTGGCAACAGACTATCCAGCTGACGGATTTTCTGCTCCTTATCAATATGCGATTATTTGGGGAGCCGTGTTGTGGTTTCTTTTCGGACTTTGGGTATTGAAGTGGGTGTTACGGCGTTATTTTACGGATGGAATTACGGCACTCACTATGTTATTGGTGGTTGGTGCAAGTAACTTGATTCAATACGTCAGCGTTGACGGAGCAATGAGTCATTCGTTTATTTTCCCACTGTATGCATTGCTCCTGTATTTCACCATTAAATGGCACGAACAACCAAAAAGAGCTTACCTGTTTTTAATAGGTTTGGTGATTGGAATAGCCACAATTTCTCGCCCTACCGAACTCATTATGATTTTCATCCCTTTGTTGTGGGGGATAAACGAAAAGGCAAATTTTGTAGAAAAATGGAAGGTGGTTTTGACCAACAAAATTCATTTGGTGTACGGCACGCTCGGTGGATTCCTGGGTGTATTACCGCAATTACTGTATTGGAAACATGCAGCCGGAACGTGGGTGTTTGATGTAGGAAGTAAGTGGTTTTTTCTGAATCCTTGGTGGCGCGTACTTTTTGGATTTGAAAAGGGTTGGTTTATCTATACACCTATCGCAATTTTCTTTGTGGTTGGATTGTTCTTAATGAAAGGAAAGCCTTTTCGTAAAGCGGTTCTTACGTTTTGTTTACTCAACATTTGGATTATCATATCATGGTCAGATTGGCGCTACGGCGCTAGCTACTCAACACGTGCATTAACGCAAAGTTATCCGGTTTTTGCCTTAGCCTTGGCGGCTGTTTTAGAACGAATTTTTGTGCAAAAATGGAAATTGCCTGTTCTACTCGTAAGTGGATATTTCATTGTTGTGAACCTCTTTCAAATTTGGCAATACAATGCGTTGATACTCCATTACAACGATATGAATTTTAACTATTATAGAGCCATTTACCTCGATCCTTCTCCTTCTCCGTTGGATTATAGTTTGTTGGACACGGATGAGGTTATGCCTGTGAATAGTTCTTATGAAACGGTGGTTATTAGCGATTCGATTAGTACGATTACTTTGAGTCCATGGGAGGGTAAATTGTTAGCAGCCTACGAAAATGTAGAATGGGATTGGTTGTTTTCAAGCTTCACATTGAACGCTGAAAGGGGTTTAGCGCAGAGTTTTTATGTAGTGCGTTGTTTTGAAAACGACTCCATAATCAAAGAAAAGAAGTTTAGATTAGCGCTTCCTAAGTATGAACATGGGGAAGATGTGACGTATCAAAATCATGTTAGTATTCCTTCTCAAACAACTTTTATAGAGGTAAAGATGGAAAGTCTCAATGATTTCAAAGCCACTATTATTGGTAAGATTAGATGAGATATTAAGTCTAATGTCTAAAAAAAAATCAACGCCACGTGTACTCTTCAGTATAAAGTCGCGGTGGGACTATTTCTTTTTCCTTAAATACAATTTTGAATTCTTCTAATTCATCCAAAATAGGGTTGTAGATTTCTGGAAGAATGGGAACATGAACTCCAGTGAGGTTGATCTTTCCTTGCAACATGAATTTTGCGCAGATAGCTATGGGCAAACCAACAGTATTAGACATCGACGTGTACGTTTGGTCTTCACCAATGTTCACCATTTCTGAGGTAACTTCATGATAGGCGTCGTCTTTGACATAAACAAATTTATGATACATCACAATCATGTCTTTGTCCGCTGGTTTTAATGACCATTTTTCGACTAAAATTTGCTGTAAGATCTGAGCGGGTGTTGCCTTCTTCAATCCAATTTTCTTGGTATTATCAAAAATCCCTAACCATTCCAACTTGTCCCACAGGTTGTCGTCTAAGTCGATTTTAAGATAATGCCTCAATTTAAGCTCTACGGAGTCATGTTCGTTATAAGGTAAGAAGGAATTGATAAAATCGCGTTTTGTCATGTTTTCACTTCCTTCCAATACATAGGTATCATCCGTTGCTCCAAGTTGTACAAAAACGTCCCATGCTCTGCAAAATCCTTTTCTCCTTAGGGTTCCACGATAGATAGTTGGGATTTCTTGAAGTCCATAAACATCTCTATACGATAGAGAGTTTCGGTTCGCGTAACCTTCAAACTTTCCGTATCCTTCAATGTCAATAATTTCTGTTCTTCGGAATAATTTGTTGTATGGGATGTATTTGTATTTGCCTTCTTGAATGAATTGAGCGGCACTCCCTTGTCCAGCAAGTACTACATTTCTGGGGTTCCAAGTGAACTTGTAGTTCCAAGGATTGTCATCGCTTTCAGGAGCTACTAATCCTCCTGTGAACGACTCAAATATATGCATTTTGCCTCCCTTTTCACGGATTTCATCAATGACACGCATAGCACTCATGTGATCAATTCCGGGGTCAACACCTATTTCATTCATTATAAGAATTCCTGCTTCTTTTGCTTTTTCATTTAGTGCTTTTATTTCTGGAGACACGTAGGATGGGGTAATTAGGTGCGTTTTTAAATCGATACAGTCCAACGCTACCTCTGGATGAAAACGCGCCGGTAACATACTAATTACCAAATCTGCTTTTTCTATCTCAAGCCTACTAACTTCCGGGTCGAGTGCGTTAAATGATAACGCCGTGGCTCTGGAGGAACCATTTATTTTCTTTTTGGCGATCTCAATATCTTGGTCAACTACATTGATATGCCAGTTTTCTATTTCAGCATGTTGAATTAAATAACGAATCAATGAAGAAGAAGAGAGCCCGGCTCCCAGAACAAGAATTGTTTTCATTGCACTAAAGTTGTATTGTGTGATTTTTCACAGTTTATCAAATGTATCAAATATTTTTTAACAGGACAAAAGGATGAGAAAAATATCATTCATAAGAAAACAAAAAGGGAGCGAAAAGATTTTCGCTCCCGATCCGTTATTATGTTCCATGGTCAGAATTAATTCGAAAGAATTTTAAATTCTGTTCTACGGTTTTCTTGATGTGCATCCTCTTTTGCAGTGGAGCTTCTCAATTTCGCGATTTCGGAATCTGATACTATTGTTTTTTCTTCACCATACCCCATGTATTCTAGTCGATCTTTTTTGATTCCTTTTTCAATAAGGTAGTCCACCACGGCTTTCGCTCTATTGTGTGAAAGCTCTTTGTTGTAGGTGTCAGACCCTCGTGTGTCTGTGTGACCACTTATTTCGATACGAATGGTCGGATTATCCGTCAATAGTTTCGTCAATCGATCTAACTCGTTTTGAGATTCTGGACGCAACGAGAATTTATTCAAATCAAAGAAAATGTTGCGTAAAACGATCACTTGTCCTACACTTACTTTCTTTAGGTCGATGATTTTCTCTACCTCTTTGTAGTCAGAATCTTGTTGTACATCAAAGTTTTCTGAATGGAAGAGGTATCCATCTGCTTTCACAGCGATACCATAGTTCTTACCACCTGGTAAAGAGACTAAGAATTTTCCCGTTTTTGCATCTGACTTAAACTCTGCAATAACTTTATTGAGTTCGTTGTCAATCAATTCAATATTGGACTCAAGTGGTTCTTTTGTTTTATCGTCACGAACGATTCCTTTTAGTATTGCTACTTGACTTCGAGTGATTTCTACAGCTGGTTCTATTACTTTTGAGCGCATCGGCACACTAGACCCTGCAAGCAAAACATCTTCTGTATTTAACAATGGTTGTTTTTCGGGTCCAAGGAACGTAACTTTATACAAGTCCTTATCTCCAAATCCTTGTTCCCGGAAAGAGGTCATGTAAGCATCTCGACCGTTTGCCGCTACAACGAAAAACACATCATCGTCGACAGTATTAACAGGGTATCCGATGTTTTCTGGCGTAGTCCAAGTACCATCATCATTTCGAACCGTGCGGAATACGTCATATCCTCCCATCGAATTATGTCCTTTGGAAGAAAAATAAAGTGTTTTATTGTCCGGGTGCAAGTAAATCCCATCTTCATCAAACTTCGAATTGACGGTTGCTGGTAATGGTTGAACGTTCGTCCATTCCTCTTTTTTCTCATCCCAAGAGGCCAAATAAATATCCTTGTCTTTTGCTGCTCCTTTTCCTGAAACAGGGCGGTCACTCACAAAATAAAGTAACTTCATATCTGAGGAATACCAAGCCGAAGGCTCGTGGTAAGGCGAACAAATATCATCACTCATTTTCTTAGGTTTCGACCATTCTTCTCCTTTTCGTGTGCTTTCATACAAGTTACCGTCTCCTTTGTCGTCGATATAGATGATCATTTTCGATCCATCTGGACTCAATGCCACAGCAGCATCATGACCTTTTGTGTTAATAGGTTCCCCTACATTTGTGGAAGAGGACCATTTATCTTTTTCTGTTTGCTGCGAAATATAAATATCCTCAAACCATTCATTTATAAACTCATCTTTATTTCCGCCTGTTGTGTTCGGGCGACGAGAAGTGAAGTAAACTACAGAAGCATCCGCTGTAATAATCATACCGTATTCAGGTGCATCAGAGTTGATTGATTTACCCAGGTTATCAATCCAAACGCGCACAGGCTTCTTGACTAACTCTTTTCCAGAATTACATTCAAAAATGTACTTATTCATCTCCATAATTTCCGTAAGCTGACTATTTTGATCGAGTCGTTTTTTATGAAGTTCATAATGTTGAATGGCTTTATTCCAGTTCGCTTGTAAATGATGCCCTTTACCAATGTAGTAATGTATATCCGTTCGCAAGTTTGGATTCAGTTGGTAGGACTTTTCAAAGTATTGCAAAGCCTTGAATTTAAAGTTAGTGTACAGGTGGCATAAACCTATTTGAAAGTTTAAATAGTCATTGTTCGGGTTGAATTTTTGAGCAGATTCGTAAAATGGCAGAGCCTGCTTAAATTTTGGAGTCGGTATGCTGGCCATTAATTTATCGCCTTCCTCCATGCTTTTCATGGCCTCCTTATACCCGTCTTTATCTTCCTTGAAATTCTTTTTATCAAACTCTACATTTTGAGCGAATGCGTCAGAAACAAGAATTATCGAGAGTATGATGAGTAATATCTTTTTCATTATTCTGAGATTAGAGATGAACAACTGTTATTTTGGTAATATGTTTCTGCAAGATTTACGCCTAACGAGGACGCAGTTACCCAATCTTCACACGCTTGGATTTCGTTGCGCAGCATTTCTTGTGCTACTCCTCGATTGTAGTATGCATAACCGAATTCTTTATCAATCTGAATTGCTTTCGTAGCGGCATCAACAGCTTCTTTAAATTGCTCCAATTTGATGTGAGCCCCAGCCATGTTGTTGTAAGCAAAAGCATATTCTTTGTTCACAGATAAGGCCAATTTAAAGTCTTCAATAGCTCCCTTGTAGTCCCCTTTTTCAAATTTGGCATACCCTCTATTGTTTATCGAAATGTAAGCGTTTTTATCTTTGTTTATAGCGTCTGTATATGCTTTGATAGCGCTGTCGTACTCTCCTTTTTCTCGGTAGGCACTGCCCAGATTATTGAACGCAATCAACAAAGTGTTGTCATGCATTGTAGCAGCTTTATAATCCATGATGGCATCGTTCAGCTTCTCTAACATACGATTTGCACTTCCGCGATCGTTGTATGCATGTGCAAACTTTTTGTCCAAAACGATGGCACCAGTAAAGTCATCTTTTGCGGCTTCATACTTCTCCAATTTAAAGTTTTCGAGCCCGTTTTGATAATGATATTTGGCTACCGTGGAATTATACTCAATGGCCTTTTCATAATATTCAATTGCTTTCTCACTGTTTCCAGCTTCAGATTGTATGGCGCCCAATTCGAAGAATGCATTGTCTTTTTTCTCTCCCATTTCTGTGAGCATTAAAAAGTCCGCACTCGCTTTTTCAGTCTCGTTAAGGGATAGATAACAATATGCTCGGTTGGAGTATGCCTTTTCAAAGTTTGCATGTAATTCAATGGCTTGAGAAAATAATTGTACAGCTTCTGCAAATTGATCTTTCTGAAATGCGGCCACTCCAGAGTTGTAGGCTGCTTCAGCTTCTGGGCTAATTAGCGTAGAGTCTATTTGAACTCCGTCGGCCACAACCATCTGCACTTCGTCTTCTTGCGAAAAGACTAGTGCTCCGCAAAACAGCGCTGAAGTAACTAGTAGAATTTTCGTGTATTTCATGATTTTTTATTTAAGGCTTTGAAGATAACCAAATTCTTTTTCGAACAACAGAAATTAAGAAGGAATTAACATACGCGAATAAGGCGAATACATGCGGAAGATCATAGCAAAAAAACGCGAGCCTTAAATCAAGACTCGCGCTCTTTACTCAGTTGACCCACTAGGGCTCGAACCTAGACTCTTCTGGACCAAAACCAGACGTGTTGCCAGTTACACCATGGGTCAATTGCGGTTGCAAATTTATACTTTTTTTTTATCGCATGGAAGCGAAATTGATTTTTTTTAGCAGAATTCCTAATGAAGAGGACAAGTTTACCGCTTTTTTCTTGAGTTATCTACTTCTTTTTAAGTTTTTTGACGCTGTGAGGAGAGTGTTTCTTTTTTATTAGGCAAATAGGGGTTTTAGGCTTTAGAAAAACGCCCATTTGTAATTTTTCACATTTTTTAAACCTTGAATTTCCACACTCGCCTAATATTTTTAACTTCGCAGGTCTTAACTTGATTCTATGAATTATAAAAAACTGAATATATCTTTAGGTTGGCTGGCATTTTTAATTGCTACGATTGTTTACTTTCTGACAGTAGAAGATACAGCATCCCTCTGGGATTGTGGTGAGTATATCACAGCTGCCTACAAATTGGAGGTAGGTCACCCTCCTGGAGCCCCTTTGTTTATGCTTCTTGGGAGATTGTTTTCATTTTTTGCTGAACCGGATATGGTTGGCGTTTGGATCAATAGAATGTCGGCTTTATCCAGCTCATTGTCTATTTTGTTTTTGTTTTGGACGATCACATTACTCGGAAAGAAAATCGCGTTGAAGGATGGGATTGAAATAACTAGAGCACAGCAAGTTGCTATTCTATCCAGTGGTTTTGTTGGGGCAATGGCCTATACATTTACAGAGTCTTTTTGGTTCTCTGCAGTGGAAGGTGAGGTATATGCCATGTCTTCTTTATTTACAGCGGTTATCTTCTGGGCAACTTTGAAATGGGACGAAGAGAATACCTTAATTCGCCAGGGTTTGATTCAGCCAGAGGGGCGTCCGTTGCGTTGGATGATATTAATTATGTTTTTATTCGGTTTAGCAATCGGGGTCCATTTATTAGGGCTTTTGGTGTTGCCGTGTATTGCATACGTTGTGATGTTCAATTACCGTCAAGGTAAGGAAGTATCTGCAAAATTGTTTTTTCTTACGGGAATTTTAGGTGTTTTTGTTTTGGCATTTGTTCAAGAAGGAATCATTCCAGGAACGATTGCATTGGCTTCAAACATGGAGATTTTCTTTAGAAACTCGCTTGGACTTCCGTTTGTTTCAGGGGCGATTTTCTTTTTCACGGTTCTTATTTCATTGCTGATTGTGGGATTAATCGTAACACGTCGTAAAAACATGCCGATTGCCAATACGGTTATTCTTGGTTTTGTGATGTTGTTTATTGGATATGGTTCTTTCGCAACGATTGTTATTCGCTCAAATGCCAATCCTCCGTTGGATGAAAATAATCCGGAGAATTTAGTAACGCTGCATGCCTACTTAAAACGTGAACAATACGGAAGTTGGCCGTTGCTCTATGGAGAGTGGTTTAATTCCAAACAAAAAGACCAGAAAGAGTGGGGAGATCGATCGCCGTTTTATGATAAGCGCTATGTGGTTACTACGTCAACTGGGACAGAAGTAGTCGCCTTCAGGGATAAAGAAGTGGCAGATAATTACGTGGCCAACTCTGGAAAGAAATATACCATCGTTCACAAATACTTTGAAACCAATAAAAACACCCGTGAAAAGCAAGTTCCGGACTATGCACAAAAGACAATCTTTCCGAGAATGTTCTTTAGAGGAGATGCAAACCGAACGCAAGCGTATAAAAGTTGGTCTGGATACGACCAATACCGGAAAGTAAAACGTGACCAAATTGGGGAAGATGGAAAGCCTTTACCAACTTTCGGGAATAACATTCAGTTTTTTGTGAATTATCAAGTGAATTGGATGTATTGGCGTTATTTAATGTGGAATTATGCAGGGCGTCAGAACGATATTCAAGGACACGGAGATGCCATGCGCGGAAATTGGCAGTCAGGATTTGAGATGATTGATCGACCAAGATTGGGGGCGCAAGGCGAAAACGCACCGTATTTTACGCAACACAATCCATCCAATAATCGTTTTTATTTTATTCCACTAATTCTTGGGCTGATTGGAATGTTTTTTCACTTCATAAAGGCTCCGAGAGATTCCTTTGTAGTGCTGCTTTTATTCTTGTTTACAGGGGTGGCAATTGTTGTGTATCTGAATCAAAAACCATTCGAACCTCGCGAGCGAGATTATGCATTTGCGGCGTCTTTTTATGCATTTGCAATTTGGATAGGTCTTGGCGTATATGGTTTGTATGAAGCCTTCCGTTCTTATGGTGCGGAAGAATACAAAAAGCTCGGAATAAGCTATTCAGGTATTTTTGTACTGTGTCTTATTTTCGATTGGTCGGGAGATGCAACTTATACGGCTGCTAAGTCTGCTCTTGTTATTGGTGCAATCGGTGGAGGAGCTATGGCGTTGATGACTGGACTTCGTCAAGCCAAACTAAACGGAACGGCAGTTGCTTCTGTTGCTGGATTACTTGGTGTAGTAGCGCCTGTTATTCTAGGTGTTCAAGGATGGGATGACCACGACCGGAGTGATCGTTCTACGGCGCGTGCTTTAGCCATTAATTATTTAGAAAGTTGTGCTCCAAACTCTATTTTATATACGAATGGTGATAATGACACCTTCCCATTGTGGTACTTGCAAGAGGTAGAAGGAATTCGTACAGATGTTCGTGTAGCCAACCTTTCGCTTATGCAGACAGATTGGTATACAGAGCAAATGACCATGAAGGCATATGATTCAGACCCGTTGCCTATTAAATTTAGAGAAGATCAAATATTGATGGGAGCTGGAAATACGGATTATGTGCTTTTTGTTGATTATGAAATGTACAAAAACTCCGTTGGACCCGAAAAAGCACGTCAATTAATGGATCTCAAGATTTCCAGTAACTTATCTCAGTTTAATCGGGCCTTGATGCAATTCCATCAAGGTATGTTAGGCGCTTTCGGTGTAATGGCAATTAAGGATCCTAATATAAGTCCCGATGTGGAACGTGTGAAGGAATACTTGGCTTCTCCAAAAGAAAACCCAGGTTATGTGGATTATGAGAATACGGAGAAACTGGTTCAATTGATTTTTCAATGGATCAACGGCAGTAAACTAGAGGTCAACCAAGAGGTCGCTAAGCAGATTCAAGATGCGGCTATGCGTTGGACAAAGGATTGGGATTACTTACCAATAGATGTGGCCATGGAGTTCGTGCGTGACGATGATAACATGCTGAAATCGCCAAGTGGTAGAGATTTACGTTTCTTCCCTTCGAAAGGATTTATTCTTCAAGTTAATCCTGAAAATGCGTTAGCATCTGGTGTTATTAACGAAGAGGAGCGTAACCTGTGTGAGAAAGAAATTCGTTTCAGCTTCGCCAAAGGTCGAATGTTTAGCAGTGATGTAAACGGTTTAAGTCGTGAAGAAGTAATGATGCTAGATATCCTTGCCAACTTCGAATGGAAGCGTGGGATTTACTTTTCGAGCCCTGGTGGGTCAAGTGTTGCAAAATCGCTCTACGGTGATGGAAGGTTGTTGTCATATGGACAAACATCTGTCTTGACTCCATTAAAGTTACAGTATGCTACAGAAAATTCGAAGCGCCATTCATATGATAATATTATGAATAAGTACGATTATGGTAATTTGAAGAAAGAAGGCGTATTGGTGGATTACTACGTACGTCGCCATACGGCTCAGTACCGTTCTAACTTTATTGAATTAGCCGCAATGTATGCGCAAGATTACCGAACGAATCCGAGTAAAGAGATTGCAGATAAGGTTGAAGAAATCATTCGTTATGGAATGAAAGAACTTCCTATGGAACGTGTTTTAGATATGGGTGAACCGCGCCCGGTTGGCAAGCGACTGTCAAATGGACAACAAGTTTATACGGATGGTCGATTGGCTGATTTTGTATCAATTTTGTACCAAGTGGATAAAGTAGAGGCAGGGAATAAATTGGCGGACGAGTACTTGGATCAGTTGGAAACCATTATGAACTGGCAAGAATTCAGTAGACCTTTGTTGGTGTATAAGAACCAAGAGGATTTTATAGCATTCTGTATGAACTTTATGAGCGTTTACCGCGATGTGCTTTCCTCTAGTACTGAAGGTCCGTTGGCGGATAGAGTGGTTGCAATGGAACAACGCTTATCAAATCGTATAGTTCCTCAAATTGCACAGGCGATAAGTGATGAAACCACAGCCGAGGTTAAAAGTAATCGCACAGTAACCCGTAAGATGGAGCGCGAAGCACAGGAGTTTTTAGCCTTGTTCGAAGCGTTGTTGATGGAAAATGGATTAATGGAGGCAGCTGAAGGTGACAACTAGATTGTTCAGTGTTCCCAGGTTTGTGAAATGGTTCTATCCGGAGCAAATTTGGTCATTCGAAAAGCATGGGGGTGCTTATCTCACATTTGATGATGGTCCTCACCCTGAGCTTACACCGTGGTTGCTGGATTATTTGAAATCCGAGAACATTGTAGCGACGTTCTTTTTGTTGGGCAAGCATGTAGAGAAGTATCCCCATCTAGTAGAAGCAATTTGCGCTGCTGGTCATGATATTGGAAATCACGGCCATGAACATTTGCGCTTTGGAGAGGTAACAGATGAGGAGTACTTTGTAAACTATCGAAAGGGTCAACATTTTCAAACCATCAATTATTTTCGCCCGCCATACGGGAGGTTAAATCGTTCTATGGCAAAAAGAATTGGGGAGACATCGAAGTTGGCCATGTGGTCGTGGTTGAGTTACGATTTTGACTTGGAAGTACCGGGTGCTGTGATTGTGAATAAGTTAGAAAAACAATTAAGGAATGGAGACATTTTAGTTTTTCATGAAAATGAGCACACTGCGAATCGATTGGAGACCTTGCTGCCGAGAGTTGTTGAAGTGATAAAAAAAAAAGGAGTTGCGTTTAAAACGTTTCCGAAATAAGAAAAGTTATGAGTGAAGATAGACGTACAGAGTTGAGTCAATTGGGAGAATTTGGACTAATTGATACGCTCACGAAAGAGTTTAAAAATGTCAACGCTTCTTCCATTTTTGGGGTTGGAGATGATGCAGCGGTTATTCGTTCGAATGATGAAGAATCGTTATTAGTTTCTACGGATATGTTGGTTGAAGGTGTTCATTTTAATTTGATGTACACACCGCTGAAGCACTTAGGATATAAAGCAGTTGTGGTGAATATCTCGGATATCTGTGCGATGAACGGAACGCCTGAACAAATTACTGTTTCTATTGCTGTTTCCAATCGTTTTCCAAAAGAAGCGTTGGAAGAATTGTACGAAGGAATCAAAAGAGCATGCGATTTTTATAAAGTGGATTTAGTCGGTGGTGACACCACTTCCTCCCTTTCTGGATTAATGATTAGCGTTACAGCAATTGGCCGCGCGAAGAACGAAGATGTGGTTTACCGCAGCGGTGCGAAGGAAAACGATTTATTAGTGGTGACAGGAGATTTGGGTGCTGCGTATATGGGACTCCAAATATTAGAACGCGAAAAAGAGGTGTACAAGGCAAATCCAGACATTCAACCGGATCTAGATGGATATGATTACTTGTTGGAGCGCCAGTTAAAGCCTGAAGCTCGCAAGGATGTAATCGGTTATTTACAGGAATTGGGCGTAAAACCGACTTCTATGATTGACATTTCGGATGGACTCGCTTCTGAAATATTTCATTTGTGTAAGCAAAGTAATGTCGGGTGTAATCTCTACGATGAAAAAATTCCTATCGATACAATAGTTTCTACCACTGCTATAGACTTCAATATTAGTCCAGTAACATGCGCATTAAACGGTGGAGAAGATTACGAATTATTATTCACTGTTTATCAGCAAGATTTCGACAAAATCAAGGGCAACCCACACATGACTGTCATTGGACACATGACCGATGCCTCTGCTGGAAAATACTTAGTAGATAAACAAGGTGCGGCTTTTCCACTGAAAGCGCAGGGATGGAATCATTTTAGTGATGCTGCGGGATAGTGAGATCAAAAAGAAATGTAGTTGAACATAATTCATGAATTCATAATGCGAATGACATTTATCCAAATTTGTTGTTTATACAAATAATGAGAAATATAAAATAGACAAAGTAATTGTTCGCTTATTTTAGTTCGAATCATCGAACATATACTATATTTGTAGTATAACTTTATTGTTTTGCAAAACAAATTACATCTAAATTATTCAGTTTTTAAAACTATTGCAGCAATAGCTACTACGATGATTTGGGTTTTCAGTTATTTTCTGAATTCAGACCTCTATAAACAAATAATTATTTCAATTTTCCCTTTACTTTCGTTGAGTGTATTCTTTCTACAATTTATAAAGCAAATAAAGAAGAACGAAGTACTTTCTAATCTCATTTTTGCTTCAATTAGTTTATCAATTGTTGTTGTTGCATTGCTTTTTCAAAATAGCTTTAGTTTTTTAGGAGTAATTTTTATTTGTGTTTTCCCTGTTCTATTCTTTTCTAAAAATGAACAACATTCAACGTTATATTCATTTCTCTTTTTAGGAGCAACGTTAATAGTATTTCTAATAAAATGGCTGGGAGTTTTTAATTTGGGAAGCCCTTACCCTAAGGAGCTTTCTCGAATGTTTGATGTTATCAATGGAGCTTATCTGTTTGTGTGGATAATTCTATTTTATATTAAAATCAACCTTGATGAAAAGGGGTTTAAACAGAATTTAGAAGCTGAAATCAAAAACGCGAAAATTTCAGAAGTTCGAGCCATAGAGAGTACAAGAGAACTCAAAGAAAGTGTTGACTATGCCAGATTAATACAATATAATCTTTTATTAGATTCTATTGATTCTTTAAATGAGCAAGCAGATTATTTCCTGTTTTATAAGCCTAAAGATAAGGTTGGGGGAGATTTTTTCTGGTGTAAGACATTAGGTGAAGACAGATTTGTATTGTTGGTTGGTGATTGCACAGGTCATGGTATCCCGGGAGGATTTTTAACCATGATTTCGATTACACTTTTGAATCAAATAACTACTGATGATGAAAATATAAATACAGAATTAGTATTACAAAAACTAAACGATGGCCTTTTTAAGAACTTTGGTTCAAATTACGCTCAACAGTCCGTTAAGGATAGTTTAGATTGCTCCATTTGTATTTTTAATAAACGTGAAAAAACGGTTGAAGTTAGTGCAGTAAATTCAACGGTTTATATTCTAAAAAAAGAAGATCAATTTGAAAATATACAAGAGATTAAAGGTGATAAATTGTTTTTGGGAAACGCTTTAGAAAAATTAAATATAAATTCAACATATCTACATTTGAGTTCTGAGGATATGATTTATATGTATTCGGATGGAGTAATTGATCAATTCGGAGGCCCGAAACAGAAGAAATTAATGAAGAGTAGATTTAAACGATTTTTGTCTTCAAATGGATCTCTTTCGTGTGATGCTCAAAAAACAAATTTGTCCAATATGATTTATGATTGGAAAGGCGAAAACGAGCAAACAGATGACATAATCGTTGCCGGAATACGCATGCAATAAACTTAAAAAATAAAAAAAGTGGCATTAAAAAATATATTATTAGTTGAGGATGAGGAAATAATCGGTTTTCTACATTCAAAACAAATTCAATCTCTTGGGGAATATCGCACAGTCATTGTTTCTGATTATGATGATTATATGAATCAATTAGCTTCGAAAATGATTGACTTAGTTTTAATGGATGTTCAGCTCGGTATTTCAATGAGTGGAGTAGAACTCGCAAAGAAGGGACTCGCTGTGTATTCAACCCCTATCGTATTTGTTACAGGAGATGTTTCTTCAGTTCCTGAGTCTGTTCTCGAAGATGTAGACGAGTTCAAGTGTGTTGTTCAAAAACCACTGCGGAAGGAAAAGATTATTGAATTATTTGATGAGTTCTTATAATAATTTAACCCTCCTCTTTTTTTAACATTACTCCAGTTCGAGTAGCATTTGTTGCTGCTACTTTTCGCAATTTTTCGATGGGTATTCACATATTTTATGTGCTAATGAAATTTAGACTATTTTGACCTGATGTACAAATTGTTTTTATTCCTCTTCAGAGTACTTAGCTTTATATTTTTTGTATAACTCAATCTGATGATTCGTGAGCTTGACAAAATCACCGCCAACAAGTGCAGTTGTCACTTGATTTGTTTTAGGTTCTAAGGCGTCTCCTTTACTAATGAAAAGCGTGGCTACTTTCCCTGGCTCAACGCTACCAATTAAATCATCAACTCCCATGATTTGAGCTGCATTCAGCGTAATGGATTGAATCGCTTCTTCTTCAGTCAATCCATATGCGCGGGCTGTACCAGCTAAAAAGGGGATGTTTCGTGCATTCATCGCTTCCATGTCTCCTTCATTTTGTAAGCAGAATTGAACGCCACCGTCTTTTAAGAGTTTTGGGAGGCGATAAACTAGATCAATTGGGTCATCTTCATTATCAGGTAATCCGTGTAGGCGAGGTAACATGACAGGAATCTTTGCATCATGTAGCTGTTCAGTCACCATGTAGCTGTCATAACCACCAATAATAACGGGATAAGGGATTTTCATGGATTGACAAAATTCGATAATGTCGAGCAGTTGTTTCAACTCATTAGCATGGATGTAAAGCCGTTTAGTGCCTTTAAAAATATCGTGCATGGCTTGAAAACGTTGGTCGAATTTCCGTGATTTACCTACTTCTGCGTATGCTTTTGCTGCCTGGATAAAGTCAGTGATTTCTTTCAGTTGATCCGTGTATTTGTCGTTTGCTTTAATTTGAGACGACGACGCCCACCAACCTCCGCCAGCTAGTGTTCTTGGCCAGTTCAGGTGAATTCCATCATCCACTTTAAGAACTGCATCCTCCCAGTTGTATCCGTCCAAGTGCATCAATGAAGAAGCGCCTGTAATATCATTTCCTCTCGGGGTTGCCTGAGCGAAGAGTACACCATTTGTGCGCACGGTTGCAATTACCCGTGACTCTGCATTAAACGCAATTAAGGAACGAACATGAGGATTGAACTGACCAACTTCATCGTAGTCAAGCGTAGCGCGAATGGCATCTACCTCTGTCAAACCAAGTGTTGAGTTCGGAGCAATAAATCCAGGGTACAGTTGTTGACCTTTGGCCTCAATGATTGTATCCCATTCTTCTTTTTTATAGGGGAATGTCAAGGAATTCTTCACTAATGTTATGATTCCATTCTCGATTCCTACTAGTCCTTGTTCGATCACTTCTCCTGTTCCGATATGTACTTTCGGACCAACGAGAAGAATTTTATTCTGAGTCAATCCAACAAGTGAAATAGCGACAAATAGCGCGGTAAATAGTATCTTGTTCATATTATTCTGCTGTTTCTCCAACGGTATCGCAATGCCAGTGCTTTACCTTTTGTTTTACAAATGTTTTAGTTGGATTACCTTTTTGGTTATCGTCCAACATTTTATTAATGATGCGCGCGCGCTCCTCTCGGTTGAGGTGGCGACGAATTTCATCCGTTTGATAATCGTAAATGGATTCACCATCAATAAATACGCGTACTGCTCTAGCGTTCAAGGTCAATGGGTTATCTGTCCAAATCACGATATCGGCATCTTTCCCCACTTTTATACTTCCCATGCGGTCGTCGAGGTGCAATAGTTTTGCAGGATTAAGAGTAACCATTTTCCATGCCTCCTCCTCAGATACACCACCATACTTCACTGCTTTTGCAGCCTCTTGATTCAAGCGACGCGCCATTTCTGCATCGTCTGAATTGATGGCAACTACGACGCCTTGTTCATGCATGAGTGATGCATTGTGTGGAATAGCATCATTCACTTCGTATTTGTAGGCCCACCAGTCGGAGAACGTACTTCCTCCAGCTCCATGTTTTGCCATTTTATCTGCAAGCTTATAGCCTTCTAAGATGTGTGTAAAAGTATTCACTGTAAATCCCATGGAATCCGCAACATGCATCAACATATTGATTTCACTTTGCACATAACTGTGACACGAAATAAAACGCTCACTGTTAGCAATTTCTAACATGGCTTCCAATTCGAGGTCCCGCGCTGGTGGGCAAATATTTTGTTTTTCACGTTGTTTGGGAGATAACGACTCGTATTCTTTCCAGCGTTTCTCGTACTCTCTGGCACGAATAAATGCATCATAGAATACTTGCTCAACTCCCATTCGTGTTTGTGGAAAACGAACAGTATTGTAATCTCCCCAGTTGGCCTGTTTCACATTTTCACCTAGGGCAAATTTCACGAATTTGGGAGCGTCTGGGATTAACATATCTTCTGGAGCAGATCCCCATTTTAATTTAATCAGAGCAGATTGCCCACCAATCGCGTTTGCTGATCCATGCAATAATTGTGCAGCTGTTACTCCACCACTTAATTGTCTGTAAATATTAATGTCGTTATCTCGAACCACATGTCCAATACTTACTTCCGCGGAATTGGATTGACCACCTTCATTCACACCTTTACTGATGGCGATGTGGGAATGTTCGTCGATGATTCCAGAGGTGATATGCATACCTTTCGCATTAATTTCAATCGCTCCAGCTGGTATACTAAAATTAGCGCTTCCAACATAATCGATTTTTCCGTCTTTAATGATCACGTTAGCATCTTTAAGGATTCCTTCTTTTTCATTGGTCCACACAGTAGCGTTGCGCAAAACATAAGTTTGCTTTGCAGGAAGAATTGTATCTCCGAACGCCATATTCGGGTACCAAATCATACGCTGTGACAATGTGTCTAGTACTATTTTAGCATCTTTATCCTTTGACGTATCTGGCTTTTCATTTTTGATACCTGACCAACGTGCCCATTTTCCATTCGGAAGTTGACCTTGTCCTTCAAAAACCCCTAGTTTTTCTGTGAACTTTCCATGAAGCGTGAATGCTCCATTTTGTTTTTCAGTGTGCAGGTTAAAGTGAATGCTTACATCATGTCCATCAATAGCAATGAATGCTTTTCCATTGACGGTATCGTTTTTCAGTGTATTGGTCACAGAATCTAATTTCTTACCAATAAATTGAATGGTACCTGACGGTTTGCTTTTCGATCCTTCAATTTTAATGGAATAGATGTCACCGTCGATATTTAGGTTGTAACGGCCACGAATATCCATTACCATTTGTTTGTTCAAAATGAGTTGTTCGCCCAATGTCCAAGATTCAAGGATTGTAGCATCCGTATGCAGGAAAGGATGTTTGTCGAATACGGAGAAGCTTGCACATTTTCCTTCTTCAAGGGTACCGAAATCTTCGAGCCCGAATAATTGAGCAGGAGTTTCGGTTAACCCTTTTAGGGCTTGTTCTGGAGCTAGTCCTCTAGCTATGGCCAAATGTAGGTGTTTCCAGAAATCACTGGCTTTTTGATGGCCTTTCGAAGTAATTGCAAACTCCATGTCATTCTTTGCTAAGAAATATGGATTAGACGGAGCTAATTCCCAATGCTTTAAATCACTCAACGGAATTTGACGTGAAACAAAAGGATCTTTTACGTCATACGCTTCTGGGAAATCAATAGGAATAACGAACGTTATTTTTTTGTCTTTAAATTTATTGATACGCTCGTATTCATTTCCGGCTCCAACTACTGTGAACTGCACGTTAAATTCGTCCGCCAACTTGCTCACGCGAAGTGCCTCGAGCTGATCATCTACTTCAAAAACGAGGTATCCCTCTTTTTGTTTATTAATCGCCTCTAAAGATAGATTCACTGCGCCCTTTGCATGGTTTTTATACCATTCGGCGTCATACATAGCTTGGCGGAATAAAGCAATCGAACCCATTTGAGAACTCGGATACGTTTGACGAGAATTCCCTGTTTTAAAAGAGAAAAACGCACCGACTTCATTACTCACTACAGCTTGATGATCGAGAATATTTCCTAACGCGACTGCTGCTCCTGTACCTCGCATAATACCATTTTGAACATGCGTTATGGCAATTCCAAATCCCATTTCCTGCATTTTTTTGGCAGATTTGGCATCCACTTTAAATAATTCAGCAGCATTTACTTCTGGTTGAATAGATTCATTCCAATAAAATGGGCCATTTTTATTCGATTCCAACTGAGGCCGTGGGTTGTAAGGGGCTTTTTGTGGGTCCTGCAACCCAATGTTTGAGTAGCTTTCAATGAACGCTGGAACAATGGTTTTATTCGTCATGTCAATTACAACTGCTCCTTTTGGAATCGTGACGAGCGCGCCAACTTGCGTAATTCGTCCTTTTTGAATAATTAAAGTTCCATTTTCAATGATTTTCTCTGAGGAAACAATGATTCGCGCATTTTTTAAGGCGATAATTTCAGCTTTGGAATCCTTGACTCCATTTGTTGGAACAGGTAATTGGCCAAAGGAAACGAGCGTGAAGAATGTAAAAACGACTGTAAGGGACCTAGATGTATGCATGTGTCGAGCGTATTTATGAGGTCGAAAGTAATGAATTTAGTTGATAGTTGTTAAGTCGGAACGTCAAAAGTCTTTCACCACCTGCTGAAAAATTCGGGGGATGATTAGGCTTAATATTCAATTTTCAAACTAGATGAAGAAAAAAAAGCTAATTTTGGGAAAAATTGAATTATGACAGGATTAGTACATGCGCATTCAGGATTGAGATACATCGCGTTACTTTTATTAGTAATTGCTTTGGTGAATGCATTTTCCAATATGAAATCAGGTAAATATGCTAAAAAGGATAAAATGATTAACCTTTTTGCTATGGTGACCTTGCATATTCAACTTTTGATTGGATTGGTGTTGTACTTTTTTGGCGATAAAGTAGGTTTTTCGGATTGGGTCGGAGGAGGAACAGCTCCGCATCATTTCTTCGCTGTAGAACACATCTTAATGATGTTGTTGGCGATTGTGTTTATTACTGCCGGAAGAAAGAAAGCGGAGAATCACGCCATGGATAGCTACAAACACAAATTGATTGTACGGTATTATGGATTAGGATTGATCTTGATTTTCATTGCTATTCCTTGGCCATTTATCTATCCAGAACTCGGCTTAGGGTATTTCTAATCGGAGCATGAAATGAAGAAAGCAGGAGTCTTCTTCGTTGTTGTTTCTGGACTAATAGCACTTGGTTCATGTGAGCAACCGTCTATGGTTAATCCTGAAACGGGGGAGGTCAACGGTGAAAAGGTATTTCAATATTATTGCACAAGTTGCCACGGCCCAAAAGGGGATCGAATGGTGGGACAAGCACCTGATTTAACGAAAAGTAGTATAGAAGATGACGCCATACGGAAGATGATTCTTTATGGCTCAGACAAAGGAATGGCTGCCTATCAATCGCTGATTAGTGAGGAAGAGTTGCCTGCACTAGTAGAATATGTAAAATCATTGCGCAATTAATGGAAGTAGGGAAGATAGCAGAAGGGGTGACTGGAGAGCGCGCTGTGCTGGTTGGTGTGATTACGCAAGATATTACAGAGCAGCAGGCGTTTGAGTATATTGATGAGTTGGAGTTTTTGGCTGAAACTGCCGGAGCAGTAACCATTAAAAAGTTTTTACAAAAGCTCCCAACACCGCATCCAAAAACCTTTTTGGGAACAGGTAAGATAGAGGAGGTTCGCCAATTTGTGGTGGAGAATGAGATCGATATGGTCATTTTTGACGATGATTTAACACCTTCACAGCTGCGTAATATTGAGCGTATCCTAGAAATGAAAATCTTGGATAGAAGTAATTTGATTCTCGATATTTTTGCATCTAGGGCGCGTACATCACACGCCAAAACCCAAGTTGAATTAGCACAATGCGAATATTTGTTACCGCGTTTAACGCGAATGTGGACCCACTTGGAACGTCAAAAGGGTGGAATCGGTATGCGTGGGCCTGGGGAAACTCAGATTGAGACCGACCGTCGTATTATCAAGCAAAAAATCAGTTTACTCAAAAAGAAACTGGAAGATATCGACAAGCAAAAAGCGATTCAACGTGGAAATCGCGGTCAGCTGGTTCGTGTGGCACTTGTTGGGTATACCAATGTCGGAAAGAGCACCATCATGAACATGATCAGTAAATCTGAAGTATTTGCGGAGAATAAATTATTTGCTACCCTTGATACAACTGTGCGCAAAGTAGTGATTGAAAATTTACCTTTTCTACTTTCCGATACGGTTGGATTTATTCGCAAACTACCGCATCAATTGGTAGAGTCGTTTAAGTCCACCTTAGATGAGGTGAGAGAGTCAGATGTGTTGGTACATGTTTTAGACATCTCGCATCCGAACTTTGAAGATCATTATCGGGTAGTCAATGAGACATTAGCAGAAATAGACAAAACTGATAAACCAACAATTTTGGTATTCAATAAAATTGATGCCTATACATACACTCCATTAGAAGAAGACGATATTCAAGAAAAAACCTCAGCGAATTACAGCTTAGAAGAACTTCAAAAACAATGGATGGCCCGTATGAACAATACCAAGGTAGTTTTCATTTCAGCGGAGCATAAGGAGAATATTGAGGAGTTTAAGTCTGTTCTTTATGAAGAGGTAAAATCCATTTTTCAGGAGCGGTATCCTTATCATAACTTTTTGTATTAGGGGAATTCAGGAAACGAAAAAAACCGTAGGGGCGAAATATTTTTCGCCCCTACGGTTTTTTTAATAATCTATGTTTGTTACAAAGGATCTTCTACAATCCCAACAATACTTCATACGGGTCTTTACCGCCGAAGATCATTCTTTCTGGGTTTTCTAACATTTCTTTTACTTTCACGAGGAAGCTTACTGATTCTTTACCATCGATGATTCTATGGTCGTAAGATAATGCTAAGTACATCATTGGACGGATTTCCACTTTTCCATCAATTGCTACTGGACGCTCAACGATGTTGTGCATACCAAGGATGGCAGATTGTGGCGGGTTGATGATTGGAGTCGACATCATCGATCCAAAAACACCTCCATTCGTAATCGTGAAGGTTCCCCCTGTCATTTCATCTGGAGTGATTTTTCCATCACGTGCTTTAATTGCCAAACGCTTAATTTCCGCTTCAATTTCCGCAAGAGACATTTGCTCCGCGTTGCGCACAACCGGAACCATTAATCCTTTTGGAGAAGAAACAGCAATACCTATATCTGCGTAATTATGCATAATCATATCATCTCCATCAATCTGTGCATTGACTGCAGGGAATAAGTTCAATGCTTCCGTACACGCTTTCGTGAAGAAGGACATAAACCCAAGGTTTACATCATGGTGTTCAGCAAATTGTTTTTTGTATTTATTTCTTAAGTCCATGATGGGCTTCATGTCTACCTCGTTGAAAGTAGTTAACATAGCCGTTTCATTTTTTACAGAAACTAAGCGCTCTGCTACTTTACGACGAAGCATGGACATACGTTTAGCTTCTTTATCGCGCGTTCCACCCCATCCAGCAGTACTTTCTGTAGCAAATCCAGCAGCCATCGCAGAAACAACATCGTGCTTTGTGATGCGGCCGTCGCGACCAGTTCCTTTTATTTGGTTGGCTTTTACCCCGTTTTCTGCCATAATTTTAGCAGCAGCAGGAGAAGCCGTTCCAGTTGCATACGATTCCGTTTTCGGAGTTGGTGCAGGATCTGGTTTTACTTCTTCTTTCTTAGGAGCTTCTTCAGCTACTTCTTTCACTTCAGCAGGTTTGCTTTCTGCTTTTGGAGCGGCAGCACCAGCCGGGCGTTCCGCAGCGGTGTCAATTAAACAAACAACTTGTCCGACTGCGACTGCATCGCCTTCTTCTGCTTTGAGTGTAATGATACCAGCGGCTTCTGCAGGAAGCTCTAATGTTGCTTTATCTGAATCAACTTCGGCAATTGTTTGGTCTTTCTCCACGTAATCGCCATCCGATACCAACCATTGAGCAATCTCTACTTCCGAGATAGATTCCCCCGGACTCGGTACCTTCATTTCTAAAACTGACATGATCTCTGTTTTAATTAAAGTTATTTAGCAGGCTCACCTGCATATTGAAATAAGTTCTCATATAATTTTTTCACACGACGGAGGTGTATTTCTTTCGCTCCAGCTGCCGGTGCCGCGGAGGCAGGAATGGAAACACATTTTAAGTCGATGTGGCGCATGTTCATTGCCATGAACGTCCAAGCACCCATGTTCTCTGGCTCTTCTTGTGCCCAAACAATGTTTTCAGCTTTTTTATATTTTGCCAATATAGCATCAATCTGATTTTTAGGCAACGGGTAGAGTTGTTCAACACGTACGAACGCCATATTATCAACTCCCCTCGACTCTGCCTCCTCCATGAAGTCGTAGTATGCCTTTCCGGAACACAACACAACCGTTGTTGCAGTTTTGTGCAGTCCTTTAGGGTCATCAATCACTTCTTGAAATCCGCCTTCAGCTAATTCCTTCAGCGAAGAAACCGCTTTTGGATAACGTAGTATCATTTTTGGTGAGAAAACAACGAGTGGTTTTCTGAAATTTCTTTTTACTTGTCTTCTCAACGCATGGAAGTGGTTCCCAGGAGTTGTAGCGTTAACAATTTGCATGTTTAAATCACCGCACGATTGCAGGTAACGCTCTAAACGTGCAGAAGAGTGTTCGGCCCCTTGTCCTTCATATCCATGCGGAAGTAGCATCACTAACCCAGACGGAATATTCCATTTGTCCTCACCAGCGGAGATAAACTGGTCAATCATAATCTGAGCACCGTTCATGAAATCACCGAACTGAGCTTCCCAAATCGTTAGTCCATTGGGCTGTGCCAACGAATATCCGTAGTCAAATCCTAAAACGCCGTACTCAGAAAGTAGCGAATTGTAAATAGAAAGTTCAGCTTGTTCTTTTTCCAATAAATTCAACGTGATGATTTCTTCTTCATCATCTTCCGTCTTAACCACAGCGTGACGGTGAGAGAAAGTTCCGCGTTCCACGTCTTGTCCAGAAATACGAACTGGGTGACCTTCTACTAATAAGGTTGCATAAGCAAGCATTTCGGCCATTCCCCAATCCAAGTTGTCATGTTCTAACATGTTCAACCGGTCTTGAAATAACTTCTGTACTTTTCTGAAAATCTTTTTATCGTCGGGAAGTGTCGCTAACTTTTTCCCTAATTCTAACAATCGTTTTTCAGGCACTCCAGTTACTGGAGAATATTCGAAATCTTCTTCTTTCCCTCTGGAGAAATCTTTCCATAAGTCGCCCAAGAAATTCGTGACATTTACTTTTTCCTGTTTTTTTGCAGCTTCAAAATAAGTTTCAAGGCGTGTATTTAAGTTCGTAGAAACTGCATCAGCATGCGCTTGATCGATAGTTCCTTGTTGAATTAACTTAGCTTCATAAATCTCCCGCGGATTAGGGTGAGTTGCAATTGCTTTGTACAATTTAGGTTGCGTGAATTTTGGTTCATCTCCTTCATTGTGACCATATTTTCTATAACACAGTAGGTCGATGAAAATATCACGATTAAACTGTTGCCTGTACTCTAAGGCAATTAAAAACGTTTGAGCAACAGCTTCTACATCATCTCCATTGACATGGAAGACTGGAGATAACGTCGTTTTTCCGATATCCGTACAATACGTACTAGAACGTGCATCCAAATAATTTGTTGTAAAACCAACTTGGTTGTTCACTACAATATGTATTGTTCCACCAGTTCGGTATCCCTGCAATTGTGCCATTTGGATCACTTCATATACAACACCTTGCGCGGCAATGGCAGCATCACCATGCACGAGAATGGGTACTATTTTATTTTCGTCTTTCAGGTAATCATCAATTTTGGCACGTACAATTCCTTCCACTACTGGATCAACAGCTTCCAAATGTGAGGGGTTGGGAGCTAGTGTTAATTGTACTTTTTTACCATCTACCTCAATGTGTCTGGTTTGACCTAAATGGTATTTTACATCCCCATCAAATGAATCGTCGTCATCAAATTCTTTTCCTTCGAATTCACCGAATAATTCTTCAACATCCTTGTCGAAGATATTTACTAGTGTGTTCAAACGACCACGATGGGCCATACCCATTACGAATTCTTCAACACCCAGTGACGCACCTTTGCGTACTAGGCGATCAAGACCAGCGATAAGGGCTTCTCCACCTTCCACAGAGAACCTTTTTTGACCTACGAATTTACGTTGCAGGAACTGTTCGAACAAGGTCGCTTCACTTAATTTTTGGTAGATGTCTTTTTTGTCGTCGATCGAAAATTTTGGACGATTGTCGAGTTCAATTTTGTTCATGAACCATGCCTTACGCTCTGGGTCACGAATGTAGTGGAATTCTATTCCGATACTTTCGCAATATGCTTCCTCTAGGTGGTCAACAATCGCGCGAAGTGTCGCTCGGCCAATACCAATCTCATTTCCAGCTTCAAATTCAGTGTTCCAATCTTCTTCTGAAAGACCAAAGTTTTCAATTGCTAGCGTTGGCGAATATTTTCTGCGTTCACGTACCGGGTTAGTTTTCGTAAACAGATGACCGCGAGAACGATAACCCTCTATGAGGTTAATTACTTTAAATTCTTTTTGGAAGTTTTCAGGTACACCACCTCCCTCGTAGTTTGTTTGAGCAAATTCAAAACCTTCGAAGAACTTTTTCCATCCAATGTCTACACTTTCAGGGTCTTTCTTGAAAGAGTTGTATAACTCATCAATCGCATTCACATCTGCGTTACCTATATACGATACTTTATCCATATCAATTGTACAATTTCGGAAGAACAAAACTACAATTTTCTATGAGTTACTTCGTAAAAAAAGGATTTAATTTTTGTTGACTTTTCAGATTCGTAGCCGATAAAAATATTGCCACATTTTGCATTTGAAGAAGACTTTTGTTTAATCTTTTCACAACTTCGGATTGAATAAATGTTTGGTTAACTTTGTGAATAAGATGGAGAACAATAACCCACTGTCGGAAAAACTAAAATCTCTTCCTGAAAAACCAGGGGTCTATCAATATTTTGACAAAGGGGGCACCATTATTTATGTGGGAAAAGCAAAGAACCTTAAGAAACGGGTTGCCTCCTATTTTACAAAGCATCATGATATCGCGAAAACACGTGTTTTGGTGCGCAAAATTGTGGATATTCACTACATCGTTGTGGATACGGAGACAGATGCATTGTTACTCGAAAATAGCCTAATCAAAAAATATAAGCCCCGTTATAATATTCAGCTAAAGGACGATAAAACATACCCCTGGATTTGTATTAAGAATGAACCTTTTTCGCGTGTTTTTACCACACGAAAAGTCGTTCGTGATGGATCTAAATATTTCGGTCCGTACCCTTCTGTTAAGGTTGTGAACACTTTATTGGAGCTAATGAAGGATTTATTTCCATTGAGGACGTGCTCGTTGGACCTACAGCCTACCAAAATAAGAGAAGGAAGGTTTAAAGTATGTTTGGAATACCACATTGGAAATTGCAAAGGGCCTTGTGTAGGTGCGGAAGCAAAAGCAAACTATGATGAATACATTACACAGATTGAACATATTGTAAAGGGGAATATTGCTTCAGTGCTTCGCCTGCTGAAAGAACGCATGCAGTTGGCAGCTCAAAATTACGAATTTGAAGAAGCTGAATTAATTAAGAACAAGATTACAACACTGGAGAAGTATCGAGCGAAGTCAACAGTAGTTTCTCCAACTATTCACGAAGTAGAGGTGATTACATTGGAGGACGACGAAAATCGAGCTTTTGTAAATTACCTAAAAATTAGTAACGGAGCAATTATTCATGGCCATACTGTGGAGGTCAAGAAGAAGTTGTCGGAATCTCGATCTGAAATAATTGCATTTGTTCTAACAGAGATGCGTCTTCAATTTGATAGTCAATCTAAAGAAGTGCTTGTTGAAAGTTTGGATGAACTTGAAATGGATGGCGTCCACTTTTTTGCTCCTCAACGGGGAGATAAGAAACATTTATTGGATTTGTCCAAAAGAAATGCAAAATTTTATAAACTCGAAAAACACAAGCAAGAGCGTTTAAAAAATCCGGAGGTGCATACTGAACGGATATTACAGAAAATTCGAAAGGATTTTCGTTTACAAGAATTACCGATTCACATGGAGTGTTTCGACAATTCTAATTTTCAAGGAACGAATGCAGTTTCTGCCTGTGTTGTTTTCAAAAATGGAAAGCCGAGTAAAAAGGATTATCGCCATTTCAACATTAAAACCGTGGAGGGTCCGGATGATTTCGCCTCAATGAGGGAAGCAATTTATAGAAGATATAAACGTATGCTTGAAGGTGGGGGAGACTTGCCCCAATTGTTAATTGTTGATGGAGGGAAAGGTCAGCTCAGCGCAGGGATCGATGCACTGCGATCATTAGGTTTGTATGGTAAAATACCCATTATTGGAATTGCGAAGCGACTTGAAGAAATATTTTTTCCGGGAGACAGTTTGCCAATTTATTTAGATAAAAAGAGTGAAAGCTTGAAGGTTATTCAGTACATGCGCAATGAGGCCCATCGCTTTGGGATAAGGCACCATCGAAATAAGCGTAGCAAGTCAGCTTTTGTTTCTGAGTTATCTCAAGTAAAAGGAATTGGTCCGAAAACAGAGGAGGAATTGATGCTCCATTTTAAGACTTTTAAATCCATAAAGAATGCTACTTTTAAAGAAATTGAGTCAGTAGTTGGACGTTCTAAAGCAGAGTTACTCTTCGCATATTTTAATCAAATTAAATAATCTACTGTATTTGTAAAGAACTTTTTAGCTCATTCGATGCCGTCTAAATCAGAAGTAAGTAATCGATAATGTCTTTATATTTTGAGTGTTAAGGGTATCATCTCACTAGATTACATAAATGTAAGGAATTTAGGTTTTAATTGTTGCTTCTATACGTACGAAACTCAATAAAGAAGACATAATACTGTTAAAATAAAATTTCCCAGAACCTTGTGGTTATCGTTATTTTTTTATATTTGACACTACCAAATTAAAAAAATGAAGAAATATGGGATTTTTTGTATTGATGATGACAACATAATTAACACTGTTGCAAAATTCCAGATCAATTCCGTTGCGAACAAAGGCGTGCATGTTGTCGAGAGTTTTGATGATCCTTTGGAGGCCATGCATGAACTCAAGAATTATGCTCGAGATAACATTGATATAAGCTTTTGCCTTGTCGATTTTCAAATGCCGAAAATGCAAGGCGATCAATTTATTCGCACCTTAAAACAACATTTTCCGGCTTGTAGGTGCATCATGCTCTCAGGAAATTCCTCGGCGTCACTAGTCTCAGATTTAGTTGAGGATAACCTTTTGGAATATTACATTAGTAAACCTTGGGAAAAATTGGATTTATTAGAAAAAATCAATCATTGTCTCCCTATTCCAGCAAAATTAAGTTTATGAAAGTTTATTTATTTGTTTCTATTTCTATTATTAGTTTTTCAACGCTAATCGCTCAGCGCCAGATACAAGTAAATGGTTTTGGACACTTGGGGTATGAAAATAATTTTTACCCAAATGATTCAACAGGTCAAGATGATTTCGGAAGTTTTACTTTAGGTGAGCATGACTTGTTTGTTACAGGGAAATTATCAGATAAGGTTTCTTTTTTGGGTGAATTTGTGTTTAAAGGAAGTGCCTCGTCATCATCCGGTTTTCTCGCAAGTATCGAGCGTGCTCGTATACGGTACAACTATCACAAGAAACATTATTTACTTGTTGGAAAAATGCATACAGCACTAAATTATTGGAATGATGTTTTTCACCATGGAAGAATTTTCTTTCCAACAATTGATCGGCCTTTAAATTTTAGTTTTTTCGTACCCATTCACTCATTAGGAATACGTCTGCAAGGACAAGACATTGGAAAATATAAATTTGGTTATGATTTTCAAGTTGCCAACGGAATGGAAAGTTCAGATATTTCGAGTAGTGGATTTAATTTCTCCTACAATGCATCTGTTCATATTAAACCGAAATTCGGAACACGAATCATGGCTGGATTTAATAATGATTTTCTTCCCACTAATACAAATGGTCCACATGCCCATTCAGGACCCTTTCACAATCATATGTACAAAGGAGCAGTTTCGTTGAATCAATTTTATGTTTCAGTTGCCCGTTTTCAAACCAAGTTTGAATTATTAAATGAATTTGCAATCATTGGATCAAGGACAGATTCATTGGGTCTATCCATCAATTATACCAACTATATTTACGCTGGTTATAGGATTAAAGAGAAATACATCCCATATGTAATGCTTGATGCATTAATTACTTCTGATAAAGAACTCCATACTCAACGAACGAATGCATTGAAATATTCTTTAGGATTTCGTTGGGAATTTAGCGATAAATTGAATTTAAAAGTGCAGTTCGAAAGATATGGTGGGTTATTCGAAGGATTCGATAATATTCCAAAGTTGCAAGAAAAGTATGAACTTAAAATGCAATTATCTTATGCTATCTAGAAGTTTTCTTTTGATGATTGTAATTTTGTTTGTTTCCATATCAGGAATTTCACAATCAAGTTCAGAAAAATTTACGGTAATCGGGAATTCAATAACAATGAACGCCATGAGTTTAAGTGAATTAAAGGATATTTTTTTAGGGGAGAAACAGGTTGATCCAAGTAATAATACCATAGTTGTCGTACTTCCCACAACTGATTTTCAGGGTGCAGAAGAGGTCGCCCGTCTTATTTCAGGATCTTCGTTAAACTCATTCCGGCGGTATTGGTTGAGTATTGTATTTCAAGGAAGAGCAAACCCACCAATTTATTTTAATTCGAACCAGATGATGATTGATTTTGTTCGAGAAAATCCTAGTTCAATTGCTATTTTGTATGATTATACAGGATCACAGAATATTACCACGATTCAAATAAATAGTTTTGAAAAGGAATAGAATTTGGAACTCTGCGGCGTTTAAGGTTTGGATTCTTTTTGGATTTATCGGGCTACTAATTTCTATTCCCTTAGGTTACTACTTCAATTCTGAACAACGCAGTTTACTTCAAGATCATACAAGAGAGGAGTTTGAAAATAGCGCTTGGGTTGCTTCCGCAGTTATTCAACAAGCCATCATTAATGAAGATTTTGCACTCGTTGAGTATTTGGTTTCTACTATATCCATGAAAAGTGGATTTGAATATATTGCTATTGTCGAGGATTTGAATGCTACGAATGAGGGAACAGATTCTTCTGCGGTATTTGCTTGTTATCCAGACTTCTTTTTTCCTATTGCATTGGAAAGGTCAGATTCTTTAATCTACAGTGAATCCCAATTTAATTCAGAATTAATTTCTGGTCGTATAATTATAACCACCTCTGCTTCAAATGATGAAATTATCTTGTCTAATCTTAATGCACCTTTCAGATATTTGATCGTTGTTTCCATTATAGCAACTATTATTTTGTTTGCATTATCATTAAGGTTTTTGACTAAACCCATTTATCGCGCTGTTAGTATCGCTCAAGAATTAGAGAATCAGAATTATTCCGTAGATATCACCTTAGTTTCCGGTAAAACTGAGTTAGATGAACTTAACAATGCACTTTTTTCGCTCAAGAATAAATTACAAAATTTGCAGAAGGAAAACAATGAATATAAAAATCGTCTTGAAGAAAAAATTGATCAAATTTCGGGTGAGATTAAAAATAAAAATAGTGAACTGATTCGTTTGAATGAAGATCTCGAGAAGAAAGTGCTCGATAAGACAAAATCCAACTTAGAGATGTCCAATTCATTAATTGGTCAGGAAAAGCTTGTGCTGCTTGGTGAGATTTCATCAGGTATAGCCCATGATTTAAACACTCCACTCGGATCTATTAAAGCGTCCAACGATAGTGTTAGAGAATTATTATTTCAAATAAATGCTCAATCGCAATATTTAACCAAAGAAGTCTCTGTTGTCCTTTCTGAAATTTTGAATTTAACGGAACGAGTAAACCCATTTCCACGTAATTCTTGGGTAAATTATGAGACAAAGAAAATTGAGGAAGCTCTGAGTGAACAGCGATTAGAACAATATATTCCTCTGGCGAAAGATATAGCCTCAATAGGCATGGGTGTAGCGCAAAAAGAAATTATTTATCAATTGTTAGATTTGCCTAATGTTGGCAAATTAATTCCATTAGTTGGGGATTACCTGGTTGCAATGGAATTAATTAGTGGAATAAATCAGGCTGTCACACAATCTACTTCAGTAATTTCCAATCTAAATAAGTTTATAAAGCAAAATATTGATGACGATAAACAAAAGATTAATCTCCGTAAGTCAATGAGTATTTTAGAAACGCTATTTAAATTTCGATTTAAAGATAATTTAATCTTTTCTGTTGATATAAATTCATCTCACTCAATTTACGGAATAGAAACTGAAATCTATCAAGTATGGTCCAATTTATTAAAAAATGCATTGGATGCATTGGATACGGTAAAAAATCAAACTAGACAGAAAAAAATAGCCATTTACAGTGAAGAAATTGAAGGAAAAATTTATATTCATTTTGAGAATAATGGCCCTGAGATACCTACTGCAGTAAAAGACAAAATATTCAAAAAGTATTTTACAACTAAAAAAGACAATGGAACTGGTCTAGGACTTAGTATTGTGTCAAAGATCATTATTGATCATTACGGTAAAATGGAGTTTTCATCAAGTGCTGAGAAAACAATTTTCACCGTAGTTTTACCGTCTACGGAGTGATTAATTCCCCATGAAAATGAATTCCTAGAATATTTTCTTTATTAAGCGAATATCTCAATTTTGAGTCTTACGAATTTTAGGTATTTCTTCTTTTGGGTGAGTAGCTCATCGATATTTCAAAATGGTTTCATTGCATGATTCGCGCTTTAAGTATCTAAATTTACCCTCACGTTCACTCATTTCTACGGTTTGAAGTACTGATCCATAGTAACACAACTCTGGAGCTGTAATCATTTATTATGATATTTGGTAGATGTAGTATGCTTCAGTTAAGTGAGTATTTTCCGCGTTTTATGAATGCAATAGGTAAAATTTACGATGAATAAAAAAGGCCGTCATAATTAAAGAACGGCCTTTTATCTGAACTTGAAATGGTTATTCTACGATGAACTTACGTGTTACCGTACCTAAAAGAGTTCGAATAGAAGCAAGGTAGACACCTGATTTTAATGAACTTTCGTTAAACTCAACAACGTCAGAAGAAGTCGTTTGTGAACCAATTACTTTTCCGGTTACATCGAGTAAGGTAATGACTTTTTCCCCTTCAACTCCAGGAATTTGAATAGTGAAAGCTCCTTTCGATGGGTTAGGATAAAGACTAATGTTGTTCACCATTGTCTCATAGGCTAAGTTCGCCAAGTTCTGTGCACAGAAATTAAACGAAATTGTACTTCCGAAGTCAGCATCTGTAGCTGTTAGTTCAGCTAATACCTGTCCATTTGTATTCCTAGATAACTGCATAGTTCCGTCAAACTCACAGTCTGGCGCCCACTGAGCTCCCCCCATACCATCTCCATAAGAATCATTCAGTATGAGGTCGTAACAACCATCAGCAAGACACATAGATTCTGAAATTAGCGTTGTCTGATTCAAAGGGTTAGGATTCGCATATCCTCCCCCAGAATACCATGATAGACCAGCGGCATCTTCAATGCTCCATGAAATTTCTTCAGCGTAGCAGTCCAATGTAAGATCTAGAGTAACAAATTCTCCTTCGATTACGGCGATATATGTTGACGCGATAACATTGTTTGCTGCATTTTCATCTAATTGACCATTTGGATTGCTTACTGTCACAGAAACCGTATTATTTCCATCTACTGCAAACATCCAAGGAAGTTGAATATCTTCAAATTGGTTCGTTGCTAAGCTTCCAGTCCAGTTTAATGCCGTATTCGTTCCGTTATAGGAGTAGACAATTGTTGCAGAAATTAATGTTTCAGAACCTGAATTAGTAATACGTGCGACTGGCTGTGTACCATCACCACAGATGATACCTGTTGCATTTTGTAGGTTTCCAATGCTCGCATCATATTGAACTGAAGCTTGATTTGGATCTACACCGTCAATAATTTCATTACCCGTGTTTCCTGGATCTAACCAAAATTTTAGTTGACTGTTGCTCGGAGCGAGTGCGTCCCAAGCAATTCCGAAACGCCCGTAGATGTCATATTGGCCATTGTTGGAAGTTCCACTACAAGCCGCAGCACCGCCAGATAATACACCAATTACACGGCCATCTTGATTGAAAAGTGGGGATCCTGATGATCCAGGCTCTGTAACCCCTTCTGTCCACGAAGCAACGCGCCACATTTGAGCATTAGGATTTCCGTTAAAATTTGTTGTTTGTTTCGTTGGTGCCATTTCGGAGTGGCAAATTTTCTTAATATCCCCACTTGGATGATGAATACCCGTGGCTCGGGTGTTCGTTGTTGCATCTGTGGCATCCCATCCATTGTAGTAAATCCCCCATGCTGGGTTAGGAGCTGTATTCAATTCTGTTAACGTGAAGTCAGCATTTGAATTGGCAGCACGAAGGACTCCACCGTTTACATTCATGTTGGTTGGGCCGTTTACAGAGTTTGCCGTTGTAGCACAGCTTACGCCGTTAGTAGGTGTTTCCCAACGAAAACGGAAGGTCCATCCACCTGGGTTTGTACCACAGTGGTTCGCAGAGATGAAATAAGGAATAATTGTACCTGATGTATTGTGCACCAAGCTTCCAGTGCAGAACCCACCTCCAGAAACCATCATGGCTACTGAATTCCGTTGTAATTCCCATCCAGCTCCTTGAGGACAGTTCACGTCGATGTTACAATCTCCAGAGTCATTGAGCGCTTTTGCCATGACTTCAAGGTCTCTGTATCCATGAACTATTGTACCTAATACCAATTGAGATTGACCAATAACAGCTTGGGGCTCCACGATTTCAATAATCATGTTGTCACTTTTGATCAACTCTGTTCCAAGCATTCTGTTTTCATTGTTGTTTTTGGAAGTGTGCGCCCCGATGTATTGAAGGTGATCCTTGTCGAATAGATGAAGAGTAGTTCCTTCGGCTAATTCGAATACGTCAAAAATCAGGTTTACCGACACCGCATTTGGACAGGATATTGCATACTGTACTACTCGATCACCTTTTGGTGTTGTAAAAGCTACTCCCTCATCGAGTATATTAATGTTAACATGGTGTTCATATCCAAACCGTAACATTTTGTCAAATCCATTCACTCTGTTCAGGGAGTCAACATGCATCTGGTAGGCTGCGTCAACAGCAGGCATCTGATGAAATTGTTTAGTTGTTGGAAATTTACCTTTCCAAGATAGTGGTTCTCCCATATCAAAGGTTTGAGCAAACGCACTTCCGACAGAAGCGAGCAGCATAGCTGCGAAGAGTAATTGTTTTTTCATGGGTCTGTTTTTAGCTTTTTCGTTTAATACTACATCCTTTAGGTGCAGTAGTAGTAATCGATAGTGGTTGTTTAGAAATATATTCGAGAACTGCATTCTCAAGGTAAGGTTGTTTCTCAGTTTCTGCTGGGTTCCATGTATTGTCAATGGATCCAGTGTAAATCAATGTCATACTACTATCGAATAAGAAAACATGAGGGGTAGTTCGTGCACCGAATGCATCCGCGAGTATATGGTTTTTGTCAAGCACGTAATTCATCACATAACCTTGATTCTTTGCCCTTGCTTGCATGTCCTTCATGTTATCTCCTGCTTTGCGTTTGGCTTCATTGCTATTAACGAGTACCATTCCTATATTATTCGCCTTGACCATTTCCGATATAGTGTTGTAATCTTTTTCCCATCCTTCAAACTTTCCTCCTCCAACAACGAAAGGGCAAGTATTACAAGAAAAGATAACTAAAAGACCATTTTCCTTTTTCATATCTAATAACGAAAGTTTTTCACCAAGGGTTGAATTCATTTTATAATCGACAAGCGGAGCATGTTCCCCAATGGCTAAGGTTTCGATTTCCGAAGTAAAAAACAGTGAGCAGCTGACTACCAGCGCCGTAAAAATGAATAAAAAAGTCTTCATTAGATGAATTTATGGAGTTTTGAAGCGTAAAGTACGAATAATATAAATCTATCGATAATTTTGCGGAACAAAAATTGTACATTCGTCTCTCCATTGCACACGAGAAACTTATTTTTATGAGACGGCTATTCACGTTAATTGCAGTATTTCAGTTTTTTACATTATTTGGACAAGTAAATGTTACTTCGGAAAGCTATCCGTTCCACGATGCTGTGGAATGGCAAGGAGTTGGAAGTTTATTGTTAGCTAAGGACCCTTCTTCTCGGCAAAAGGATTATAATGTTATTTTGTTGAACACATTAGGCGAAGCTCAGTGGAAAGAGAAATTCTATCCCAAAAATGACAATCCTTCGCTTATACTTGGACACAAGTCAAATTACATTTACTTTCTTGACAATTTTGTCCCCGAGAACCATAAACTCTTTTATCATCAAATCAACATGGGCGGAAGTGTTAAATCAACGTATTTGGAAGTACTTACACATGCCAAGAAATTGGGGTATTCATCCTCTACGGATTTGACACTTGTTGATGTTGCAAATACAAACGGGGCTCTTGTATTTCAGTTTGTAGCAGAAAACAAAAGCGATAAATCGTACGACAACGTATTCATCTTTCTAACACACCACAATCATCGAACTTATGCTGTTAAGACACTGTCATCTAGCATGGAAGGAGTTAAAGAAAATACTGAAGCGATGTTGAAATATGCAGGAAGCGATGAGGAACAGGTTTATTTCTCCCGTTTGATTGATCGCGCAGGTAAATCAACCATTGAATTTATTCCTTTTTCAGCTAAAGGAGAAGAAGGGTTCACACAAGTATTTACGTTAAGTGATCAGCAATCCATTTCCATGGCATTAAACCCGATGCATTTTTCTGGTGATTATTATATTTCATCGGGTTTCGCGGATTACAAAGCCAAAGCCTACGGATATTTTTTAGCGGGTCAATTTTATACATTGACCTTCGACGTGAAAGGAAGTAAGTTTATTATTAGTCGATTTGACGAGAAAGGCATTCATCAGCCAATGGTTTATGAACCAATTTCAAAAAATAAAAAAGATAAATATGCCATTAGTGTAGGGCTGCTGGAAATTCGAAAATCGCTACTTATTGCAGTAGGCGTGAATGAAGAAAATTTTCATGCTCGTGTAGAATCTACTAGTTCGATATTTCAGTTTCCCTCAGGAATCTCAACCCTTCAATTCATGAAAAATCCATCGATTATTCAATTTGGCAAAAGTTCTACTATTTTTGTTCACCCTATGACAGAAGGTTTTTTAACGACTAGCCTTGTCGGTATCGGAAAAACAGCTTCATTGGATTTTGAATAGTAGAAACGCAGTACCATGGTGATAGGAATATGTGGAGGAAGTGGTTCGGGTAAAACAACCATTTTGAAAAGATTAGCAGTAGACTTTCAAGAGCTCAGGCCTTCTGTTTTCTCGATGGATAATTATTACAAGCCCATTCAGCTGCAGCAACAAGATGAAAAAGGAATTGTGAATTTTGACTTGCCTACCGCTTTGGATAGAGAAAAATTGGTAAAGGATTTTCTTCAATTGGTTTCAGGAGAAGCGATTGACGTGGTAGAATATCAATTCAACGTAAGTAAGAATCGACATGTTTTGATAACGATAGAGCCTTCCGAACTTATTATAGTGGAAGGTATTTTCGTTTTTGAATACGAAGAGGTTTTTAAAGAATTAGACTACAGCATTTTTATAGATGTAGATTTACAGGTCCAGTTAGACAGGAGGTTGTACCGCGATCAGGAAAATAGAGGATACTCTCGTGAAGACGTTCTTTACCAGTGGAATCAACACGTGAAGCCCTGTTACGCTAAGTACATTGCGCCCCATGAGCAGAAGGCTGATTTTATATTTCACAACGACAGTCGCGCGGACCATGATTATGCACTTCTTTTAAAGAATTTGAAGGAATTGATGAGGGAAAGAGCGATAATTTCTTAAATTAACCTTCAAAGAATTCGTAACAGCTATGAAAAAATTACTCCGTAAGAATATTTGGCTATTCGTTGCGGTCGTCAGTTTTTTTATTTCTTGGAGTTTGTATTCCGTATTTTATGTTTCTGACATCGCAGCTGAAACCGATCGGTTTCAGGAGAGTATTTTAAAAGTTGAGCGGAATCTGTTAGCCAATCATGATCAATTTTTAGGAGAAGTGGAGGAAACCCCATTGGAGGAAATTTGGAATAAGACCAACCCTTCTGATGCAATAGAACATTACCTTGTACAAGATGATTCGTTGATGTATTGGTCCAATAACTCACTTGATGTAGGACCCATTGTTGAACAAAACTGGCCTTCTGGATTTTATCAATTGAGTAATGGGTTTTATTTCATTAAATCAACCTCGCTTGGGCCATATACTATTCTCTCAAGCTTGATGGTGAAGAGCAAATATGCTTATGAGAATAGACATCTAAAGAATCAACTTGTTAACGACCTTTACTTGCCTTCTGATGTGTTCGTAAACATCGAATCAGACGAAGGTGATCCAATTTATGATTCGTCGGGTAAGGTTATTTTTCATTTGTTACATAAGGGAGAGAAAAATATCAGCGAAAATCAAGAGTTATTTATTTTTCTTTTTTACCTGATTGGATTCGTTGCATTTGCAATAGGGTATGGATTACTACTAGACTTTTTTATCGGGCATACATATTTGAAGTTTGTCTTGTTTTTTGGTGTTATGGTTCCATTTAGAGGCGTTGGATTGTTGTACAACTCTACACGATCGTTCGATACTTTTCAGCTATTTGATCCTAATTTATATGCGAGCTCTGAACTCTTACCTAATCTTGGAGAACTCATATTGAATGTAGCATTAATTGGTGTGCTCATATGGTGGGTATATAAGTACCTGGATGGAAATATGTCTGAAAAAGGGCTATTCAAAAAAGGAATTATAGTTGTTAGTTTCATCGGACTATTTCCCTTGGCTAGTGTCGCCAGCTTCGTGTTCAAAAGTTTAATTGTGAATAGTACGATAGGGTTAGAGGTAGATCAGTTGTTCTCATTAACCATTTATTCCTTTGTGGCCTTGTTTATTATTGGCTTCATCTTGTTATTGTATATCCTAATAGTGTACAAGGTAGTTGAATATTCGCGCTATTTAAGATTGAATTATTTAGCGTTATTGTGGTTCGTTCCAGGAGTTCTTTTTTTCTTGTGGGAACTCTTTTTGGGTGATGCGCAGTTGTTTTCTTCACTATGGCCAACGATTTTGATTGGAGTTATTCTTCACTTTTATTACCGCGTAAAGCATGTTTTTTCTTTTTCATCCATCGTTTTGATTATTGCGTTAACCTCGGTTTACGCAGCTTATAACTTATATGAAAACAACCAACTTAATGAGTATCAAAAGCGTGAACTTTTTGCTCATCAGTTGATTTCTGATCGAGACGCAGCTACGGAAATTGAGTTTATTGAATTAAGTCAAAATATAGCAACCAGCGCAGTTGTTCAAGAAGTTTTGAATGGTGGTGAAGTATCTAATTCCACAATGAATAATCAGCTATTGGAATGTTGTTTATCAAATTTCTGGGAGCGCTACGATATGCGATTTTTTCTATTGGGTCCAAATACCGATTTTGGAATAAGTCAAGTTGGACAAACAGAAAATTATGAATATTTCCAGAACGTTATCGAGAAACATGGTCGTTCTAGTGACTTCAGTCATGACCTTTATCAGATCGTTGATCATTTCGACCGATTGAGCTACCTCGGAAAGATAGAAATCCCTCTTGAACAAGAGAAGATGTTTCTCTTTGTTAAAATACAGAGTAAACGCATTCCCGAGCAAATTGGATTTCCCAGGATTTTAATTAATTCTTCGGCGCAAGTTATGGATGAGTTGGAGTCTTATTCCATTGCTCGATATTATCAAGACGAATTGGTTATGCGATTTGGGGCTTACAATTTCCCAACGATTTATTCAGCTTTGAAGGAGGACTTATCGCCTGATCAGCGCGTATCAGTTCGTAATGGACTTAGCCATTACGTGTATAGCGATAATGAAGGGAATGTTATCGTAATTTCGAAGCCAGTCAAAACGCAACTTGAAAACTTAACTAATTTCTCGTATTTATTTTTATTCTTTTCCTTGCTAACACTTGTGTTTAAATTGATATTTTTTCAACATCAGAGTTTGAAGTTCGCCTCGTTGAGTCTTTCTTCGAAAGTTCAAGGGGTTCTTATTTTATTGTTAACGTGTTCATTCATTCTCTTTGGAGCAGTAACGGGTTCATTCGTAAAGAATCAATACGACACGTTTACCTACGAAAGTATTCAAGAGCGCATTCATTCTGTAGAAATTGAGGTCAACCAAAAGCTTGGAGGAAATAAAACATTAAGTCGAATTGCACTGGGTGATTATATGGACTACATTTTGCAAAAGTTTTCAAAAGTATTTGCAACAGATATTAATTTGTATGACCTCAATGGCGCATTGTTGTCCACATCACAACCAAAATTATACGAGAAAGGCATAGTGTCACGTCAAATGAATCCCGATGCTTATCGAAGTCTAAATTACGAGTTATACAGCGAATATGTGCACAAGGAGAATATCGGAGAACTTGATTATTTATCTGCCTACTTGCCTTTGCAAAACAAAGCTGGAGTGGTTTTGGGTTACCTTAATTTACAGCACTTTGCCAAGCAGAATGCGTATGAGAGCCAGTTGAGTGGATTTTTGGTGACGATTATTAATATAGCGGTCTTGTTACTAGTGGTAACTGTGATTATAGCCTTATTTATTTCGAATTGGATCACACAGCCTTTGCGACTGATTCAAGCAAGTATTCAATCTATTGAGTTAGGGAAACAGAATCGACCAATTGATTATTCCGGAAATGATGAAATCGGAGCATTGGTAAGAGAATATAACCACAAGTTAGAAGAATTGGAAATAAAAGCGATGCAGCTTGCGCGTTCCGAACGCGAATCTGCATGGCGAGAGATGGCAAAACAGGTAGCGCATGAAATTAAGAATCCTTTAACACCAATGAAGCTTTCTTTGCAGCATTTTCAGCGCTCTTTTGATCCGTCTGATTCGAATGCTAAGGCTAAAATTGATCGAATTTCGGCATCCCTGGTTGAGCAGATTAATGCGCTGTCTGCAATAGCCAATGAATTTTCGAATTTTGCTAAAATGCCAAAACCAAATGAGGAATACCTAGATCTCGTCGAATTGATTTCAAATGCGGCAGCAATTTTTGGCAATCAAGAAACTGGGGTTGCAGTCGTGTCTTCAGGTGAAATGATTGAAATATTTACCGATAAAGATTTAATGTTACGCGTGTTTAATAATTTAATTAAAAATGCATTACAGGCGATTCCAGAAGATCGACAGGGGTTTGTTGAAATACGATTGAACAAAGTCGACGGAAAGGTTGAAGTAGCTGTTCAAGATAATGGGGTTGGAATTCCAGAAGATCAGCAACAGAAAATTTTTATTCCGAATTTTACTACTAAGACCACGGGGACAGGACTTGGGTTAGCCATGGTGAAGCAAATTGTGAGTAATCACGATGGGGACATATGGTTCGAAACTAAAGAAGGTGAAGGCACCACCTTCTTTGTTCGATTACCCGTAAAATAGTGTTTATTTTTTAGCGATTTCACCAACTAAACCTTCCCATTCAACGAGGTGCATTTTTATTGTACCTACCGGGATTTTAGCTTTAACCAATACTGGGATTCGGTTTTTATCGTCAGTCACCCAGAATTCAACATCATCTTCCTTTTCAAAGTAACGTCCAGATTGAACAACAGGAACAAACTTTAAGCAATCAAACGTTCCTTTTCTAATTTTAATTTCCTCTTTACCCACGAACTTAACTTTTAGCGGATAGATTTCATCATCCATGAAGCATTTGAACTCAGTCACATCTCCCGGCTTCATATTTCCAAAGTCGAGTGTTCGAGCGTAGTAAAAGGAAGACATCATGTCTTGAATTCCCATAGGAACTTTGAAGTCTTTCTTTCCATTATTTACGAGTTGTTTGTCTTGCTTAAATGTGTAATCTTGATTCTTTATGAAACCTCCTTCATCTACTCGACGAACAAAATACCAAGGGAAGGCACCAGATTTATCGATATAGGATTCGTAGACATCCTCTACTTTGAAAAACATATTGAATCCTCCCAATGTCCGTCCTTCACCTTTTACGTGATATAATGGACGATTTCCAGCTCCTTTTTTTGTGGTTTCTTTTACAGTAAGAATTGCTTCTCCAGCATCAACAAAACCGTAGGTTACACGATAACGTAGCTTTTCACCAGTTTTAAAACTTTTCGATTTTACAGTAGGAAATTTAACGGTAGTAGAGCTCGTCATTGCAGCCATTGCAATACCTGCGAGTGCACTTAAATAGAGAAACTTTTTCATAATCCTTGTTTTTGCCACTTACCAAGTTTACAATTTTTCTGCCAAAAATGAAAAATATCGCCAAGATGTTGTTTAATACAACGAATTACCGATGTTCATTGATCATCATCACTTGAATTGCAGTGTAGTCAGAATTATCCAACGGATTAATATTATTTTTGCATTTACTGATTCAATGGATAATTATGAAAAATGATACGATTGATTTGCGTTCGGACACTGTAACGAAGCCTTCGAAAGAAATGCTAGATTATATGTTTAGTGCCCCAGTTGGGGATGACGTTTTTGGAGAAGACCCTACAGTAAATGAATTAGAGGTGTACGCTGCTGAATTATTCGGTAAGGAAGCAGGATTGTATTGTTCATCAGGAACACAAACCAATCAAATTGCAATTAATGTATATTGCCGTCCTGGGGATGAAGTAATTTGTTCAAAAGAAGCACATATTTATAAGTATGAAGGGGGAGGAATAGCAAAGAATAGCGGTTCTTCTGTGAAGTTACTTGACGCCGATCGCGGCAGAATAAATGCGCCGGATGTGAAAGGAGCGATTAATGATTCAAATAACGTTCATTACCCGATTACAGCACTTGTAGCTCTAGAAGACACCATGAATCGAGGGGGAGGAGCAATTTATAATCCAGAAGAAATTAAACGAATCAAAGCGCTTTGCACATCAGAAGGGTTACCCCTGCATCTTGACGGTGCACGGGTATTCAATGCATTAGTAGAAACGGGTGTGGATTACAGAACCTATGGTGGGTATTTCGATTCCATTTCAATTTGTTTATCCAAAGGACTTGGAGCTCCGGTTGGTTCTGTACTTGTTGGGGATAAAGATTTCATACAACGTGCTCGCCGTGTACGAAAAGTTTATGGTGGTGGAATGCGCCAGGCTGGTATTATTGCCGCTGGAGGACTGTATGCTTTGAAGAATAATATCAGCGTATTAAAAGAGGATCATCGAAAAGCAAAAGAATTGGAACGAACGTTGAACGCATGCTCTTGGGTGGATTCCGTGTTGGAGGTCCAAACCAATATAGTGGTAGCGACCTTGAATCCAGAGGTAAGAGTAGATAATAAAGTCGAACAACTCGCTCAGAAAGGAATCTTAGTTATGCCGTTTGGTGGTCAATCCATTCGAATGGTAACTCACCTTGATGTCAATAATGTCCAACTTGAACAAGTTATAACAGCGATAAATTCACTGAATTAATGAAAAGATATACATTCATTACTGTATTGTTCCTAATATCATGTGGCGATAATCTAGAAGTTGAAACTGTCAGCCTAGATGAGATACTTCCTCAATCTATTGAGTACACAAAGACAAACGATGTTGAATCGCCCTTAGAAAAAGATTCCAACACTGTATATAGAAATGCTTTACAAGCTGCATATTCAGACAGTTTATTGGTATTCTTAGAGGGTGTTTCGCAACAAAAATATTTGCCAGATCGGTTGACTTCAATTTCTCGAGAACAGTCATTTATTCGGGCTGGTGATGACACATTGGTGTACACAAGTTGGCAGTTTGTGGATAGTTTAACAACTGTAAATGCATTTTATAATTGGTTAGATTGCTACGGAGAAGATTGTTCAGAAGTTCGAATCGGTGACATCAAGAATGTTACTGAGAAGTGTGTTTTTACAACTGTTAGCACCGCTCATCTTATACATATCGAGTGTCCAGAAAATTATGATATCACAACTTGGCGGTCTCGCGTGGTTTCTTTTTTATATCCAGAAGAAAAGTGGATTTACGGATTTTCTCAGCAAAGGAGAAAAGGAATGAAATGGTATTTTGTAACGCAATAAAAAAGTCCTCGCAAGGAATTGGAGGACTTTTCTTATTATCAATACTTTAGTTGATTACAAAATCGCATCTAATTTTGAAGTCAATTGTGCTTTAGGAACTGCACCAACCGATTTGTCTACAATCTCTCCATTCTTCACAAAAATAATTGTAGGAATGTTGCGGATTCCAAATTTTGCGGATACTCCAGGGTTTTGATCAACGTCAACTTTACCAATTACAGCTTTCCCGTCATATTCACCAGCCATTTCCTCAATGATTGGTCCTACCATTCGACAAGGTCCACACCAAGCGGCCCAAAAGTCCACTACAACTGGCTTATCTGATTTTAATACTACTTCGTCAAAGTTTGCATCTGTGATTTCTACTGCCATGATTTTTATTTATTTTTTTACTGTTCTTCGCTAATTAAAAGCTAAAGATAATTTCAATTTCCGTTTTGTCAAACTTTTTGCCAAACTGATTCTGTTGACATATTGACATGAAAGGAATACCGTCTGTACATTCATTTGTCAAGATTGTTCTGTTCCATTCTCTTTTTCGAGTATTTTTTTATCGAATACAAGTGGACCAAATGGCAGTAAAGCAGCAATAAATCCTAGTAAATACCACGAAAACTTCCATTTATACTGAATACCATCTGTCAAAAGGAAAAACAAATAAGCGATGAAAAGTATACCGTGAGCCCAACCAGTGTATTTTACCGCCTCATCTATTTCCCAGATGTATTTCAATGGCATCGCTATTAATAATAGGATTATGTATGAAGCCGCCTCGGCATATCCGACTTTCTTGAGTATGGAATATTTCTCTTTCATTTTATAAATTTCCGTAAAACTAGTTAAAATCAGACAAAGATAGTTTGCCCTTCGTTTCCGAAAAATGTTGCAACGTCTAACGTCTTACATTTTATTATCTTTTCGTAATGGAATTCATACATCTTAACACCTTAATGTCTTTTCACTATCTTTGCTGCATAAAAAATACAGCATGAACAAGACAGCATCTGAAGCACTCTACAAGACAGCATTAAATTATTTTCCAGGAGGAGTAAATTCACCTGTACGCGCATTCAAAGCAGTGGAAGGTTCTCCCTTGTTTATCAAAAAAGGGGATGGGGCCTATGTTTGGGATGAAGACGGGAATAAATTCATTGATTTCTGTTGTAGCTTCGGACCGTTGATTTTAGGTCATAACCACCCTCAAGTATATGAGAAAATTGTTGGTGCATTGCAAAATGGAACAAGTTATGGTGCTCCAACTAAATTGGAGAATGAATTAGCTGAGTTAATCATAGCTAGAAATCCATTTATTGATAAAATTCGTTTTGTTAGCTCGGGTACAGAGGCAGTAATGTCGGGAATCCGCTTAGCAAGAGGATATACAGGAAAAAATAAGGTTATAAAGTTTGATGGTTGCTATCACGGTCATGTAGACTCACTTCTTGTTAAGGCAGGATCAGGTTTGGCTACTTTTGGGGAAAGTTCAAGTGCAGGTGTTCCTTCAAAAGTGGCAGAAGATACCATGGTGATTCCACTCAACGATTTGGAGGCGTTAAACGAATGTTTTTCAAAACACAAAGATGATTTAGCGTGTGCCATTATTGAGCCGATTCCTGCAAATAACGGTCTCCTTTTGCAAGAGAAATCTTATTTACAGGCTTTACGTGACTTATGCACAGAGCATGGAGTATTGTTGTTTTTTGATGAAGTTATTTCAGGATTCAGGGTTGCATTCGCCGGTGCTGCCGAGTTATATGAAATAACCCCAGATATTGTTTCCTACGGAAAAATTATCGGTGGTGGATTGCCTGTTGGAGCTTATGGTGCTAGGGCAGAAATAATGCAGAAGGTATCACCGGATGGTCCCGTTTATCAGGCGGGAACATTGAGTGGTAATCCGGTTGCAATGTCAGCTGGAATTGCCCAGCTTTCTATTTGTGCGCAGGAAGGATTTTATAAAGATCAGGAGGCGCGAACGAAAGTGTTTGTTGACGCTATCAATGCACACGCAAAGAACAATGCGTACGAATTTGAAATTTTTATGGTTGGGTCGATTTTTTGGTTGGCCTTTTCAAATATGTCTGCGATTAGAAGAGCAGACGAAATAAATAGCGATATGACCCCATTTAAAAATCTGCATAAAGCACTTTTGGAAAGAGGAATCTACCTAGGGCCGAGTGGGTATGAAGTCGGTTTTGTATCGTATGCGCATACGAAGGAAATTCTAGCTCAAGCAGCAGAACAGTTTTGCATGGCGATGGATGAAGTCTTTTGATAGGAAGTAAAAACAAAAAACCTCGATAATCATTATCGAGGTTTTATTGTGGTGCCTCCAGGAATCGAACCAGGGACACAAGGATTTTCAGTCCTTTGCTCTACCAACTGAGCTAAGGCACCAGCCTTATTTGTGGGGGCAAATGTATAAACTATTTTTAATTCCGAACTACCTTTAATCAGTTTTTTTTGATTTTCTTCTGCTATCTTTGTCCAAATGGTTCAGCAAACAACTTCTTTTTATGTGCTTGATGCGGGCAATACCCGAGTGAAGATTGCTGAATTCCAAAGTGATGCACTTGTTAATGTTCACGTTTTTGAAGTATCACAAAAAGAGGAACTTCTAGCGTATTTGTCAAAGATAAAAAGTGATAATTCTCTTTTCTCAGGGGTAGTATCATCGGACTATTTGACTCATTTGGCAGAGAACTGGACTCCAACACTTGTTTTGTCCAGTTCTACTTCTCTTCCTATTTCACTTGAAAAATACCTTACCAAGGAGACGTTGGGTGTCGATCGAATTGCCAATGCGGTTGCAGGACATCATTATGCAAATGGGAAACCTGCGCTTATCATTGATGCTGGAACTTGCTTGAAGTTTGATTTTGTAGACGCAGACGGTAATTATTTAGGTGGATCCATTGCTCCTGGTGTAAGGTTGCGTTTTAAAGCGATGAATGATTATACCGCGAATTTACCCCTCATTGATGATTATTCGTCGACTCCCTTAATTGGTGATGCTACTAAAACGAGTCTTACTTCTGGAGTGATTAATGGAATGACGGCAGAAATAAATGGTTTTATTGAACAATACAGGCAACAATTCCCACAGTTAACAATTTTTTTGACAGGTGGAGATGCTATTTTGTTTGATAAGGCGTTAAAAAGTAGCATATTTGTCGACCGAAACTTTACCTTGAAGGGATTGTTTTTAATTTTGAAACATAATGTATAGCTATAAATTATTAGTTGCGTTCTTACTTTCCTGCTTCGGAATCGCTCAGGCGCAAATTTCTACTACCAATCCTTTTTCTTCTCAAGGAGTAGGTGACGTCTCTTTTTTTGGAGATGCTTACTTTCAAGGAATGGGAGGTATTACTACAGCGCTAGTGGATTCAACGCAGACGAACCTATACAATCCTTCTTCCTATGCGCTTCTAGCAAAAGGTCTCCCATTATTTTCTATGGGGGTGAGTGCGCAACAATCAATGTATTCTCAAAATGGTGTCAATTCGAATGCCCGATCTGCAAGCATAACACATATGGCTTTAGCAATCCCTTTTGCAACTCGTTTTGGTTTGGCGTTTGGTTTGAAGCCATTTAGTCGAACGGGTTATGAAATTAATACACACCAGGTAGTCAATGGAGATAGTATTTTTTATGACTATTCAGGGAAAGGTGAATTACAAGAGTTCAACCTGGGTTTTTCAGTGGTATTGATTAAAAAACCAGGTCATACATTGAGTGTCGGTGCCAATGGAAAACATTATTTTGGAAGAATGAGTAACCGTCGAATGGCTTATCAAAAGTCCAATCAAATTGTAATAGGCAGTTTTCAAGATGATTACCTTAGTGTGAGTAGCCAAGGTTATGATCTTGGGTTAACCTATAAGTGGCGGCCTTCGGAAAAATCGGAACTCACTGTTGGGGGGACTTTCCAACCACAGTATAGTTTGAATGCTGCAAAAGGATTTACGCGCGTTTACTTCGGAAATTTAGGAAATGTTGCCGGGTATGATACGCTTGTTCCCTATGTTCGAAATGAGGGGTCGGTTGTATTGCCACAGCGATTTAACGTAGGATTAACATATGAGTTTAAACAAGTCAATGACTCTATTAAGAAGAGAAACAAACTAGCTAGTTATTTAGTTTCAGCCGAGTACGGTGCTGCGAATTGGTCGAGCTATTCGGAATCAATTCCTGGGTCTACTCCTGGAGAAGCGTTAAGCGACATGACTTCTTTGCGCGTTGCCTTTCAATACACGCCTCATCGATTCGCAAATGATCGGTCAACTTATATAAAATTCTATGACAGAATGAGTTATCGCCTATCGGCATATTCTGTGGCTTTACCGTACATGCAAGATAACTTTCAGGCGCAAGATGTTGGCATAACTTTTGGAATAGGTTTGCCAGTTGTATTGAACAGAGCCGTTTCTTCTATCAACTTCTCCTTGAACTACGGTAACAGAGGAACAGAAGCAACGAACGGGATAAATGAACAGTATTTTGGAGTGGGATTAGGATTTAATATCGCACCGAGTTACGACAGATGGTTTAGAAAATATCAATTAGATTAAAGACGAATAAAATGAAATTGGCAAAATTACTTTTAGGAGCAGCATTATTTTTAGGAACAGCGGCAATTGCCCAAGAAGATGAATGTACACGTTATCAAGCAATCGCAGGGAACGCTTATCAGGTGAAAAATTATGAGAAGGTTACCATGGCCTATAACAAGGCTTTGGTTGAATGTGGAGGTTTGGAAATGAAGTTCTTTAACCCATATATTTATTCCGTGAAACAGGCGATGAGTAAGGCACCCGATGCTGCATCTAAAGTGGCTTATTTAGATACGTTGATTTATGTTTATGAAACAGCTCAAAAGCAACACGGTATTCAGAAAGAATGGCAATCATATTTGGCATATTATTATTTAACCCAAGGAAAGCCGGAAGCTATGGAAAAAGCAGATGCTGCTTACCAAATCGGTATCCATCACGATGGTGCAAAAGCGAATGAAGGTATGATTAAGCAGTACTATGCGAACATCTATAACTTGTGGGCTCAAACTTCGGATGAGGACGTAAAGTCGCAATACAAGAAGCGTATTATCACTGAGTACTTTAAGTTGAATGAATATGTATCTAAAGGAGGAATGAAAGCAGAGGTTTCGGACTTCTTATCCATCTACATGGACAAGGTAGCGAACGATTGTTCCGTGATTGCGCCAGAAATCAACAAGTTCTTAAGCGAACTTCCACAAGATGTCGAATCTAAAAAAGCGATGGTGAATAACTTCATGGCGTTGTTAAAAAGTAAAGAATGTACTTCAAGTAAAGAATTCGCAATGTTAGTAGATACGATCATTAAAATTGATCCTTCCGTTGGAGCGGTGTTGGCAAAAGCAGAGTTGTTGATTGCTCAAGGAAAGGTTTCTGAGGCTGTAAAAACGTTTGAATCAGCTTTGGAAATGACAACAGATGCTGCTCAGAAAAGTGATATTGAATTGTCCATTGCTGATGCTTATTCTAAAGCTAGAAGCTACAAAGCAGCTCACAATGCTGGTTTACGAGTGAGCGGTGCTAATTCGGCGAAAGGATATGGAATTGCGGCGAAATCTGTAAATGCCATGATGAATGAATGTGGCGCCTCTACGTTTGAACGCAAAGCGAACAACTATTATGCTGTAGAATTGGCTGAGAAATCTGGGGATAGTAAATTAGTGGAAGCTTATAAATCTCAATGTCCTTCCTCTTCTGACTTATTCAACGTAGGTAAAGATGTTGGAGAAACAGTTAGCTTGGAATGTTGGGGCAAAACAGTTACGATTAAACTGTTCTAGTGAAGAATAGGAATCAACTTCATACATTATTTTTATTTCCTGTCATCCTTGTGGTGGCAGGAATGTTTTTTTCATGCTCCAACGATTTAGAGCAGGTTAAGCGCATTACGATGAGTCCCAATAGCCCTGAGGAAACATCAGAGCAGTTTCATGTAATCTTTACGGATTCAGGTTATGCCAGCTTCGAATTATTTGCGGGAATTGCAGAAACTTACGTAGAACCCAAGCGAGTAACACAATTTAAGAATGGGTTGAAAGTGCTTTTTTTTGATGATCAAGGAAATGTTACGTCTCTACTCACTTCGGTGTATGGTGAGGTTGATGAGGAAACAGGTAATATAGAGGTGCGCGATAGCGTGGAGTTTTTAAATCAGTCGACACAAGAATTATTAAAAACAGAAGTACTATACTGGAATAAGATAGCCGATTCCATTTATACGGATAAGCCTGTAGTGCTGAAAGCTCCTGATAAAGTAATTACAGGAATCGGTGCTCGAACAAATCATTTAATGGATACCTTGGTCGTGTATAAACCACAGGCAGTCATTTATAGCCACAAATAGATATGGAAACGTACAATAAAATCATGCAGTTGTTTTGGTTGGCTATGGCCACCGTAATCATAGTAAGCGTTACTTATATGGGTATTACTGAGGGATTTGATAAATGGAGTTTCAACTACGTTTTTGCTTTATTAGCGTTGTTTGTATACTTCATTCGAAGATATATGATGAAACGTATGAAAAAGCATCAAGAGTTTCTGAATAACCAACAAAGTAAGAAGTAGCATCTTCGCACTAACTTTGCACAGCGAAGGGCAACCTTTGAATGCAAAAAAAGTGTACATTCGTTGGTAAGGTGTTAATGTACTCCTCAAAACACTGAAAACATAAACACTAGATTATGGAAGGGAGCCTGCTTACAGAACTTTTTTTACCCTTAGTCCTTGGGATTATTATGTTGGGGATGGGACTGTCATTAACGTTGAATGACTTCAGGCATATTCTACTTTACCCTAAGGCAATGATTGTTGGGTTACTCAATCAATTGGTGCTTTTGCCACTGGTTGGTTTTTTGCTTATGGCTTATTGGGACATGCAACCTGAGTATGCTGTCGGGATTATTTTGTTAGCGGCTTGTCCTGGAGGAGCCACTTCCAATTTGTTGGCTTATCTTGGTAAAGGGGATAGCGCGTTGTCTATCTCATTGACTGCGTTTTCGAGTTTTATCACGATTTTTACGATACCCGTTATTGTGAATTATGGTATGCAACTCCACATGGGAAAAGAGCAATATGTTGCGCTACCAGTTTTTCAAACGATTCTCCAAGTGATGGTCATTACGGTTATCCCAGTAGCGCTAGGCATGTATATCAAGTCGAAGCGCGCACAATTGGCTGAACGTGCAGAGCGCCCTGTGAAAATCGCCTCTGCGGTGCTTATTGTCGTGATCATTTTAGGTGTAGTATTGAAAAACAAAGCAATTATTCTTCCGGCATTTCAATCAGTAGGTTTAGCAGCATTGCTGTTAAATTTGATATCCCTTTCTTTTGGTATAATTACAGGGAGATTAGTAGGTTTATCCTTTAAGCAATCGAGTACTATTTCCATTGAATCAGGAATTCAAAATGGCACCTTGGCAATCACTATAGCCATGGGTGCAACTTTGTTGAATAATCCTGAGATTGCCATTGCACCCGCGGTGTATTCAATCATTATGTTCTTTACGGGTGGAATTTCGGTATATATTTTTGGAAAGAGAAATGCAAAAAGATAACTTCGGTTACCGGTAAAAATTCATTTCATCTATGTACTTATAGACAGGATCAGTTAGGAGGTATCTTACATCTTTACCATCTTTGATTGCCTGTCGTATAAAGCTCGAACTTACCTTCATAACAGGAGCGTCTTCGCACACCATTACATTGGGATGTTGAGATAATTCATTGTCAGGTACTGAGCCAATTTCGCGCACTTCTTCCTCTTCTTGAATAGTCAGAGTTCTCGGATAAACATAAATTTTGTGGTTTTCCAAAATATATTTATAGTTCCGCCATTTGTGGAAGGTACGCAAGTTGTCCTCTCCCATGATGAGGTGAAATTCATGTTCTTGATACTTTTCTTTGATATAGGCCAATGTAGCCGTTGTGTATGAGGGTCGTGGGAGCTTAAATTCAATATCGCTTGCACGCAATTTGATATTATCATCAATTGCGACTTTCACGACTGCAAGCCGATGGTAATCCTCTAACAGAGATTTTTTCTTTTTTAAGGGATTCTGAGGGGTTACCACAAGCCAAACTTGATCTAGATCGGTATACTCAGCCATGTAATTAGAAATGACTAAATGCCCGATGTGAATAGGGTTGAATGTACCGAAATAGAGTCCTACTTTCATGCCTTTATGAAGTCTTGTACTAAACGACTTGCTTCAACGATTGCTTTGTCAAGTTGATCATTTACCACAATTTTGTTGAATTGTTTGTCCAGCTCAAGTTCTTCTTCTGCTTTTCTAAGACGCGTTTGTATTCGATCCTCTGTTTCGGTGCTTCTGCTTCGTAAACGTTGCTCGAGCGCGTCAAGAGTAGGGGGCATTACAAATATGCTAAGCGCTTGTTTCCCAAAAAACTTTTTTAGGTTGATTCCACCATAAACATCCACATCGAAAATGACCACTTTCCCCTCTTTCCAAATACGTTCAACCTCCGATTTCAGTGTTCCGTAATAATGATCGGTGTATACTTCTTCCCATTCCACAAACGCATCTTCTTTTATAAGTTGCTTAAATTCTTCCACCGAATAAAAATGATAATCTACGCCATCTACTTCATTAGGACGTGGCGCACGAGAAGCAGCAGAAACAGAAAAGGAAATCTCCTCAAATCGTTCCAGCAAGGCACGGACGATGGTCGTTTTACCTGCTCCAGAAGGCGCTGAAAAGATGAGGCATTTACCAGTGTGCTGCATACGTTACCTTATAGTGTATTTAATACTTGTTCTTTAATTCGCTCTAGGTTGTCTTTCATTTCAACGACAAGCTTTTGAATCTCAGCATGATTAGCCTTACTACCTAGGGTGTTAATTTCTCTTCCCATTTCTTGTGCAATGAAACCGAGTTTTTTACCTACTCCATCTTCGGAGTTCATCGTCTCCTTAAAGTATGATAGATGATTTTTTAGGCGCACTTTTTCTTCTGAAACATCCAATTTCTCTATGTAAAAGATCAATTCTTGTTCTAAACGATTCTCATCAACCTTTTGCGCGAGTTCTTCGAGTCCTTTAGTCATACGGTCTCTAACAACGTCAATGCGTTCTTGTTCATAGTGAACCACTTCGGCTAATGCATGTTCAATTTTAGAGATGCACGTATTAAAATCATTTTTAAGTGATTCACCTTCTTGCCCTCTGAATGCATTTAAATGCGCAATAGCCACTTTTAATAATTCCTGTAGGTAGTTCCAGTCATCTTCTGCGAGTTCGTTGTTTTGCTGCACGAGAATGTCTGGTAGTCGAAAGATATTTGAAAAGAGTTGGTCATTCTCAGCGCCTACTTCTTCGGCTAACGATTTGATTTCGGTATAATAGGCTTTCGCTAAATTTCTGTTGATGGCATATGTTCCTTGCTCACCAATATTTTCAATAGTGATAATGGCTTCTACTTTTCCCCTGTCAAGTTCTTGCGTAATGATCTTGCGGAGCTCGATTTCTTTTTCTTTGAAATAAGAGGGAACCTTCAGGTATAAATCGAGGCTTTTACTATTCAAAGCGCGCAACTCCACAACGATTTTTTTTCCATGTTTGGAGCCCGTTGCTTTTCCAAAACCGGTCATTGATTTTAACATCGACAGTAATTTTGGGCAAATTTACTGATTTTGTTGAAGTGTGTGGTGTTTACCGTGATATTCTTATGTGCAACGAAGCTTTTTTGTGCTTCCAAATTAATGCTTTTAAAAATACGGATTTACATACAATAGAATATTCTGGTAAATCTTGAATAATGTGGTGGAATCCATTGATGATTATCAGAACTAGTCGCAGAATAGAGAAATTTGTGTTCAACAAAAAAGGAGGCTTTGAAAAAAGCCTCCTTTCCATTTAAGAAAATGTTTTTCTAGCCTCCCTTCAACGCTTCAGCTCCACCCACAATCTCTAATATTTCGTTGGTAATTGCAGCTTGACGCGCTTTGTTGTATTCTAGTTTTAAGTCTTTCTGCAACGAAGAAGCGTTATCTGTTGCCTTATGCATAGCTGTCATACGTGCTCCATGCTCTGATGCATTTGAATCAAGAACAGATTTGTAAAACTGCAGTTTCAATGTTTTCGGAATTAAATCTGTGATGATTTCTTCCTTCGAAGGCTCGAAAATGTAATCTCCGTTTGATGTTTGTACTTCTCCTTCAACTTCAGTTGCAGCAATTGGTAATAACTGCTCGGTCATCACCTCTTGAACCGCTGCATTTTTAAATTGGTTGTATATCACCAATACTTCATCATATGTTTTATTCACGAATGAATCCATCGCAAATTGAGCTACTTCAGCTGCACGTTCAAACGACAAATCGTTGAACATTTCTTCTGCACCACCAATTTGATCTGGACGAACGTTGTATTTCGTGTTCTTAAAGGCATCATTTACTTTCTTTCCAACACTTAATACGTGAACATCTGTCATGGGGTACTCATTTTTAATTAAATGATTGACCCGTTTCGTTATGTTGTTGTTGAAACCACCACATAATCCGCGATTCGAAGAGATCGCAATGATCAAGACACGATTAACCGCACGTGCATCAGCATACGCATTTTCAGATAAATCTAATGTTCCGCTAACGTTCGTAAGAATTTCTTGCAGTTTTTGTGAGTACGGACGCATTTGCGTGATGGCATCTTGCGCTCTTCTCAGTTTAGCCGCAGAAACCATTTTCATTGCCGATGTAATTTGCATCGTCGATGAGATAGAGGTAATCCGCGCCTTTATTTCTTTAAGATTTCCCATTCTTCTGTTCTATCAGTCTTGTTTATCTTTTCTCCTAGTACTTTGAAGCAATTTCTTTGGCAACAGTAGCGAGTGTATTGGTTATGTTATCATCCAATTTACCAGCTTTTAATGCGTCCAATACATCTTTGTGTTTCGCTTCCAAGAAATCAAGGAATTCAATTTCAAATGCTTTTACTTTCTCAACAGGTACATTTTGGATCAATCCTTTAGTCCCTAGGTAAATAATAGCAATTTGACGCTCAACAGTAAATGGGTCTCCTTCGTTTTGCTTCAAGATTTCCACGTTACGTGCTCCTTTATTCAATACAGACTTAGTAGCTGCGTCAAGGTCAGAACCAAACTTAGCAAATGCTTCAAGTTCACGGTATTGAGCTTGGTCTAATTTTAAAGTACCAGCTACTTTCTTCATCGACTTAATTTGAGCCGATCCACCTACACGAGATACCGAGATACCTACGTTAATCGCCGGACGAATACCTGAGTTAAATAAGTCAGTTTCCAAGAAAATCTGTCCATCAGTAATCGAAATTACGTTTGTTGGAATGTATGCAGAAACATCACCCGCTTGAGTTTCAATAATTGGAAGCGCTGTTAATGAACCTCCTCCTTTAACCAATGGCTTTAAGGATTCAGGTAAGTCATTCATAGTAGCTGCAATGGTATCATCGTTAATTACTTTCGCAGCGCGCTCTAATAAACGCGAGTGAAGATAGAACACATCACCTGGGTAAGCCTCACGACCCGGTGGACGGCGTAATAACAAAGAAACCTCACGGTAAGCAACCGCTTGCTTCGATAAATCATCATATACAATTAATGCAGGACGACCAGTATCTCTAAAGAACTCTCCAATCGCAGCACCCGTCATCGGAGCGTAAAACTGCATTGGCGCAGGGTCAGATGCATTAGATGCAACAACGGTCGTATAAGCCATCGCTCCTGCATCAGTCAGTCGCTTAACGATACCAGCAACAGTTGATCCTTTTTGTCCTACTGCTACATATATACAATATACTGGTTTTCCAGCATCGTAAAATTCTTTTTGATTGATAATCGCGTCAACAGCAACAGAAGTTTTACCTGTTTGACGGTCACCAATAATCAACTCACGCTGTCCACGTCCAATAGGAATCATCGCATCAATCGCTTTGATACCTGTCTGAAGAGGTTCAGTTACCGGCTGACGGAAAACAACTCCAGGAGCTTTTCTTTCGATCGGCATTTCGTAAAGTTCACCAGCAATTGGTCCTTTACCATCGATAGGCATACCCAATGTATCGACTACACGGCCAACCATACCTTCACCAACTTTAATAGAAGCAATACGTCCTAAACGTTTTACTGTATCTCCCTCTTTTACCGCTGAAGAACGTCCAAGTAATACGACCCCTACGTTGTCTTCTTCCAAGTTAAGAGCTATACCTCTTAAATCTCCCTCAAATTCAACTAGTTCTCCGTATTGAACTCCACCAAGTCCGTAAACACGAGCGATACCGTCTCCAATCTGGAGTACTGTACCTACTTCTTGTAATTCAGCTTCTGATTTAAATCCTGAAAGCTGTTCTCTTAATATTGCAGAAACTTCTGCTGGTTTTACATCTGCCATCTCTTCTAATTTTTATTTGACCTTGGCTATGCCAAATTAACGCATTAAATTTTTTCTCATTTCTTTAAACTGGCGCAGTATGCTCGCATCAATTTGAACATCTCCCATACGCACCATAAAACCTCCGATTAGTTTATCGTCCAGTTTTTCTTCAATTTCGAGTTTCCCCTCTACCTGGGCGCTTAACTTTTTCACAACAGTATCTTTTACAGATTTATCTAACGCTACAGCTGATGTCAAAGTAATTGGTACTATACCTCTAGCATTTTTTACCCGTGCGTCAAACTCATGAGCAATTGCCGGCAAAAGTGCTTCACGTCCATTTTTGGTTATTAAACGAATGAACGCCATAGAAACTTCGTCAAAATGATTGAATATTTTTTCGAGTACTGCAATCTTTTTGTCCGACTTAATAATTGGATTTTTTAGGAACAACTCAAACTCTCGGTTATCGCTAGCAGTAACAGACAAATCACGCATGTTGCTTACCGCTGCATCTGTTTTCTGTTGCTCCTCAGTAATTTCCAATAAGGCCTGAGCGTATCTTGCTGGTACTTTTGAACCTTTCATTTTCTTAGTTTAAACTGATTTCCTCCGCTAATTGAGAAGCCATTTTCTTTTGCTTGTCTCCTGCAGAAAGTTCATCTCTAACAATCTTCTCGGCTATCTCCAAAGCCATCGAAGCGACTTGTGTTTTCAATTCAGTTAATGCTGCGTTTTTCTCTGCAGCGATAGCTAATTGAGCATTGGTTAATACTTTGTCTGCTTCTTCTTTTGCTTTGTTTTTGGCGTCTCCCACCATTTTAGATGCTGTTTCTTTCGCATCTTTTATCATGCTGTCACGCTCAGCTCTTGCTTCTTTTAGTAAGTTTTCGTTTTGAGCTTGTAACATTTTCATTTCTGCCTTCGTCTTATCAGCCAACTCTAATGCCTCGTGAATTTTTTCTTCACGTTGATTCACAGCATTTAGAATTGGTTTCCATGCAAATCTTCTCAGAAGGAAAACCAATGCAATAAACAATAATGATTGCCAAAAAAACAATCCCACTGAAAATTCACTTAATAACTTTTCCATAATCTAGTTTAATTAATTCTGTTTTTTAAAAGAGTCTTAGCCAACCGCTAAGACCCTTTTAATAAAGACTAACCTACAGCAAATAATGCTGCGAATCCAATCCCTTCAATAAGCGCTGCCGCAATAAGCATCGCTGTTTGAATCTTTCCTGTAGCTTCAGGTTGGCGCGCAATAGCTTCCATTGCTGAACCACCAATTCTACCGATACCGATACCGGCACCGATTACTACTAAACCTGCTCCTACCATTACTGGAATTTCCATAATTTATTGTATTTTTTGGTTAATAAATCCATAATTAATGATGGTCGTGCTCTTCCACAGCAGAACCAAAATATAGGGCTGAAAGCATAGTGAATATATATGCCTGAAGCGCTGCAACTAACAACTCTAATATCCCTAGAACCAGAGCTAAAATAAATGAAAGTGAACTTCCGATCCAGTTTTGAAATACGAACATCATTCCTATGATGCTCATGATCACTATATGCCCAGCAGTAATATTTGCATACAATCGAATCATTAAAGAGAAGGGCTTTATTATTGTTCCTAACAATTCTATAGGTGCTAATACTACTTTCATAGGAACTGGGACACCCGGCATCCAAAAAATATGTTTCCAATAATCTTTTTTAGCAGTAAAAGTTGTAATTAAGTAGGTCATTACTGCCAATGCAAATGTTACAGCAATGTTGTTAGTAATATTTACACCAATTGGCGTTAATCCGAATAAATTAACTAACCAAATGAAGAAAAATACCGTCAACAAGAAACTCATGTATTTTTTATAGTGTTTTGCACCAATATTTGGTTTAGCTATATCTTCTCGAACAAATACAATTATTGGTTCTAAGAACCTACCTATTCCACTCGGTAAATCTCCTCGTTTTTTGTAAGAACGAGCAGTTGAACGCAACATTAAAAATAATAGAAGTCCAACAAAGAAAATCATGAAAACATTCTTCGTTATTGAAAAATCTAGTGGTTTTTCGTTAATAACATGGTGGTGTTCTGCATCATAATTGACTGTTCCTTCGGCATCTGTTTTGTAAATTTTCCCATGATTTAAGGTGTAGAACTTTTCATCAGATTGAACTACAGTTTCACCATGGTGAAACTCAGATGACATGAACACATGTAATCCATCATCCCACAAGATTACTGGCAGCGGAAATCCATAATGTTTCCCAGTAGTTTCATCACTAAATAAATGAAAGTCATGAGAATCCTGTAGGTGATGATTTATTTGTTCTTTAATGCTACTTTTTAGATCTAATGACTCAGTTTGAGTATGATTTATGGTGTCATATTCAGGTTCGCTTCCGAACGCTGAACTGTAAATCATCATCAACAACACACTGAAAAAAAATCGTATCGCCTTTACCATTGCTACGCTAAAATCTTTAAAAATTGGTGCAAATTTACAATTAAAATCCTTTCCAAGAAGGAAATTTTTTGATTTTATTTTATGATTGATGAAAGCTATCTATTTTTCTCATTCATATTCAATAACTTTACTAGAAAGGTGACCTCTGATATCAGGCAGATTGCATAAGGGATAAAGAAGAAAAGAAACTTAAATTTAGTCAGCGGGCCTTCAGCTAAGAATATCGGATATATTAAAGTAAAGTATACTAGGAATTTTAAAAGACTGCCAAACAAAAAGATATAGCCGACCAATTCTGTTTGATTAACCCTGATTTTATCAATTACAATAAATATGGCCAGCGCCAAAAAATAGTTAACAGCGTAGCAAATAAAAAAAGTTGAAATATTGAAGACCAATTCTAATCTTGATATTATTTCATAATGCACACACAAGGAAACACCTAATAAAATGAAGGATATAAGTGCAAACTTTAAAACAAAATTATTCACCTTCGTCTGTATTGATTTTTTTTAATTGATTATTAATATTGTAAAGAGAAATAAAAACTGCAAGCAATGTGAATAACATTGTAAACCATTTTTTGTCGGTTGTATATTTTTCGTCTAGCTTTCGTCCGAAGTAGGCGCCAAGAAAAATAGTTACCCCCATTTGTGTTGCAACCCCTGTTAGCAGTAGAAATCTATTCTTTTCTTTCACCTCCTATTTCCTTAAATTTAATCAATAATACAAAAATTTTTTAGAGTAAGTGACATGTCTAGGATGTAAGTTTAACGAGATACAAATTATCCAGTTTAAAGACACTTACTTCAATAATTCTGGATGCTTTTTAGCAAAAGCTTCAAAACGCGGATTAGAAACAGCTTTTACATATGAATTGTCTGGGTTCTTCAATTTATAATCTTGGTGATAGTTTTCTGCTTCATAAAATGCTTCGAACGGAACTACTTCTGTGGTAATTTGACTGAACTTTTTTTGTTCAAGTTGTTCATTAATATACGCGTTTGCGGCCATTTTTTCATCTACGGAGGTGTAGAAAATGGCACTGCGATATTGCCTTCCATAATCTGGTCCTTGTCGGTTGAGCGTGCTCGGATCATGTGAATCATAAAAGACAACCAACAAGGTTTCATATGAAACCACTGCTGGGTCATAGTACACCGCAACTGATTCAGCATGATTCGTGATACCAGCACTTACTTTTGAGTATGTTGCGTCACTTGCGCTTCCGCCTGCATATCCTGAAACTGCTTCTTCAACACCATTTACAGCCTCAAAGACTGCTTCAACACACCAAAAACATCCGCTCGCGAAATAAGCAACTGAATAGTTTTCTAACGATTTTTTAGGTTTTGGCGCAGCTTCAGCCTGTTGTGTTGCACAAGCGTATAACGCACAGAATGCGACGAGTATAGGTAATAATTTTATGGATTTCATAGATTTAAATTATATCATTTACGTGCATCAAGATGTGTTAAATTTATGGATAATAAAAGCCTTCCATCATATATTTGCACATCGTATTAACAATTGAATGTAGATTTGGTTTATTGATAAACAAATAACTATGAAGTCCTTACTACTTATTTTTTGTTTCGCATCTTTTGGCCTCATGTCCCAAGTTAATCATACGCCAATCATCTTTGTACATGGTATGCTGGCTGCTGGAGATACGTGGTCCAATACAGTTCAACAGTTTCGTAAGGCGGGTTATTCCCACGATGAACTTCACGTGCTCGACTGGAATACGCTTAACTTTAATCGGTCGGCAGCTCAAAATCAGTTGGATAGCCTCGTTGAAATAGTGATGAAATCTACGAAGTCTAAAAAAGTCAACTTGGTAGGTCACTCGGCGGGTGGAGGTGTTTGTTCGACTTATATAACGACGAAGAAAAACTACAAACGAGTAGATCGCTACGTTCATTTGGCAAGTGGTAATCTGCCAGTCACAATCAAAACGCCTACGTTGAATTTGTATTCTCCAGACGACCTCGTGACAGGAGGGAAGGATATAAAATATGCTTACAATCATAAAATTGCAGGACTTGATCATTATGAAATAGCGACATCCGATTCATCCTTTCGTGTAATGTATGAATTTTTCAACCCAGCAACCGAATTAACAACCAGCGCCGCAGAAGAAGTAGAACACATCCGTGTAGCTGGGAAAGCATGTACTTTAGGAAAAAACCAACCCGAGTGCAATGCGAAGATAAAAGTATACCAGTTGGACGCTACAAACGGAACGCGTTTCATCTCGTCTCTTCAAACGGTAACAACAGATGAAGTTGGGAACTTCGGGCCAATAGCTCTTTCACCGGCAGAATATTATGAATTTATCGTATATCCTACGGTCGGAGGAAAGCAACCGATTCATTATTTCAGAGAGCCTTTCCAACAAGATAATGGGTTGGTTTATTTGCGTACATTGCCGAGTAGTGGATTTGCAAGCATGATTCTGGGCGATCTTCCCACTAATGAGGAAGAGGTTGGACTGGCTATTTTTTCAGCATCAAAAGCGTTAATTCATGGTAGGGATAGTCTCTTCGTGAATGGGATTGAAATCACGACGGACGAACTAGCCAGTGACAAGAAAACGGCGATTGCTTTCTTTTTGTATAAGGCGAGTGACAAAGAACTGGAAGATGCGTCTCCCATTCACAAGTTTGCTAATTTTCCATTCATGTCGGGGGCGGATGTATGGGTGAAGACTTCCGATGAAGTTGTTCGGTTGAACATGAACGATAGAAAGATCGTTATTCCTGCTATTCCGAGTGCTGAAGGAATTTCAGTGGTTGTTTTTGACTAACGCCTTCACGGCATTCAGTGTAACTTCTAGGCGATTTTCTGTAGTTCCGCTAATCACAACATAGGGCAAGGATAACTCGTCAAGTCGTACCTTGTACTGTTCAAATAGTCTATCACGATCTGTTGGGTTTTCGCGTAATTCATCAAATTCCCATGGGAGATCTGGAGTACACAAAAGGTAGAGGTCAAAGTTCTGTTGCGCCAATAGTTGTTCGATTTCATAGGATGTTTCACCTGTTTTTTCTTCATACCAAATGGAACAGACTAGCATTTCAGTATCCGCAATAAATGAAGTGTTGATCCATTGTGCGGCCTGTTCCTTTGCAATCGCGATAACATCTTCTGGGACGTAAGGTCGGCCAAGTCGTTCTAAATAAACGCGCGCATGTTCCGGTGTCCAAGGCAGGTTCAACTCCGCTGCAAGTTGTTCACTTAGGGTGGATTTCCCGCTGCATTCCGGGCCCGTTATAGCGATTCTCATGCTTGCAATTTAAATGACTTGTTCCAACTCCAATATCCATATAAGGCAAGCACTACGAATATTCCATATTGAGCAGCAAGAATTTCATACCCATTGTTCATGTAGAGCACTACCATGCCCACATTGATGAAGATCCAGTAGAGCCAATTTTCTATAATGCGTTTTACCACCATGAATGTAGCCGCGAGGGAGAAACAAGTTGTAAAGGCATCTAAATAGGGAGTGGATTGGGCTGTGAATGTATCAAATAGGTATCCTACTGCGCATGAAAGTAATGCACTCCCAAAGATATTGATGACGTGAACCTTATATGACCAGCGTATGATTGGTAAATCACTACTTGCTGCTTTTTTCCAATTTATCCACCCATAAATCGCCATGGCAAAATAGAATACTTGTAATCCGCTTTCAATGTATAGTTTTCCAATAACGTCAAGGTAAAATGAGAGTCCAACAGAAATCAACGCAAATAACCAAGTGATGAGTTTTTTTTGAGCAGCGAAATAGACATACGCCAATGCGGTTACGAAGGTAATCCATTCTAAAAGTGCGATATATGTAATTGACATCGATATATACTTTTCTTGCTTCAAAAATAATTATAAATACGTGGTCTTCTGAGAATATAAAATGATTTATGGAATTTCAACAACTCCTGCATCCCTAAGGTGTAACATTTAAAAATAGAACACATGAAAACAATGCACATTTTACTAGGTCTTAGTTTATGGATAACGACTTTTTCATCGTTTGGTCAAGGGGCAATGGGGGATATAGTCGGAACAATGTTCGAAAAATCGGACGGCAATGAGCCCGCTTTTTCTGCCAAAGTTTGGGTGGAGAATAGTGGGGCTAAGATTGGCGCTATTGTCGATATGGATGGTCGCTTCAGAATTCCTGCTGTACCAGCTGGAACGTATAGACTGTATGCGCAATATGGGCTTGACTCTTTAACGCAGGACATTGCCTTCCGTGTGGAACCCGATGGGATTTACAACGTGGGTAGAATTGATATTCTTGAGGATATTCAAATTGAAGAAGACGTTGTTGTTCGCGGACAGATTTCTGCGCCTCTCATTAATTTCGGTGATGCCGGACAAAAAAGAATAGATGTCCTGGATATCAAACAAAGTCCAGTTCGAAATAGTCCAGCTGATCTAATTGCGAGTAAAAATTCCGATATCAAAGTAACCGATGAGGGACAATTGATTATCAGAGGAGCGCGGGCTGGAGATATGGCATATTTTGTAGATGGAGTCAAAATGCAAGAAATACAATCTATTCCAAGTGTAGCTATTGGTGGAATCACTGTCTACAGTAGTGCCATCCCAGCAGCCTACGGAGATACAACGGGAGGTGTAATTATTATGGAAACGCAGAGTTATACTGATTTGTACCGGACTTGGAAAATTATGAAGAGTCGTCAGAATTAAGTTTGAGTTAAATCACAAAAAAATCCCGAACGTTTTCGGGATTTTTTTGTTAAAAGGTAATGCGCCACTGTCCAATTGGTAAAAATCCAATTTGATAAGTATCTTTAAATTCTCCTGTTGTCACATCAAATTCTTGAGTGAAAAGATTAGCATGGTTAGTAATGTTTCTGAAGTCGACGGCCCATTCTTGGGTAACTTTTTTAGTACTAACCTTAAAGGCAATACGCGCATCAGCTCTGAAATAGTCGGGATATTGTAATGCGTTCGTGCGCTCTTCTTCATAAATTGGGAATCCTAACTGCATGCTTAGATCTTGATGAACAGGTGTGTAGCGCTGACCTCCATTCAAAGTAACCCTTGCATCGATCAAAAGGGACTTCACCCGTTCTTTTTTGCCTTTTTTGATGGTTCTTTGGAAGAAAAATTCTTTACCGCCCAATAAGTTGAACGTATAATTTCCATTAAATGCGGTTCCAAATCGTTTTCCATTGCTACCGGTATAGGTGGATTCATAGAGCGAAGTCGTGAAAAGGAAATAGAAACCCTTGTCCATGAAATGTTCAAAGGTGATTTCAACTCCATAATTTCTTCCAGTACCTCCGTTCACGAGACTATCTGGAAAAGCAAAACTATAATTTGCCCCAAAGTTGAGCAGAGAATAGGCATTGTTCTTTACATCAATCGGCACGTTGTACAATTGTTGATAGTAGAGTTCTGTTTTGAGGCGAATACTGCGGGTAATACTATAATCATAGGTAAAGATGAAATGGTCGGCTTTTGTCATCCCTAGGTTTTCGTTTGGATTAGAAGAGGTGCCATCGGGTTGCTGAACTTGGCGGAAATACACCCGCGTTGGAGGTACCTGACTATGTTTTCCATATCCAAATCCGAAGCGATGGTTTTTCGCGAATTGATAGTTAATTCCTCCGCGCGGTTCTAGGGAATTGGCACCGTTGAACATAAAGTATTGAAAATGGAGTCCCGCAGTAAAGGTGAATTTTTCTGAAAGCTTGAACTGCCACTGAGAAAAGGGCTGAATAACAAAAGTACTTCCATCAAAGTCCGTAAGCGTGTTCCATTCGTTGTCCTGCACGCGAAAGATACTGTCTGCTAAGCGAAAGAAGAGTCTGTCCATAACAATTCCGGTGCGCAATAAATGGCGAGCGTTGAATTTATAGTTGAGTTGGGTATTTATGTTGTTTTTTCCTTCCAAAGAAATGTTACGATATGAAGGTTGCTCTTGAAAATAGGGAGGCAACAAGGAATCACGAAGAATATTATTCAATGTAGCTGAGGTGGAAATGGTTGTTTTGAGATATGCTTTATCCGTTAAACGATAAATGTTTTTTATTCCGACAACGCCTATTTTTGAATAGAAAAACAAATTTTCAGAAGGATTAGAAAACAAGTTCACAGATCCATCAGCTTCGGCACCTTCGAATTCTACATTGCTTAAGCCTCCCAATCCAAAAATGGAGGTAGACCCTTTCTTTTGTTCGAAATTCAGTTTAAAATTGATGTCTTGATAATCAGGAACAGCTGTTCCAGCGCCAAAGTTCACACCAAGGAGGGAGAATACCTGTAAGGTTGAGTACCGATAGCTGAATAAATAGGATGACTTTTTGTTTTTCGAAAGAGGGCCTTCTGCCATCACTTCCAGACCATTAATTCCTATTTGACCTAAGAATTCGTGTTTTTCGTCATTTCCATTACGCATTTTTAAGTCGAACACCGCTGCCATCGCATTTCCATATTCAGCTGGAAAGGCGCCTGTAAAAAAATCTGAGTTGGCAAGTACATTATTATTAAGGATACTAACTGGTCCACCTGCTGTTCCCAAGAGTGCAAAGTGATTGGGATTAGGAATATCCACTCCTTCATAGCGGTAAAGTACACCAATCGGAGAGTTTCCACGAACAATGATATCGTTGCGCGAATCGTCATTTCCTTGGACTCCAGCGAAGCTCTGTGCCATTCTTGCCACGTCATTTACACTTCCTGCATAACGCTGCGATGCTTCAATCGAGAAGGTTCGTGCACTTACTGCTGCCATTTCATTCGCCACTTCTCCTTTTTTACGTCCTGTGATGACAACCTCTTCAGCTACGGTCAATTTTTCAGAGAGCTGAATATTTAAAATCAATTCTTTACCGGCAGTTAGGTCTAGGTTTGCCACTATTTTCGTTTCGTAACCAAAGAAAGTAACTTGAATAGATAGCCTGCCGATCGGTACTTTTGTAATCGTGAAGGAACCATCAAAGTCAGAAATAGCCCCCAGTGTTTGTGTTGTACCCAGCACAATTATTTTTACACCAGGAAGGGGCGCTAAGGAAGCTTCATCAACAACGGAGCCACGCACGGATTGAGTAAGCTGGGCGGATACCTCAAATGAGATGAGCAGGCTTATAATGAAAAGTAAGACGTTTATTTTCACCGTGCAAAATTAATCAAATCAATCATAGGGTGTTCACATAAGTTTACAAGTTGAAATCGTTCCCAGAGCCAGCAACTTTTAGCACAATAATTCGCTGGACTAATCACTTAGCGCATCCGCCATTACCTTATAAGTAGGATCTTCATCCATGTTAACATCAATGATTTTTTCAGCGTTTTTCAGCAGTTGTCGACAGTCAGGACTCAAGTGGCGTAAGACCACTTTTTTTCCTTTTGCCTCATAGAGTTCCGTTAATTTGTTGAGGGCTTCAATGGCTGACATGTCTACCACGCGACTCTCCATGAAGTCAATCACGATATCGTTAGGGTCATTATCAACATCGAATTTCTCATTGAAGACCGAGATAGATCCAAAGAAGAGCGGACCATAGATTTCGTATCGTTTCACACCGTTTTCATCAATATGCTTACGCGCCCTAATTCGGGTAGCATTTTCCCACGAAAAGGCTAGTGCAGATATGATTACCCCAGCTAATACAGCAAGTGCTAAATTATGAAAGACTACTGTGATGAGCATCACTACTAACATCACAATGATATCCGTGATCGGCATTTTGTTAAAGGTGCGAAGGCTTGCCCACTCAAATGTTCCAATCGAAACCATAATCATGAGTCCTGTTAAAGCGGCCATCGGCAGTTGTTCCACCAATGAAGATCCAAACAAGATGAACATTAATAATCCAACAGAAGCTACAATTCCCGATAAACGTGCGCGTGCACCGGAAGAAATATTAATCAAACTTTGTCCAATCATAGCGCAACCTCCCATTCCTCCTAGAAATCCCGTAAAGATATTGGCAGTGCCTTGCGCGACACATTCTTTGTTCCCCCGACCACGTGTTTGTGTGATTTCGTCGATGAGGTTTAAGGTCAATAAACTTTCAATTAATCCAACTGCTGCAACAATAACTGCATAAGGAAAAATGATGCTCAGCGTTTCCCATGTAAATGGAATCTGGGGTATTGCAAAGTTGGGAAGTCCTGCAGCGATAGTTCCACCGTCGAGCGTGTCTTTTACTGTCGAGGTATCTATTCCAAACCCTAGGGTAATAGTGGCAATAGTTATAATAGCTACTAAACCACTAGGAACTGCTTTGGTTAGTTTGGGAACGCCCCAAATAATCAACATGGTAAGAAGAACTAATCCCAACATCATCCATAGAGGAGCTCCTACCATCCATTCTTTCGTTCCGTCGGAAAGTTTAATTTTAAACTGATCGAGTTGCGCCATGAAGATGACAATGGCTAGTCCGTTTACAAATCCAAACATTACCGAGTGAGGTACCAATCGGATAAATTTACCTAATCTTAAAAAACCGATGACCATCTGCAAAACACCCGCTAAGATAACGGTGGCAAAAATGTATTGGACGATGCTTTCGGAAGTCAATCCTGGAATAGTTTCTCTAATTTCCAGAATCATACCAACAAATACAACAGCAATGGCACCAGTAGCCCCAGAAATCATTCCTGGCCGCCCACCAAGAATAGAGGTGACTAGTCCAATTGAGAATGCAGCATACAATCCTGTAAGCGGCGAAAGTCCAGCCAATAATGCAAATGCAATTGCTTCAGGAACTAGCGCAATGGCAACGGTTAGCCCAGATAAGACCTCTGTCTTGTAGTTTATTTTTTGTCTTAAGTCAAACAAATTGAAGTATTTTTTCATGCTGTATTTGTCATTATACTGTTCAAAACGAACCAAAAAGGTGCAAAGATAGTAGATAGATTAGGTTGCCTTGTCTTTGTTGAAGATTTCTTCTTATTTTAGAGGAGTCTCTCCCGGCTATTTTGCTCTGAAAAAGAGCGAAAATGAATCTAAAAAGGCATGTACAGTAAAATAAGTGTTGGCGCATTTTTTATTTCTGGATTAAGCATCGGAATGATGTATACGGGTATAAATCCACTGAATTTTTCTTACAATACGTTGATGTTCCTATTTATTATTTTGGGTCTAGTGGGTTTTTTGATGAGTATGCTTTCCATTTTTTTGGATAAGAAGAATGAAAAAACTAATAAGGCCGGTAGTTTTGTTTTTTACATGGGAATTATGGGTGTTTATGCAGGCTTAATTATAAAATTTATGCATTGGCCGGGTTATAGATCTGTTATGATTGGAGGTGCGATAATCGCTCTTGCTTCATTTTTTATTCGCATAACAAACACACCAAAGGATGATGGATTATTGGACGGGTAGGGCAAAGCTTGTGCAATGCGCAAACTAAACTTTGAACTTCGAACTTTCAAAACTAATCGTATCTTTGCGCAAAAATTCGAAAATAGATGCAAGTTCAGGTTGTAAAATCTAAGATTCATAGGGTGAAAGTAACCCAGGCCGATTTAAATTACATCGGGAGTGTTACTATTGATGAAGATTTAATGGATGCTTCTAATTTAATTGAGGGAGAGCGTGTTCAAATTGTGAACATCAATAACGGTGAACGCCTTGAAACCTATGTAATTAAAGGGGAACGGAAATCTGGGGTGATTTGTTTGAATGGTCCAGCAGCAAGAAGATGTGCTCCTGGAGACATCGTAATCATCATTGGTTATGGATTCATGGATTTTGAAGCAGCAAAGTCTTTCAAGCCTTATTTGTGTTTTCCAAATGAAGAAACCAACATGTTGGATTAATGTGGACTAAAAAAGTTACCTTTGGTACTATTCCAAAGGAGTTATAGTTTGAATAACACGCTAAAAAAATACCTGGTTCCATTTGTGAAGGTGGTTTTACCACTTGTTCTCGGTTTCTATTTGTTGTGGCATTTTTATACAGCCATGGATGCGCCTACGAAAGAAGTATTTTTCCGAGCTGTACGCGAAGCGGATTATTTCTGGATCGCATTGTCGTTAATTATTGGTTGGGCAAGTCACTTAGTACGTGCATATCGTTGGAAATATTTATTGGAACCAATGGATTTGCGTCCTAAGTTTTGGCATCGATACCATGCGCTGATGGTAGGTTATTTGGTCAACTTGATTATTCCTAGAGCTGGGGAAGCTACTCGTGCAGCTCTTTTGTATCGTACAGATAAAATTCCATTTTCGAAGAGTTTTGGAACCATCATCGGAGAGCGTGTATTTGATTTGGTGATGTTGGGTGTAATCGTTTTGTTAGCACTTGTAATGAGTTTTGACGACATCATAACAATTAAAGATTTAATCGCTCAACCTACAGAAGACGGAGGTAGTTCTTTCTCTTGGGGGCTATTGATATTGATTATTTTTGGTTTTGGAATACTAACATTTGCCATTTTATGGTTTAAGGTAGAAAAGTTCCGCTTCAAGTTTAAGGTCTTTTTCCATGAAGTGATGACCGGAGTTTTTTCCATATTTAAATCGAAAAATCCATTCGCATTTATATTTTATACCTTATTGATGTGGACCTTATACATCGTGTTTTTCGGTATTTGTTTTTTTGCATTTGAAGAAACGGCTCAGTTTCCGTTGGGAGGTGTTTTAATCGGTTTCATTGCCGGAACGCTTGGAATCATGTTTACGAATGGGGGAATTGGCGCTTATCCATATTTAGTTGGGATTGTAGTTACCTTCTATATTGGGGATTTTTTCGATACACGAGAAGCAGCCGAAGGAATGGGTAAAGCTCTCGGTATGATTATTTGGTCGTCTCAAACGTTGGGTATGATTATTTTAGGGTTAATTTCATTAGCTTTATTGCCTAGAAACTTTAAAAAGGAGAAGGATGAATCTTTGGGACAAACTGCAATTGAAGATCGTATCTAAAGAACTCGCAAAAACCTTAATTTCTGCGTGGAAAGAAGCCGGTGAAAACGTGGTTTTCACTAACGGATGTTTCGATATTCTTCACCGTGGTCATGTCACGTATTTAGCCAAAGCTGCGAGTTGTGGAGATCGATTGATAATTGGGTTAAATAATGATGCCAGCGTAAGGCGTCAGGGTAAAGGAGAGGAACGCCCCATTAACGATGAAACTTCCAGAGCATTGGTATTGGCAGGATTGGAAAGCATAGACCTTATCGTGCTTTTTGACGAAGATACTCCGATAGATATTATCAATGAATTGTGCCCCAACGTACTCGTAAAAGGTGCTGATTACAATGCCGCCGAAGTTAATCCTTCTTCTAAGAAATACATCGTTGGGAGCAAAGAGGTGAGAGCACTTGGAGGGCAAGTATTTACTATTGAGCTAGAAGAAGGATTTTCTACTACCAAAATCTTGAGAAAATTATATTAGGTTGATCTTGAATTAATTGTCTCTTAAATAACAAAATAATAGAGTTTAAAAAAGTTTGACCTATTAAACTACTGATAATCAATCTTTTATATTTTCTAACAATTTATTTGTTTAAAATTTTTGAAAATATTTTAAACAAATTATAGTCTTCTATGTTACAATAGAAACTTTAAATTATTTATTATGTTATTAGAAACAATGTCTACTATCGCTAGCGACAATTATGTTGCTTTCACGTTCTTTATTGGAACGATGGCTATGATGGCCGCTTCTGTGTTCTTCTTTTTTGAGTTGAACAATACCTCTAAGAAATGGAGAACATCTCTCCTAGTATCTGGTTTAATTACCTTTATTGCAGCTGTGCATTATTACTACATGCGTAGTTACAATTTAGAAACTGGAGAATCTCCAACTTTTTTCCGTTATGTTGATTGGATTTTGACAGTTCCGTTAATGTGTGTTGAGTTTTATTTAATCACCAAGAAAGCTGGTGCCAAGATTGGTCTTCTATGGAAACTAATATTTGCCTCTTTAGTAATGCTCTTAACAGGGTATGCTGGTGAAGTTCTTGACAGAGACGGAAGTGTATTGTGGGGTGTGATCTCTGGAGCTGCTTACTTCTATATAGTTTACTTAATCTGGTTTGGAGAAGTTGCAAAATTGGCACAAACTGCCGGTCCTCAGGTTGCGAAAGCCACGAGAGTGTTGGCGTGGTTTGTTCTTGTTGGATGGGCTATTTATCCGTTGGGATACATATTAGGTACTCCGGGTGGATTGTTCGGTGTTCAGCTTGTTGAAAATCCGGAAGCTGCGGCTCATGCAATGGATATCGTTTACAACATTGCCGATGCGATTAACAAAATTGGTTTTGGTTTAGTTATTTATGCTTTAAGCAGAGGCAGCGAAGACTAATCGATTGTACATCTTTTTATAGAGGTGCATTTTTTTAAATGCACCTCTTTTTTTCTTCAAATTTGAGTTTATGAATCAATTGAGTAAGGCTGATGTTGTTCATGATTTTGCTTTTATTGGACTTGGAGCTAGTAACAGTTTAATTCTACTTTCATTGATTCAAAGTGGATTAACGTCGAACAAGAAAATCCTAATTTGTGAGGGCGACGCTAAAACAGAAAATGATAAAACATATTGTTTTTGGGCAAATGATAACGAAAAAATAGTCTCAGATTTCGATTCAATTATTTCTTACCGGTTCGATAAAATAAAATTGAGTGATAATTCAATAAAAAGTATAGATAGTCAACCTTATCATTATATCAGAAGCATAGATCTTTATGATTTTGTGAAGGAAGAAATAAGCAAAAAAAGTAATATTCAATTAGTGTGCGATTATGTAGAGGACATAACTCCCAATAGTTATCTTAATTCAATTAATACAACATCCAACTCGTATCTTGCTAATTACATTTTTGATAGTCGTCCTCAGAAAATCACCTTAACGGGCAAGAACGAAATTTTCCTGAATCAAAGTTTTTTAGGTTTTCATATTGAATGTAATTCAAATTCTTTTGATGTGGAAGTATTTGAAATGATGAACTTTAGCGTTGAGCAAAATGGATCTACTCAATTTGTTTACCTTATTCCTTTTTCTAAAAAATCTGCATTAATTGAATTTACTCGGTTTGGTGTCGAAAAACTGGATAAAAAGTATGCAGAAGAACAACTTGATCGTTTCATTTCTGAAAAATATGGTTCTTACAGAGTGCTTCATAAAGAGACGGGTTCAATACCGATGACTAATGCAAGGGTTCCGCATCATAATTCTTCAAAAATATTGCGGACAGGGGCTAGTGCTAATTTAATTAAACCCAGTACGGGTTATGGTTTTAAGAATATGCATCAGTTTGCAGAATTAGTAACCCACAAAATTCAAAATAATAATTTAAATAGATTTAATGAGATAGGGTTACCTAGTAAAAAGAGATTTCGTCTATATGATCAGTTATTATTGTTCATTTTATGTTTTAGGCCTATTATTGGAAAACGAATATTTAGTAAGTTATTTAGCTCGATTCCAATTATTACTATTTTTAACTTCCTAGATGAAAAAACCAGTCTACTTGATGAGATTAAAATATTTTCAAAATTACCATTAATTCCTTTTTTGAATGCTTCATTAAGGGTTCTTGTGAACTATATTTCTTGGAGGTTTGTTGTAGTCACTATATTCGTGTTGTTATATATGTTAACTGATACGTACTTTCCCTATTTAGAATCGTATTATAGTTATGCTTCTCTAATTACAGGATTTTTTATTATTGGTATTCCTCATGGTGCTATAGACTATTTAATTTCAAAGAATAGTAATACTCGAATGTACTTGTTTCTCACGAAATATATTCTGTTAATGATACTGAACTTGTTAGTTTGGTGGCTTAACCCCACGCTGGCTTTGATATTTTTTCTTGGGTATTCATTTTTTCATTTTGGTGAGTCGGAATGGATTCAAGCAGGAGGTGAAACGAAGTCCGTTTTAGGTAAGATATACTCATTTTTCACAGGAATATCCATTCTGGTATTTATCCTATCTACTCATACGGAAGAATCAGTTCATTTAATTTTTGATCTTACTGGTTTCACTTTTGCCCAAAGTATTTTTTATCAAATACCACTTTCTCTATTTTCTATCTTTTTCCTAGTATTAACCCAGATGAATCATGCTAGAAATAATTTATTAGGATTACTTACTTTACTCATTTTTGGTCTTTTCCTTCCTCTTTTTCACGCATTTTGGCTGTATTTTATATTTCAGCATAGTTTCAATGCTTGGTCCCATCTTAAGAAGGGTTTATCCTTATCATCATCTCAGCTTTTTCAGAAGGCACTTCTATATAATATTGGTGCGTTCTTACTATTTGCATTATTTATGTTAAATTTTGGAGAAATTCTCAAAATGAGCAATTTTTGGTCTTTAATATTTGTGTTCATATCAAGTATAAGTTTTCCACACTGTGTGATAATGCACTTCTATTACAAAAAAACTAATTTAATAGCATAAATTTTTTAAAACACATCCCGCACCAGCGTAAAGCCCTTGTCCAATATTTCTTCCACTAAGTGTATAACCAACATTTGAATAAATACCAAATCGCTTTCCGATTGGAACATAAATCGTTCCTCCAATGCGATCATAGTTCACTCCTAACTCGCGAAATGAAGGTGGTGCTGGTGTACCCAAGTAGTCGAAGCCTCCCGGAGTATATTGGTTTTCATACCAAAGATCAACGTAGTATTTAGCCGCGGCGTAACCTACTTTAATGCTTCCCGAGTATGCCGACGTAACAGGATCAAATTTATAATTGTAGGCATATTGTAGTGTGGCAAACCATCCATAAATTTGGTAATGAATTACTGGTCGAATATCAACGATTTTAGCTTGTTGACCAATAGCATTAACCCCACTCGTGGAATAATTGGTTAAGTTGCCTGAGAAACCAGATGCCAGGTTAAAGGTTAAGTCCCCTCCCTTGAGTTTGGCTTGAGCAAGCCGATACTTTAGAAATAAGCTACCGTCCTGCACGGATTTGACATCTCCAATGGATACCACAGGTATATTCAGGTAAAGGTCAAATTTATCGGTTATTCCTGTTCCAATGAAGAGCGCAGCGGTTCGAATGTTTCGAGTTAAATTTATTTTGGTCGTACCGGCAAAATAAACTTTGTCGAATTGGAGTCCACCTCCTATTCCTACTTCAATGGTTCCTTTTCCTTTGTAAAATCCATCTACTTTACCTTGTCCGTATGTCAATGAAGATACCCAAAAGAACATTACCGCGATACAAGAATTAGCAGTTAATCTAGTTAGGTAAGAAAGTGTCATCGATTCATGAATTCATTCGCACGCTTACGATCGTCTTCATTCGTTTCCACTGGAGGACAGCGATTGGGGTCTTTTTTAAACAACCATACGAACTTGACTTTGAAAAGCGTGGGATAATATTTACTCGAAAACCAATGAATACTAGGTGTTCCACCATTCCATTCGTACGCAGTTAAAAGGGGTAATTGTACTCCTGGAATGATGAAGAACCCTTCCTTTGGTTTAAATCCAAATCCGAAATCGTAGTGTAATTGTCCCATCAAATTCCCTTGGAACTTTTGGGTTTGTGGTAAATAAGTGCCATAATAGCTGGTGTTCATGCCGACCATGGTGTAATCCAAGTTTATACCAAGTCCGTTATCTAAAAATGTGTAAGGATTGATTTGGAAAACATTGTGTGCTGTAAAACGACCGTAGAGGTAACCATTATAGAATTCACCATCTCCAGAAACGTTGCTAATGAGTGTATCTCTATCGTCGTAAAGTCCAGATTCAAAAAATTCTCGTCCTCCAATGTGCTTGTACCCAATTCCCCAGTCATAGTATTGAATCAATTTTCGAGGACGCTTGGTTATGTGCACCATGCCCAGTTCTACGAAAATTCCAATACGACTTTTTGCCTCATGGCTATAGCGAAAGAGACTGTCCCCATTGATCCGCATTTCGCCTTTGACAGGATTCATGCGTGTAAACGTATAAGTAGGTCCGAAAGATAATTGAATACCATGTCGATGATGAGGTCCAGTTACCCATTTGTATAAAGGCTGTTGTAATCGTTGGTTTCCATAGAACTGTTTCTTTTTAGTTTTGTTTCGGTATGATCCACTTTGTGCGACTGCACTGGAACCAACAGCACAAGTCAACGCCAATAAAACAACTAGGTGCTTCTTCATTCTACTAAAGATAATATTTTTTCCATTACCGAATTATCCTCCCATTGAGTATGAATGTTTTCCATAGCCATCACTTCATCCATTATTTTACGCTGACGATCACCGTTTGCAATTGCATCTGAATAACGAATATGACTAAATGTAACTTGCGAATATAACGGTAACCATTTGGAAGGATACAAATCACTGAATTTTCGTTCAATTTTCTTACGCAACAAGAAATCGGTATCTCCCGCTAAATCCCGCATTTCGATATAATTGTACAAGGCTAAATCGGCAATCGAATTTCCGTCTGGTACACGCTGGTTAGAATAGTCTTCAAATAATTTTAGTGCGTCACCATTATTGGCGTCGAACATTTCTGAAAATACCGAGCAATCTTCAAACCCAGAATTCATACCTTGGCCGTAGAATGGAACAATAGCGTGTGCTGCGTCACCCATCAGCATTACTTTGTCTTCATAGTTCCAAGGGCTACATCGAACAGTGACCAAAGTAGAAGTTGGATTTTCGAAGTAATCTGTTTTGAGTGTAGGCATTACCTCCACAGCATCGGGAAAGGTAGCGTTGAAAAATTTCATCACGTCCTCGCCGGTATTAATACTTTCAAAAGATGTATCTCCTTTCATTGGGAAGAACAACGTCACTGTGAAACTACCATCGAGATTCGGTAATGCGATAAGCATAAACTCACCTCTTGGCCAGATGTGTAAACAGTTTTTATCTATCCGATGTGTTCCATCCGCGTTTGGAGGAATTACAAGTTCTTTGTAGCCATGTGATAAATAGTCCTGAGAATAGTTAAACATGGGGGTTTTCATCATCCGATTGCGCACTGCCGAGAATGCCCCGTCTGTACCAAAAATATGGTCATATGTGCAGCTGACAGTTTCCTTCGAGGCAGTATCTGTGAATGATATGGTATTAGTATCCAAGTCTAAATCTTCGCATTTATGATTAAAGCGATAGGTGATATTTGGATAATTATCAGCTAAATTCATGAGTGTTTGATTCAAACCACCTCGTGAAACAGAATAAATAGCTTCATTTTCCTTTCCATACGGTTGATAGGTAAGGTTGCCTTCAATATCGTGCATTTTACGTCCGTACATAGGAATACACATTTTTCGAATTTCATCCGCAATACCAGCCATTTCAAGCGCTTTGAAGCCTCTATTTGAAAGTGCAAGATTGATAGATCTTCCACCTATAACATCTGCTTTTCGTAAATCTGGTCTGCGCTCAAAAACATCTACTTGAAAACCTTTTTTAGCAAGAAGAACGGCATGTAAACTACCGACTAATCCTGCGCCAATGACTGCTACTTTCATGTTACCCATTTGTTACCTTTTTTATCAAACACTCGATCAAAAGGCTTGTTCTACTTTTTCAAAAATAAAGCTTTTACCGATATGGAAGCCTATGTATGGAAATATAGAATGATTCAAAAGAAAGATTTCGCGGATTGAGTTTGCCGAGCATGGAACCAAGAATTCTTTTCATTATTCAGCCTCTCCACTTTCTTCCATATTCTGTATCAAAATAACTGCTTCTTTTGCGTTGTGCATTTTTTCGTTTGTGGAACAACACCATTAAACGCCAAAGTACTAGCCCTAATACAAGCACAGCGAATACTTGAACAAGTAGTTCGATGTATTCTGCTTCATTGTTTAATGTTCCCGTGAAGCGCTTTTGAATGAGCTGTTGTATTGTCATACTAGCAAATAGCAGCTTTTAATCGTTGTCCAAAATGATATACATCTTCATATGAATTGTAGAGTGGAGCTGGAGCAATGCGAATTACATTAGGTTCTCTCCAGTCTGCAACAACTCCAGACCCCGAAAGAGCGTCAAATAAATCTTTTCCTTGGCCGTGGGCCAAGATGGAGAGTTGCGCGCCACGTTTTGTTTTGTCAGTTGGTGTAATGATTTCAAAATTGACCTTCTCGCTACTTGAAGAAATAGCGTGTATAATAAATTCGAGGTAAGCTGTTAGGTCATTTCTTTTTGCAGAAATCGCCTTCATTCCAACTTCGTCAAAAATCGTTAAAGAAGCCAAATGCGCTGCCATTCCGAGTATTGGGGCATTGCTCAATTGCCAACCTTCTGCACCTTGCATCGGTCGAAATCCGGGTTCCATTTTGAAACGAAGATCCTTGTCATGACCCCACCAACCAGCAAAACGCGATAAATTGGGTTTGTTTGCATGACGTTCGTGGACAAACAAACCGGAAACGCCTCCTGGACTAGAATTCAAATATTTGTATGAACACCATGCCGCAAAATCAACGCCCCAATTGTGTAGGTAAAGTTCCACGTTTCCTGCAGCATGAGCTAAATCGAAACCTACCACCGCACCAGCTTTATGTCCAGCATCGGTAATGGATTTCATGTCGAAAAGTTGTCCCGTATAATAGTTCACTCCCCCAATCATTACTAAAGCGATTTCCTCACCATGCCGAGCTAACGTATCAAGGATGTCTTCTTCGCGAATCAGATGTTCACCTTTTCTTGGGAATATTTCCAGGATAGCATCCTTCGGTTCATAACCATGAAATTTCACCTGAGATTCAAGCGCATATTGATCGGACGGAAATGCTTTTCCTTCACATAGTATTTTAAATCGTTTTCCTTCTGGTCGATAAAATGAAACCATTAACAAGTGCAGGTTGGTGGTTAAGGAATGAGTAATGACAACTTCTTTATCCAATGCACCAACTATTTTTGCTGCTTTACTGGTCAATAATTCATGGTATGAAAACCATGGGTTTTGCGCTTCAAAATGTCCTTCAACCCCCCATTTTGCCCAATCGTTCAATTCCTGTTCAATGAATGATTTTGTTCGCTTCGGTTGCAGGCCTAAAGAGTTTCCCGTAAAGTAGATTACATCCTTTTCATGAAATGTTGGGAAGTAAAATTCACTTCGGTACTTTGCTAGTGGGTCCTTTGAGTCACATTCGCGTGCAAAAGAAAGGTCGTTTTTATAATTGTTCATGGATTAATTTTGAGCTTTAAAATTAGTAAAATAATAAAAAAACACCCTATTCAGGGTGTTTTCCATTGAGTTTCTTATTGAGTTACTCCTTGATTATTTTGCCAATTAGCTGATTTTCTGAGGTCCTTATTGAAATGAAATAAACACCGTTTTCGAAAGGAGATAAGTCTGCTACGAATTGGGTAGAATTATTTTTTTGTTTCAGTACAAGTTTCCCTGTTACGTCTCTGATCTCTATTTCCTCAATTTTCTCCGAATAGATAACTTTAATGAGTGAATTGGTAGGGTTCGGGTAAATAGAGAACGACACGTCGTTTTCGTCAATTCCTCCTACAGGCTCTTCTTCTTCTTCGGAAACATTAATTCCTCGTTTGTTGGAACGTGATGAGTTATAATCTTGCGCTTTTAAAGGTAAGCAATTGTTCGGTGAAGGAATGCTAATCATGTACACAAGGTTGCTATCACCAGGTGTATTTAAATCAGTATAAGTAAATGCGTTGGATGGAACAGTATCGATAATTGTCCATCCTGTCGTAGGATGATAGCGATTAATGTAGTAAGAAGGGTAACTAAACCCAACATAACTATCCCAAATAAGGTTGATGCTATTGTTAAGACCGAAATTTGAAGTTAAGTGTATCGTTTTGTGCTGATCGGATAATTCTCCCTCGTTTCCACAATTATCAACTGCAGCAACCTTATATTTCCAAGAACGAATTCTAGGGTCTGATTCATAATCGTAAAATTCACTTAAACTATCTGCTGATGTACTTCCCACAAAATAGTATAACCCGGCTTGAGAACTTTCTTTGTATATGTTATAAGCACTAATTGTAAGGTCATTTAATGGAGACCAAATCACCAAATTCGTATTGGTAATTGAATCAACATCAATCATGCAGATCTCTACTTTATCTGGAGTGGTTTCTTCTACTGTATAGAACTGATAAGAAGAGCATCCGTTAGCAGAAGTAACTTCAACTGAATATTGTCCGGGGTTAACATCGATTAAGTCTTGATTCGTACTTCCATCAGACCAGTTGTACCCAAACGGTCCTTGTCCTCCTATGGTTTTGATGTAGATATCTGATAAATCTCCATCACACGTTCCTGTATTCATGGAATCTAGAACGATTATTGGTCCTCCGATTTCATCCACAACAAAAGTTTTTTCTAATAAACAAGTATTGCCATCAATAACAAGTAAGTTGTGTAAACCAGCTGCAAGTCCTGAAGTTTGGCTGTTTGGACCAGAGGCGTTTGGCCAGATATAGTTATAAGGGCCTGTACCATTATTTATTGTAGCTTCCACGATACCACTAACACCGCCACAGTCAGCTTTAGATGCTAATACCGAAATGTTTGTTTTTGAAGGTTCTAAAACTTCAATGGTTTGAACAGAAAAACAACCGTTAGCATCTGTCACAAATAGTTCATAAGGACCAGCTACCAAACCATAAACATCTTCGGTAGCATCACCGTTGGACCAAGAAATATCATAGGGAGGTTGCCCACCTAATAATGTAACAGAAATGGAGCCATTGGATGCACCATAACAATCCACGTCAACTACATTGTCAACAAGAATAACAACACCTTCTTCGTCTGATACCGTTGCTATTCCTTCATTGGAACATTCGTTTAAATCCGTTACGGTTACTACGTAAACACCTGAATTCAAGCTGTCTGCAATTACGCCTTGCGCACCATTTGACCATTGGAATGTATATGGTGGAGTTCCGCCGTTAGCAGTAACTACGGCAACACCGTTATTTACTGAACATGTAGCTTCAGTTACTGTGTTAGTGATAACATTAATTTTGGATTCCGGAACATAAATACCTTCTGTTTCAGTTACTGATTGCCCACAACCGCTAATTGAGGTAAGCGTAATTGTATAGTAACCCGGATCTTCATAAATGTGTTCTACCGGACTTAATGACGTTTCTGTCACTAAGTTTCCAGATTGGTCTCCAAAGTTCCAAATATATGTTCCTCCACCTATTGCCATAAATTCGAAAGGCGTTCCTTGGCAAATTGTTTCTGTCTCATCGTAGAGTATTTCTACACCATATTGAATATTATCACCATTGGTTCCAATCTCGACTAGTACCGAATCAGTGTAAGTGTTCCCACAAGCGTTGGTGATCGTAAAAGTAGCCATATAAGTTCCTGGATCGGAATAAATGTGTGATGTAACATCTACGTTCGCAATCCCTTGAACGTAAACGGACTCAACTTGTGATGAGGTGTTACCGTCACCGAAGTCCCAAAACACATCTCCCGCTCCTGAAGGGATAATGACAAACATGTTCTCATCGCCAACACAACCTTCTTGTTGCACATAACCAAATACATCACTAGGCCCCATTAAGTAATCGTCAGTAACAACGATAGGGTAAGTAATTGTTGAGTCATTTCCACAAGCATTGGTAGCAGTAACGCTAACCGTATAACTTCCAAAATCTTCGTATTCATGCGTTATTCCAAAACCATTAAGGGTTGTTCCGTCTCCCATGCCCCAAGAATAATTCAATCCTGAATTGTTTTGGGCTTGTAAAAACAAGGTGTTTCCGAGGCAGATTGAATCAATTTGTTGAGAGAGCGAAAAATTAGTTATTGGTAGATTATTCTGAATTTCTACTTGAGTGGAAGTAGATGCGCTGAATCCACAACCATTGGTGATAACTACGTCCACAGTATAGATTCCTGCAGTATTGAAAACGTGATTAATTTGTTGACCACTACCTGTAGCGCCATCTCCTAAACTCCAAGCGTAATTTTGATATCCTTCTGAGGCTTCAAGATTGATGTTGGTGGAAGGGCATGCTACGTTTGGGTTACTCAACGCATAAAGGTTGTTCGGGTCAATTGGAATGTTGTTCGCAACAGTAATTGTCTCTGCAAGTGTTGTAGAGCTTCCACATTGATTTTGAATAATGGTTATTACTTCATAGGTTCCTGGTGTTGAATAGGCATGAAAGCCATAGTCTTGTATAGTACTAAAACCATCTCCGAAGTCCGTATATACATCGTATTCATAGTTTGTACTGAAATTAATTGGATCACCTGGACAAATATTTTGAGGATATACATTCAAGTAAGGATTCAATACCGGAGATGAGTTACTCACAACAATTGAATCAAACACCGTAATTGAATTCCCACAACTATTTAGAATAGTAGCTGATATATAGTACGTTCCTGCCGTTGAATAATTGTAGCTTGTAGTATAGCCTGCTTGATTTATTAGCGTATCAGATAAATCCCCCATGTAATATGCTACCGATTGAGCGCCTTGAGCATTTGCATAAAAATAAAACTGTTCCCCAGGACATATCGAATCTGGAAAATCATAATAGGGGTTATTAATAGGACTATTATTATCTACAACAATTGGTTCTGTAACAGTTAGCGTGTTTCCACATGAATTACTAAGTGTAAAAGTAATTGTGTAATTACCAAGTGCTGCGTATGTGTATTCCATCCAGTCATTGGTTACTGTAGACAGTGTATCTCCGTTGTCTCCAAAATAAATTAATACATCAATTGGACCATCTTGCGTGTAAATATCAAAGTTGAATAGCTCACCCGGACAAACGGTATCTGGTAAATATATGTTGGGTGTGGAAACAGGGGTAGATGCATCTACAAAAACAGTGTCAACAATAGTTGTATCATTCCCACATCCGTTGGTTATGTTGAGCGTGACTTCGTAGGCTCCAAAATTAGAGTAATTCCAGTTGGGACTGTTGGACGTAGATGTGTTTCCATCTCCGAAATCCCACAGTAAATCTGAATACCCGCCATAGGGTCCTCCATAAATATTATCTCCTGGACAAACTTGTGATGAGCCCATGTAAAAACTTGGATAAGGGTCTGTTGAAGAGAAGTATGGCGCAGAAGAGATAATGTTCAGTGTGTCTTGGACAATAATAGCACCACAATCAGGGTCTTCATAAGAGACGGTTACGATGTATTGTCCAGGAGAAGAATAGCTGTGCTCGGCAGAGTTGCCGCCAGTAATTGAGTTGCCGTCTCCAAAATCCCAAATGAACGAGTTCCCGTTCGCAGGAATATACATGTTTACATTGTCATTCGAACAATGTGTATCAAGATTGTTGGAGAAATTAATGGAGCTAGTACCACCTCCAATTGTGATTAATTCATAGCTAGATCCTAAAAAGTTCCAATTGATATCATAGGCATACAAGTCTACCCAATATTGTCCAGAATTGACGTATAGATGAGAAGGATTAGTCACATCGCTTACCAACGAGCCATCTCCGAAATACCAGTCAAAGTGTTCTCCGACGGAACTCGTATTTGTGAAATCTACTGTTACAGGAGCGCAATTACCTGAGTAGTTAACAGAAAAAGAAATTTGGCTGTAACTACTAAACGACAAAAATAGACTTGCCATAAGTAGGACGTAGTTAGATAGCTGTTTCATGTAGTGTGTTTAATGGGTACAAGTTTAATGAAAAAAGTTCTTTTCACCTAAATATCAGGTGATTAAAATCATCTTATCTAAGAACTGCCGAGAGGAATTTTCATATGTTGCTGTATATGCGCTCTAGCATTCAGTTGAGCGGTAGCTAACAAAAAAAACCGACATCTAAGACATCGGTTTTCTCTATAAATACATTCGACTGAACTATTCTGTAACTTGTGTAGAACCTGTACCTTCTGTTGGCACTTGTTCTGTTGGCACTTCTTCCACTACAGGAGTAGATGACGTAGAATACATCAAGGTCATTACAATACTTGCCACGGCAATAAAACCAGCTAAACTCCAGGTTGCTTTTTCAATAAAATCTGCAGTTTGCTTTACTCCACCGATTTGTTGAGCAGCACCAAAGTCTGTGGATAAACCACCCCCTTTTGGGTTCTGCATTAGTACGATGAATACTAATAAAATACTAGCGATTACTATCAATAAAGTGATTATTGTTGCCATGTTATTCGTTTAAATTCTTTTTTAATTTTTCAATTTGAAGTGCAAAGAAACTCTTTTTTTCTGGAATTTTCAACATTAATTGCTCATAAGCATTGATTGCCTTCGGGAAATTGCCTTGCGCAGCGTAAATTTTAGCGAGTGTTTCACTCACTGGAAGCCCTGATTCATCTAGACTTTCCTTCGCTTTTTTAGTAGGGTTAAAGAACTCCTTTTTTGGGCTAGATTTTTTTAAATCTCCCTGGTTAAAGGCCTCCATTATTTTTTTCGAACGCGCTTTTCGATCGGCTTCTTCTGATGAGGGGTCTTGTAAGTCCTCGTCATGAATAAACGGCTTTAACCAATCTGTGAACGACTTAACCCCAGTTGTTGAAATGAATGCTTCTTCTTCTTCTTCCAAGGCGATTTTTTCAGGAGCATTTTCCTCATTGTTCAACTCTTCCCTAGAGTGAAGGTTTTCTTCCTTCTCCGCCTTCGCCAATTCAAAGCTGATGGTTGCGTCAACAGCGTAGGAAAGTATGTTCTTATCTAACTCGTCCAATGGGATGGTCGGGCGTGGCGTCTCTTCTTCTAATGGAGGTTCAGCTGGAAGTGAAACCTCATGCACTTGATCGGAATCGTTCAGCGTCAGTTCTTCTAATCTTTCAGCTTCGTTATCTGCGGCCTGTTCGTGGATTTCCTCCTCCAGCGGGTTTTCCTTTTGAGAGTTTGTGTGTGCCGTTTCCACAAGCTCTTCTTTCACTGCTTCCGGCTCTATCTGAGCAGCTCGTTCGGGTGTTCCCACACTATGAACAAGTTCAAACAAGCGAGAGCGACTAGGAAGCAAATATGCATGCTGCGGCAATTCTTTTTCAAATGCTAACCGATTGGATTGAGCCAACCCTCGCAGGTAGAGCATAGAGAATACCGGCGAATAGGGATGCTTTGCTGAAAGTAAGAGCAAATCGTCTAAATGTTCCCCTGAAATTTGATCGGGGGAAGCAATAAGGGATGCTATTTGTTCAACGCTGATCATTACCAGTTTGAAAGGAGTTTATTGATTAAGTCTTGAATGATTTGATCATTGATTTCTTCCAGTAATTGTGCTTGAACGGCACCGACATCCACATTCGCGTCAAAGTCGATGAATCGAGACGTTCGCAATTCCATTACGTCTTCTTCGGGAGCTGAAATAAAAATCTGAAAGTCTGCGACAACAGTCAACCTATTTTTTGCTGCCACATCATTAGCTTGCAGCGCTAATGGGGCTAAATCGTAGCTTTGAACAGCTCCAATGATTATGACTTGGGGATCGTCGTCTTCTCCAGAAACCAACTGGAGTCCGACTCTATTTTGTACCGCATCTTTTACAAGTTCTGTGAGTTCAGGAGCATAACTGATCGGGGCGTTGGCTGCTTCATTTCCCAATGTTTCTACCATGAATCGCTTCCACTCGGGCGGAACACTTCCGTCCTTAAACGAAAGGCTAGCCGGCCAGCAGGCTGAAAAAAGCATCACAAGAAGTAAAAGCGATCCAACTTTCATGGTGTATTTATTTGTTCAAATTGTATTCTTTTATCTTGCGGTATAACGTTCTTTCTGAAATCCCTAATTCGGCTGCTGCGTATTTGCGTTTTCCGTTGTGCTTGTCCAATGCCTTGACAATTAGCTCTTTCTCCTGGTCTTCTAGTGATAGTGATTCTTCAACTTCATAATGCTCTTGGTAATCACTATCTACAATTGTCGGTTGAGCAGGTTCGGTGTATTCTTCTTGTGGTCGCGAAAAACTTCCGGCCTCTAGTAATTTTCGGCTATCGTCGTGTGAAAGGTCAGTATAAACTCTGTTAAGAACATCTCGCTGACTCCCTGTTAAACGTACGTCGCCATCATTGTTTACTAATTCAATCACTAATTTCTTGAGCTCATTTAAATCTCTTTTCATGTCAAAAAGAAACTTGTACATCAGTTCTCTGTCCGAGAAATTATCATCTGTTGCGTTGCGAGCACCTGCTATTGCTGGTAATCCTATTTGTGAATTATCCGGCAAATAAATGGCCAACCGTTCACCTGAAATCATGCGTTCGTTTTCAATAACGGATATTTGCTCCACAATATTTTTTAGTTGACGAATATTTCCAGGCCATCCATAGTTTTCTAATACAGTGACTGCGTCATCGGTAAGGCGAATAGCAGGCATTCTGTATTTCTCTGCGAAATCAAGTGCAAATTTGCGAAACAACAAATGCACATCTTCTTTGCGGTCTCTTAATGGTGGTAATGCAATTGGAACAGTACTTAAACGGTACATTAAATCCTCTCTAAACTTCCCTTTTTGGATTGCGCGGTGCATGTTTTCGTTGGTGGCGGCAACCACGCGAACGTTGGTTTTAATAACTTTAGAAGAGCCCACTCGAATAAATTCCCCAGTTTCCAAAACGCGTAACAAACGTACTTGAGTTTGCATAGGCAATTCGGCGACTTCATCTAAGAAAATTGTTCCGCCATCTGCTTCTTCAAAATATCCTTTTCGACTCCCGCTCGCACCGGTGAAAGCCCCTTTTTCGTGCCCAAACAATTCGGAATCAATAGTTCCTTCAGGTATTGCTCCGCAGTTTACCGCGATGTAATTGTTGTGTTTTCGGGCGCTCAATTGGTGAATCACTTGAGGAACGATTTCCTTTCCTGTCCCACTTTCCCCAGTTACCAACACCGAGATGTCCGTTGGCGCAACCTGCATCGCGACTTCCAACGAGCGGTTCAGCAAAGGAGTATTTCCGATGATTCCAAAGCGTTGCTTGATTTGTTGAATATTCATCGATTGTTGATTTATTCAGAAATTACATCTCCAAACAGGGTGGCGCTTGTGCAATCCGTAATTTTCACTTTTAAGTAATCTCCTACTTTTGCTGTTCCTCGGTCGAAAACGACTTTGTGGTAGCGGTCGGTTCTTCCTACCATTTGTTCGTCCGACCTGCGCGATACTTTTTCAACCAAGATGATTTCAGTTTTACCAATTTGCTGCTGCATAATTTCTAAACTATGCGCTTGTTGTAAATCAATGACTTTTTGAAGACGGCGTTGCTTTATTTCTTCAGGAACATCATCCTCAAACTTGCGTTCCGCAAGCGTTTTTGGTCGTTCTGAATATTTATACATATACGCAAAATCATATTTTACTTCGCGCATCAATGAAAGTGTATCTTGGTGTTCTTCTTCTGTTTCTCCGCAGAAACCGCTAATAGTATCTGTAGAAATTCCACAATTCGGAACGATGCGTTTGATAGCAGCGATACGGTCCATATACCATTCGCGGGAATAACCACGGTTCATGCGCTTCAACATTTCCGTATTTCCAGATTGAACGGGTAAGTGGATATAGTTACAAATATTATCGTATTTCGCCATTACTTCCAGTACATCATCCGTCATGTCTTTCGGGTGTGAAGTGGAGAATCGAATGCGCAACAACGGATCAACATGCGCTACCATTTCCATCAATTGTGCAAAGTTGGTTGTCGGTTGGTTGGGATCTTTTATCTCTCCCTTGCTCGACATGTTCCAACGGTAGCTATCCACGTTTTGACCGAGTAACGTAACCTCGCGATATCCGCGGTTAAACAAATCTTGACATTCTTGAACAATGGTTTGCGGATCTCTACTGCGCTCTCTTCCTCGTGTAAAAGGTACAACACAGAATGAACACATGTTATCACAACCTCTCGTGATACTTACAAAAGCAGAAATTCCGTTGTTGTCCAAACGAATAGGACTAATATCTGCATACGTCTCATCGCGCGAAAGCAATACATTGACTGCCTTTTGACCACCTTCTACTTCTGTAATTAAGTTGGGTAAGTCGCGGTAAGAATCTGGTCCAGCAACGATGTCTACTAGTTTCTCTTCTTCGAGCAAGTTCTTTTTCAAGCGTTCAGCCATACAACCTAAAATCCCAATAATCATCCCTGGTTTTTCGCGTTTGGCTTTATTGAATTGAGTAAGTCTGTTGCGTACACGTTGTTCGGCGTTATCTCTAATCGAACATGTATTAATCAAAATAACATCTGCTTCTGCTTCATTGCGGGTTGTAACGAAACCTTGATCCACTAAAATTGAGGCAACTACTTCACTGTCAGAAAAGTTCATTGCGCATCCGTATGATTCAAGGTATAACTTCTTCGCGGTTTTGTTCACTGGTGTTTTCAGTTCCAACGCTTCGCCTTGTCTTCCTTCGTCTATAACCTTGCTTGAATCTAAAATTGAGTCCTGCATTTCTGTAAAAAAATTAGAAGTGCAAAACTAGTGTTTTTTAGTGGAGTGTCAAAATGGCAGTGGTGTATTTTTTTCTTTCAGGTGTTTAATCTGTTTTGGTTCTGAAGAAAGGTGATTAAAGTTGGTAAATATCATTTGAACCCATCAAAATATTCGTCTGTACTCCAGGCCTCTGGTTTATCAGCAAAATGAATTTTAGTAGTCGGCCATACTTTTCCGAAAAGTTCAGAATGACGGTAATTATTCAGTGCTTTTTCTGATTCCCAAAAGCTATAAGTAAACAAGATGTTGGGTTGATTTTTGTCTTGCAGGAGCTTTACTCCTTTGCACCCTTCGAAGGTATTGATTTGGTGTTTGATCGTATCGAAAAACGAAAGAAATTCGCTCACCTTTTCAGGTTGTAAGGTCATTTTAACGATTCGGGTAATCATAGAAATTGTTTAAAAAAGTGATTCTAATGTATTGCGTGAACCTCTTGGTGTGAATTCTATGCGTACTACATCTCCCACACGCATTCCAAAAAGTGCATTGGCACCACCGCCGTTTTCTGGAGTTCCTTTGTTGATGGCTATTTCTAATAAATCTGCGTCATTGAAAATAGCTACTTTTTCACCTGGCGGCACTTCATTGTACCCCAAAGAAATAGTGTCGATGTAATACTCTTTTTGTCGGAAGTAAATGGTGAAAGGGATGTTCTTTCCAACACGATGAAAGTCTTCTTTTTTTACATTCGTTACGATGTTTCCATAATGATCGATATGCGTTACGGATCCTTTTAACACGTTTGGTTCAATCACCGCTGTTAAAGGAATCGCTTTTCGAATGTTTGTTTTTTCAGAGCCTAATTCTTCGGGCTTCATTCCGTTAGCTAATTTACAAGCAGCAGGAATTAAGATGTTTTTCGTAGGGAACTTCATAAGTTCTGGTTGAGACAAGACATCTTCCATAGCCCAGATTCCATCCCATTTCTGGTTATCCAAAATCAAGCTAAATATCCCGTTGTCTGTTCCTACAAAATATTGCTTTTTGTAGTACATGATAACAGGGAGAATACTTTCTTCGGGCTGACTAAAATTCACCAATGGTTCTGGATCCACCCCTAAAACGTGAATGGTGTTTTCTGGAAAATCTTTTAAACAGTTTTTAATCAGGAAGGCAGCTTGGAGAATATTGAAGGGCTTTACTTCATGTGAAATATCAACAATAACGGCATCTTTTTTTAACGAATAAATTTTCCCTTTAATCGCGGCTACATAGTGATCTTTGAGCCCCATGTCTGTTGTAAGGGTAATGATATTCATAGGTTGGAAAAATCCCTTGGTGAGTTCTACTAATTATTGCTAATAATTTCTAATTTTGAGCTCAAAAATAAGGTTAATTTTTTAGATAGTAGAACCTAATTCAGATTCGATTGCAAGAAACGAAAATAGAAATTGAGGGAATCAACCCAATTGAGTTATTTGGAGTGAACAATTCCAAGCTTAAACTCATCAAAAATTACTTTCCAAGTCTAAAAATTGTCGCTAGAGGAAGCGTGATTACCGTAAACGGTGATGCTGAAATTATTGAGGCTTTCGAGCAAAAGATAGACGCGTTGGTATTACATATCCGCAAGCACAAAGGACTCACAGAAAGCAATATAGATAATTTGATGGTGGAGGACGCTGTTCAAATACTCTCGGATGATGGTTCTGAAATTCTGGTGCATGGAAATGGAGGGATTAAGGTAAAAGCCAAAACATTCAATCAACGGAAACTGGTTTCTGCAGTGAATAAGTTTGATATGGTTTTCGCTGTCGGCCCTGCAGGAACGGGAAAAACATATACAGCTGTGGCGTGTGCCGTACGTGCTTTGAAAGCTAAGGAGGTAAGAAGAATTATCCTAACACGTCCGGCTGTTGAAGCAGGGGAGAATTTAGGTTTTCTTCCTGGAGACATGAAAGAGAAGTTGGATCCTTACATGATGCCGTTGTATGATGCTCTGCGCGATATGATTCCACCAGAAAAATTAGCAGATTTGATTGAATTAGGAGTAATTGAAATTGCACCTTTGGCATTCATGAGAGGTCGAACACTCGACAAAGCATTTGTGATTTTAGACGAAGCTCAAAATGCCACAGTAGCCCAAATGCGGATGTTCTTAACGCGTATGGGAATGTCGGCTAATTTCATCATTACAGGGGATATGTCTCAAGTTGATTTACCCCGTAAACAGAAATCAGGATTAGCATATGCCATCGATCATCTTTCCCATATTGAGGAAATTGCCGTTGTGCGATTAAATAAAAACGATGTGATTCGTCACAACTTAGTAAAGAAAATAATTGAAGCTTTTGATAAATTAGACCATGAAGAATAACAGTATTACCAGCTCTGAATTTAACTTCCCGAACCAAACAAATGTCTATCACGGAAAAGTGAGAGATGTATACTCGATTGGCGAGGAATACCTTGTAATGATTGCCTCGGATAGAATTTCTGCGTTCGATCATATTCTCCCGAAAGGAATTCCTTACAAGGGACAAGTGCTAAACAAAGTGGCAACACTATTTTTAGATGCCACGCGCGATATTGTTCCGAATTGGTTAATCGGTATTCCAGATCCGAATGTAGCAGTTGGCTATCGCTGTGAGCCAATCCGGATTGAGATGGTCATTCGAGGATACTTGACTGGTCACGCCTGGAGAGAATATCGGGCGGGAAAAAGAGTGTTGTGTGGTGTAACTATGCCAGATGGAATGGTTGAGAGTCAGGCATTTCCAGAGCCGATAATTACTCCAGCCACAAAAGCAGATGAAGGTCACGATGAAGATATTTCTAGAGAAGACATTATTGCAAAAGAGATTTTAGATGAGCAGACTTACTCCGAATTGGAGCGAATTACGCGAGCGTTGTTTCAACGTGGTACGGAGATGGCTGCAGAGAGAGGGTTAATACTCGTAGATACGAAATATGAATTTGGATTCCGCAATGGTGAAATCATGTTAATGGATGAAATTCATACGCCTGATTCTTCTCGTTACTTTTATGCTGAAGGTTATGAAGAGCGCCAGCAGAAAGGGGAAGCGCAGCGACAGTTGAGCAAGGAATTTGTGCGCCAATGGTTAATTGAGAATGGTTTTCAAGGACTTGAAGGTCAGCAAATGCCCTTTATGCCGGACGATTTCTTAGAGGTTGTTACGGATCGTTACATCGAATTGTACGAGGTGATTACCGGAGATGCATTCGAGCGGGTTGATAATTCAGAAATCAATGCACGTATTTTTCAAAACACGGTTGATTTTCTGAAAGACAATAAACTGGTATAGTCTAAACTAGAGTTGTTTCAAGTGGTTTGATAAACAGGATTGACCGAAAAGAGCTGTTAACATTTATTGTTTATTCTTTTTCGTGCCATATAGCCTTCTATAAAAGCAGGTTGTATTATCTTTGTCGCCATGCAAGAAATGATTTTAATCCTCGATTTCGGTTCTCAGTATACGCAGTTGATTGCGAGAAGAATACGTGAGCTTAATGTTTACAGCGAAATCCATCCTTGGAACAAGTGTCCAGAGATCACTCCAAATATCAAAGGTGTAATTCTTTCCGGAAGTCCGTTTTCGGTCCGTGATTCCTCTTCACCTAAGCCTGATTTAACAGCTTTCAAAGGGAGTTTGCCCTTATTGGGAGTGTGTTTTGGTGCTCAGTTCATGGCTCAAAACTTTGGTGGAGAAGTAGCTCCTTCTGAAATTCGAGAATATGGTCGTGCTAACCTGAGTTTCGTGAATGACGACAACGAATTGTTAAAGGGGGTTGGGCAACATTCTCAAGTATGGATGTCTCATGGAGATACGATTAAATCTATTCCTTCCAGTTTTGAATGTATTGCGAGTACAGAGGATGTGCGCGTTGCTGGATATCAAATATTGGGTGAACAAACCTATGGAATTCAATTTCATCCTGAAGTCTATCATTCGACAGACGGAAAGCAATTGATTCAAAATTTTGTGGTGGACATTTGTGGTTGTCACCAAGAATGGACTCCTGATGCGTTTGTGGAAACAACGGTTGAAGACTTAAAAAATAAAATTGGTTCAGATAAAGTTATTTTAGGGCTTTCAGGAGGAGTGGATTCTTCTGTTGCAGCAGTTCTTTTACACAAAGCTATTGGTGACCATCTTCATTGTATTTTCGTAAATAACGGATTGTTACGTAAAAATGAATTCAATGATGTACTCGAAAGTTATAAAGGCATGGGGCTGAACGTGAAAGGGGTGGATGCCTCTCAGCAGTTTTACGCCGCCCTTAATGGACTAACCGATCCAGAATTGAAGCGAAAAGCAATTGGCAAAGTCTTTGTAGACGTGTTCGACGAAGAATCGAAAAAAGTGGAAAACGCAAAATGGTTAGGACAGGGTACGATTTACCCAGACGTGATTGAATCAGTTTCTGTTTCAGGTGGCCCGTCTGCTACCATAAAATCACATCATAACGTCGGTGGTTTACCAGATTACATGAAATTACAAGTGGTTGAACCACTCCGTTTGTTGTTTAAGGATGAGGTGCGAAGAGTTGGGAAATCATTGGATATTTCGCCAGCTATTTTAGGACGCCATCCGTTTCCTGGGCCTGGTTTAGGTATCCGTATTTTAGGGGAAGTTACTGCTGAGCGCGTGCGCATCCTGCAAGAAGTAGATCACATTTTTATCAATGGATTAAAAGAAGCAGGGCTTTATAATGACGTTTGGCAAGCTGGTGCTATTTTCTTACCAGTTCAATCTGTTGGAGTGATGGGGGACGAAAGAACGTATGAGAATGCTGTAGCGTTAAGAGCTGTTTCTTCTACAGATGGTATGACAGCAGATTGGTGTCACTTACCTTATGAATTTTTAGCCAAAATATCGAATAAGATTATTAATCAGGTAAAAGGGATCAATCGCGTAACATACGACATCAGTTCTAAGCCACCTGCAACTATAGAATGGGAATAATGAGAGGGGTATTAGGAATAGTTGTTGCCTTGTTTTTTTGGAGCCAAAATTTTGCCCAAGAATTAGGGAGAGAGACCGTTAACGGAAAAGTATTCCGCATTCACATCGTGGAAGCTGGCAATACGTTATTTGGTCTTCAGCGACTCTATGATGTTCCTGTTGAAAAAATAATTGAAGTTAACCCGTCGGCATCTGAGGGACTTCAAGTTGGTCAACGATTGCTCATTCCTACTGAAACAGAACAGGCTGATCTATCTGCAACTTCGATACATCGAGTGGCTCCTGGAGAGACTTTGTTTGGTATTTCAAGAACATATAAGTGTACGGTAGAACGTTTACTGGATCTGAATCCTGAGGCTGAACAAGGACTTAAAATTGATCAGGAAATAATTGTTCCTGCTACATCAAGTGTTGAAGAGTCTCAGGGTGCTCTTTCTCAACAAATTTCCCGCGAGGATACAACAGTGCACCAGATTGCTTTTGACGACAGCATAGTTCAATATACCGTAAAGCAAGGCGAAACTCTTTATTCGATCTCGAAACGCTTTATGGTTGAAGTTGAAGTGCTCACCGAAGTCAATAAAATCCAACGTAATAAAATTGCACCTGGCGATGTACTGATAATTCCTTTGAAAAAAGAACGTGTTTCCCAAGTGGCCGTTAAACCGATTGATACTAGTTCATTGGTTCAACCGCCTGTTCAATTGCTTCAACCAAAAGAGACGTATTCGATTGCCGTACTTTTGCCCTTTAAAATAAATTCGAATAATGCTATAATTAGTGGGATTGTGGATGATAATACACGCTTAAATTCTATCTCTGAAATTGCGTTAGACTTCTACATGGGTGTCGAACTAGCATTAGATTCATTAAAAAAACTAGGACTTGTGGCTGAGGTCAATGTTTTCGATACGGAAGCAAGTGAATCAATTACTAAAGCACTTTTAGATAATGATCGTGTGGCAAATGCCGATATTGTTATTGGTCCTATATTCCCTAAAAATATTGAGATTGTAAGTTCCTGGGCACGCAGTTCTAAAAAGCACATTATTCTTCCTGCTGCCGTTGCAACATCAACATTAAGAGATAATCCATATGCGCATGCTACTGTACCTTCGGATATTACATTAATTCGTGGAATGGCGGCATTTTTAGCGCAGAATCATTGGGATGATAACGTTGTTCTGGTTCAAACGGGTCAAAAAGACGAAGCAGAGCGACTAGAAGTATTTATGGCGGAATATATGCGCAATATTCCCAAGGGTGTCGCGAATCGACCAATTAAAAAAACATTTACAGGATCTTCTTCAGGGAGAGATTTGGCGAGATCATTCGATTTAGACACGTTAAATATTTTTGTTAACCTCACGGATAATGTACAGTCAGTGATGAACTTCATCAATACTTTAAATGCGGCGCGCAACAGCTCTACGGCTCATGGGAAGTCTGACGTTATTGCTTTTGGTACACGTGCATGGTTAAATATTGAACCGTTAAATAGTTATTACAAGAATCGTTATAAGTTACACTTAGCGAATACTACTAAAGTGGATGAAGCAACTCCTGAGTATATCACCTTTCAACGTCAATATCGTGCAAAGTATAATTCAGATGGTTCACGTTATTCTATCCAAGGGTACGATGTAACATTGCATCAATTAGCAAGCCTATTATTGCAACGCGAGCTGAACTCGGGGGTAATGAATAGCTTTCAGATGGACCAAATTGGCGCCGGTCAAGGTTGGGAAAATAAATCAGTTTTTATTGTCCGCCAGGATGAATTTCAACTAAAACTAGTTGATATTGTAAAAAGTTCAACCGTAACAGTATCGGATGAAGAATAAAATCGCACAGGAATTTCAGGCCCTTCAAAACCGTATTTGTGCTCGCTTGGAGAAGCTCGATGGGCGTAGTGTGTTCCAAGAAGATCTTTGGAAAAGAGAAGAGGGTGGAGGAGGCCGAACCCGTATCATTTCGCATGGTGGAGTATTTGAAAAAGGGGGGGTGAATTTTTCTGAGGTATATGGTCCTGTGACCGACCTTATGAAGAAGCAGTTGAAAATGGATGGAGATTCATTTTACGCGACAGGTGTTTCCATTGTACTTCATCCGCATCACCCTTTTGTGCCTATCATGCACATGAATGTGCGGTACTTCCAATTGGACGAAGGCGATTATTGGTTTGGTGGTGGGATTGATATGACACCACATTATGTAAATCCCAAACAAGCTGGGATATTTCATCAAGGTCTGAAAGAGATATGTGATAAATATCACCCGGAATTCTATCAAAAATTCAAAGTATGGGCGGATGATTATTTTTTCATTCCTCACCGCAATGAAACACGTGGAGTAGGAGGGGTTTTTTACGACCATCAAAAAGCTACAGAAGAAATATCTAAAGAACAATTGTTGCAGTTTTCTCTTGACCTGGGAGATGTGTTTGCACGGCTCTATGAGCACCAATATGAAATAGGTGTATCCAAAGAGTACTCGGAAGAACATATAAAGTGGCGTAACTTGAGAAGAGGAAGATATGTTGAGTTTAATCTAGTAAATGATCGAGGGACCCAATTTGGTTTGAAGACAGGGGGGCGCATCGAATCTATCTTAATGAGTCTTCCTGAGACAGCGTCATGGGTGTATGATTTTAAAACACCTTTGAACTCTGAAGAAGAAAAAACCCTTTCCTGGCTAAAAAAAGATATTGATTGGGTGAGTCTTTGTGCCAAAATCAAGTAATTAGTTGACTCTATTTACAATCGTATGAATCCCATTATCAACAATGACTTTTTAATAATTAATGCCGGAATTGTTAAAAAAAAATTGTTACTTCGTGAAAAGTTGTAACCTTTTTTAGAAAATTAAGTACAAGTCATGTTGAATTCTGTAATAAACGGTATTCGATTTTTATTTAAAACTATAATATGAAACATTTTACGTTATTAAAATTTTCTTTGAGTTTTGTTGTTGTTTGTGTTCTAGGAGTGAATAATGCTAGTTATTCTCAATGTGCACCCGACGTAACACCACCTATTTATCTGGCTGGATCTGCACAGATTCCTAATGGATCTGCACAGGTAGTTAATGCCGATCCCTCTTTTTGTTCCTGGAATTATTCTCTTGCATTGGTGGATTGGGATCCCACCTATTTTGATCAATGTCCGTCATATCCAACAGTGGTTAGTCAGCAAACCCTTCAGCTTTTTGGCGCAACTGTATTGCCAGAAACAACTACAAACACTTTGGCTGGAACGATTTTTAACTTGGGAATAACTACAGTACTATGGAGGTTTTATGATGCAGCGACTCCTTCGAATGTAGCCGTTTTCACCTTAACTGTTGAGGTAGTAGATAATCAAAATCCAACAATTACGTCGTGTCCTTCTGATGTTGGGCCTGTTAATAACGATGCTGGATTGTGTTCTGCAAATATAGATCCAGGGGTGCCTGTTGCTACTGACAATTGTACTTCAATTACAATAACCAATGATTTTACAGGAGGTCCAACTGCTGTTGGCGATTATCCAGTGGGAACTACAACTATTACCTGGACTGTCACTGATGACGCAGGTAATTTTGTTACTTGTACACAAGACGTTATTGTAGTTGATAATGAAGCTCCGACGTTTGATTGTCCATCAAATCAAGGCCCGATTTCAAACGATTTAGGTTTATGTTCTGCCGCAGTATTAGGTATTGACCCAACTAATATAGTTGAAAATTGTACGGTTCAGGATACAACCTACACTTTAACAGGTGCAACGACTACCTCAGGTACTGGGTCAGCAAGTGGAGAAACATTTAATGTCGGAATAACAACTGTGCAATATACTATTTCTGACATATACGGTAATTCCACCACCTGTGCTTCATTCGATGTGGAAGTGATTGATGATGAATTACCTGAAATAACATGTCCGGCAAACCCAACTACGGTTTCAACGGATGGTGGTGTATGTACAGCAGATGTTTTTGGTATCGCCCCTGTGACATCTGATAATTGTGCGGTTACCCTACAAACATATACGATTGCAGGAGCAACTATTGCAACTTCACCAATCACAGGAATCAATGATGCAAGTGGTGAAACCTTCAATCTTGGGACTTCTACGGTTAACTATGTTATTGAAGATGCAGCTGGAAACTCAGCTACTTGTTCTTTTGATGTGATTGTTGAAGACAACGAGAATCCAGTTTTGATATGTCCTTTGGACGTTACAGTTTCAAATGATCCGGGGGTTTGTGATGCTGTTGTTACAGGATTAACTATAGTATCAACTAATGATAATTGTAGTCTTGATTCGTTGACTTGGTCTATTTCAGGAGCTACGAGCGCTAGCTCGCCATCATTCGGTTTTAATGACGTGAGTAATCAGACCTTTAATTTAGGTGTTTCGACGGTAACATATACCTTAACTGATGGTTCTGGTAATCAATCGACTTGTTCCTTTACAGTAACTGTTGAAGATAATGAAAACCCTACCCTATCTTGCCCAGCGGAGACTGTGGTTCCAAATGATCCAGGAATTTGTGGCGCAACAGTAACAGGTATCGATGTAGTTACTTTCGACGATAACTGTTCAGTCGTTTCCCAAACTTGGTCATTCTCAGGTTCTACCATTGGAAACTCCCCAGCTACTGGCTTCAATGATGCTAGTGGTCAATTATTCAATCTCGATACAACGTTAGTAACGTATACTGTAACCGATACTTCAGGTAATACCGCAACTTGTTCTTTCAATGTAATTGTTCAGGACATAGAAGCTCCAATTATTACTTGTCCAAGTGAAACGGTTGTTTCAAATGATCCAGGCATATGTGCCGCTGTAGTAAATGGTATAGCTCCAATTTCTACTGATAATTGTTTAGTTATTGAACAAACATGGTCGTTTTCTGGAGCTACTGCTGGAAACTCACTCGCAACAGGAATTAACGATGCAAGTGGTTCTACTTTCAATTTGGATACTACATTAGTAACATATGTAATAGTAGATACGGCTGGTAATACTGCAACTTGTTCTTTTGATGTTATTGTTCAGGATACTGAAAACCCTATTGTTACATGTCCATCTGAGGTTGTTGTGAATGTTGATCCAGGTACTTGTGAGGCAACGGTAAATGGAATTGCTGCTCTTTCAACTGCTGACAACTGTAGTGTAATATCTCTAACATGGGATTTTACAGGTGCTACAACTGGAAATTCTCCAGCTACAGGGTTTAATGATGCAAGTAATTCCATATTTAACGGTGACACAACCATAGTGACGTACACCGTGACAGATACAGCTGGCAATACTGGAACATGTTCTTTCAACGTGATAGTAATTGATAATGAACCTCCTACTATAATTTGTCCTGCAGATGTTGTTGTTTCAAATGACCCATTATCTTGTGGGGCAATAGTAAATGGTATTGCACCAGTTTCCACAGATGATAATTGTGCTGTTACCGCTCAACTTTGGACATTTACGGGTTCAACAATTTCCGCTAGCGCACCAACTGGTATAAATGATGCAAGCGGAGAAGTCTTTAACTTAGATACTACACTAGTGCTTTATGAGGTATTTGATAATGCTGGAAACACTGCATCTTGTTCATTTGAAGTTGTTGTTCAAGACAATGAAAACCCAATCATTGATTGTCCTAATGACACAGTTGTTTCAAATGATTTAGGCGTATGTGATGCTATTGTTAATGGTATTGCTCCGATTGCTTCTGATAACTGTTCGATAATTGAGCAAACTTGGTCTTTTTCAGGAGTTACGTCTGGTTCGTCTCCATTGACTGGAATAAACGATGCAAGTGGAAATACATTTAATTTAGATACAACGTTAGTTACATATATCGTAGTAGATACGGCCGGAAATAGTGCGACTTGTTCTTTTGAAGTAATTGTGCAAGATACTGAGGTCCCTGTTGTCGTTTGTCCTAATGATACTACTGTTTTAAACATTGATCCTTCCACCTGTACTGCAATTGTTAACGACATAGCGGCTATTTCTTTGGATGATAACTGTAGCGTAATTTCATTAACTTGGGATTTAACAGGTGCAACAACTGGAAGTTCAGCTCCAACAGGATTTAATGACGCAAGTGGACAGCTGTTCAATCAAGATTCTACTTTAGTTACTTATACTGTACTTGATACTGCGGGAAATGTTGGAACATGTTCGTTTTATGTTATTACACAAGATACTGTTCCTCCAACGATAATTTGTCCAAACGACACTACCGTTGCAACAGATGCAGGAGTCTGTGATGCTATTGTAAATGGACTTACCCCTGTTATAGACGATAACTGCGGTGTTGAAGGGTTGTCTTGGTCAATGGCATTAGCAACAGTGTCTTCAAGTATTGATCCAACTATTATCAATGACATAAGTGGTCAAGCGTTCAATTTGGATACAACAGTTGTGACATATGTAGTTTCTGACTCTTCTGGAAACACGTCGACATGTACATTTGAAGTCGTTGTTCAAGATACCACCGCTCCTTTGATAATATGTCCAAATGATACAGTTGTATCAACTGATTTAGCAGTTTGTGACGCAATTGTCAATGGAATCAATCCTTCATTTATTGAAAACTGTACTGTAACCGATCAAAGTTGGACCTTTGCTGGTGCTACCTCTGGAGCAAGTGCTTTAACAGGTATTAATGATGCAAGCGGTCAAACGTTTAATCTAGACACAACGTTGGTTACCTATATTATTACTGACACAGCTGGCTTATCTTCTTCTTGTTCATTCCAAGTGATAGTTGAAGATACAATTTCTCCTACAGTAATTTGTCCTAGTGATACAGTAGTTGCAACGGATTTAGCTGTGTGTGATGCAGTAGTGAATGGATTAACTCCCGTTTTTGATGACAATTGTTCGGTGGTAGCTCAACTTTGGGATGCTAGTGTGGCTACTGTTGCTTCGAGTGCTGGTGTTGGTTTCAATGACATATCAGGTAATACATTTAACCTTGATACTACGATTGTAATTTACACGGTAGTAGATACGTCAGGAAATACTGGTTCATGTTCATTCCAGGTAGTTGTGCAAGACACAACTCCTCCTACATTAACTTGTCCTAATGATACAACAGTGTCTACTGATATTGCTGTGTGTGATGCAATTGTCAATGGAATTAATATTGTTGCTTTTGATGATAACTGTACTGTTGTAAGTCAATTATGGGATTTCTCAGGAGCTTCAGTTAATTCGAGTCCTCCAGTAGGTATTAATGATGCTTCAGGACAGACATTCAGTCTTGATACAACATTAGTTACCTACACCATTATTGATACAGCTGGTAATAGTGCAAGTTGTAGTTTCGAGGTTATTGTTGAAGATACGATTAGTCCAACGATTACGTGCCCTAGTGATACAATTGTTCCTACTGATATAGCAGTTTGCGATGCAGTTGTTAACGGCATATCACCTATAATCGATGATAATTGTACTGTGGTTGATCAGTTATGGTCTTTCAGTGGATCAACTATTGGAAATAGCGCAGCAACAGGTATTAATGATGCAAGTGGAAACACATTTAATTTAGATACAACGATAGTCACATACACGATTATTGATACAGCTGGTAATAGTGCAACTTGTAGTTTCGAGGTAATTATTCAAGATACAATCAGTCCAACAATAATTTGTCCTAATGATACAATTGTACCAACTGATTTAGCAGTTTGTGACGCAGTTGTTAATGGTTTATCACCGATTATTGATGATAACTGTTCAGTAGTTGACCAACTTTGGACTTTCAGTGGATCAACTATTGGAAATAGTGCGTCAAATGGTATTAACGACGCTAGTGGAAATACATTTAATTTGGATACGACGTTAGTTACTTATACTATTATTGACACAGCTGGAAATATTGCTACTTGTAGTTTCGAAGTAATAATACAAGACACAATAAGTCCAACAATAATTTGTCCATCAGATACAAGTGTGTTTACATCATTATCATCATGTGACGCTGTTGTTAACGACATTGCTCCATCAATTGATGACAATTGTTCAACGGTTTCTTTGACATGGACCTTTAATGGATCTACTGTTGCTTCGAGCTCTGGAGTAGGTTTCAATGATGCTAGCGGGGAAACGTTCAATTTGGACTCTACTTTTGTAACATATGTTGTTACGGATACTGCTGGTAATGTGGCTTCATGTTCCTTCAATGTTATAGTCAATGATTCTGTAGCGCCAATTGTAATATGTCCAAATGATACTGTTGTACCTGCGGAAATTGGAGTTTGTGATGCTGTTGTTAATGATATTAACGTTGTTAGTTCAACAGACAATTGTTCTGTAGTAGCTCATTTGTGGGAATTTAGTGGTTCTACTGTAAACTCTAGTGCAGTTGTAGGATTCAATGACGCAAGTGGACAGACGTTCAATCTTGACACCACATTAGTTACATATACGATTATAGATACCGCTGGAAATTCGGCATCATGTAGTTTCGAAGTAATTGTTCAAGATACAATTGCTCCAATTCTAGTTTGTCCGAATGACACCCTTGTCTCAACCGACTTGGCTGTTTGTGACGCAATCGTAACTAATATTAATGTTATCTCATCAAGTGACAATTGTTCAATCGTTGATCAGTTGTGGGCATTTTCTGGTGCAACTTCTGGAAATAGTCCTTCGAATGGGATTAATGATGCAAGTGGCCAAACCTTTAATTTAGATACTACATTGGTCACATATACAGTAGTGGACACAGCAGGAAATACTGCCTCATGTTCTTTTGAAATAATTGTGGAAGATACCATCTCCCCATCAATAATTTGTCCATCAGATACCATTGTATATGCATCATTAGTGACATGTGATACTGACGTAAATGGGTTAACCCCAGTTATTGATGATAACTGTACTGTTGTTGACCAATTCTGGTCGTTTGTTGGATCGACTGTAAATGATAGTCCATTAACAGGAATAAACGATGCGAGTGGAGAAGTATTCAATTTAGATACGACAGTAGTAACTTATGTTATAGTTGATACTGCTGGTAATTCAGCCTCTTGTTCTTTCGAGGTTATTGTGCAAGATACAGTTGCTCCTGTACTTACTTGTCCTGCTGATACATTAGTAGGGTCAGACCCAGGATTGTGTGCTGCTATTGTGAATGGACTAGAACTAGCTGTATTTGAAAATTGTTCGTACAGCTCGCAAACTTGGGTTATTGGTGGAGCAACAATAGATACATCGGCTATATCAGGAATCAATGATGTTAGTGGAACTCTATTTAATACGGGAACAAGTATTATAACCTATACCGTAGTTGATACAGTTGGTAATACTGCTAGTTGTCAATTCGAAGTGAATGTTGAGGATGTTGAAGCTCCAGTTGTGATTTGTCCAGCAGATACATTGGTATACACGGACCCAGGGTTATGTGAGACAAATGTATTTGGTATAGACACCGTTGGTGTATCCGATAACTGTTCAACCATTGCTGTATTATGGACAATTTCAGGAGCTACGGTTGATACTTCTGCTGCTTTTGGCTTCAATGACGTTAGTGGGCACGTATTTTTCGGTGGAACTAATACTGTGACATATGCAGGCGTTGATGCTCAAGGAAATGTAGGGACTTGTTCATTCGAAGTGACAGTTTTAGATACAGTTCCGCCGGTGATCATTTGTCCTTTTATTGATACAATTGTTTATTCTACAGCTACTGACTGTGGGGTGGAGGTGTTCTGGGCTGAACCTGTGGCTACCGACAATTGTTCTTTTAACGTTACATCGAGTGATACGAGTGGTACGTTCTTCCCTGTAGGACTCTCGACAGTGACGTATGTTGTAACTGACCTAGGCGGTAATACGGATCAATGCTCATTCGAAATAGACGTGTTAGACACTGTAATTCCGATTATCTTAGGTCTTCCAACTGATACACTTGTATTCTGTGAGTTTGATACTGTAACTTGGGATCTCCCATTAATAGATGAAGCATGTCCTAATGTAGTTGTAACATCAACGAGTGATCCAGGTATTGAATTACCTACAGGGTACACGACCGTAACATACAACGCTGAGGATGCATCAGGCAATTTAGCAAATCCTGTTTCGTTTGTTGTGTATGTTCATCCTTTACCAACTCCTGCTGAGTTCTCTATTTATGATGTAATCGCATGTGAAAGTGATCCGTTCGATGTTTCGATAACTAATTATAATGAGAATTTCTTTTATGATTGGATTTATGATACTAACATTTTACTTCAAAATGACTCTATTTACAATGTTTACTTTGCAGAGTCCAGTCAAACAGGTATTTATGATGTTGTTGTGACTGGTGATTATGGATGTCAAAATGTAAGTTCGTTCAATGTGACAATTGATCTTTGCGAGATTAGTGTTCCTCAGGGTATTTCACCAAATAATGACGGAATTAATGACTTCTTTGTAATAGACAATATACTAGCATACCCGGAAACAGAAATCACGATATTCAATCGTTGGGGTGCCAAAGTATACGAGAATAATAATTATCAAAATGAGTGGTCAGGTCAATCTCAAAATGTAATGAATGTTGGTGGAGATCAGTTACCAGAGGGTACTTATTACTATCAAATTGTTCTAGGAGGTTTTGACAATACTCCAGATAAAGGAAAATTATATACTGGTTATGTTTATCTAAAAAGATAGTTTGATTAACTAAAATTTAAGAAATGAAAAAAATAACATTATTTATAAGCTTAGTTTGTGCTTCGATTCAATTGATTGCTCAACAAGAGACGCAGGTCACACAGTATTTGGATAATATGCTTTATTATAATCCGGCATATGCTGGATCGTCGAATCAGCTATCACTCGGTCTTATTTCACGGGTGAAATGGGCTGGTGTTGATGGAGCACCAAGAACTCAATTATTGACTGCTAATACACCTACTAAATATAAATCACTAGGTCTAGGTTTTTCCATGCTGAATGATGTTACAGGTCCACTAAGACAAAATTGGATCAATATTGATGCATCTTATGCTTTGAAATTCGATGCAATTCCAGGAAGAATATTTCTTGGAATGAAAGGTGGATTGAACTTCCTTAATGCAGACTTTGGTGCACTTAGTTTAGATCAAAATAATGACCCTGCATTTGCAGGTAATTATTCTAATAATGTCTTACCAAATGTTGGTGCTGGTATTTACTACAGAAGTGAAAAGTATTTTGCAGGGTTTTCTATCCCTAGATTAGTTCAAAATAAAGATCAAGGCCAATTAGAATTTCAAGATCAACGCCACATTTATCTTTCAGGTGGAACATATATTGAGTTGAATAGAATGTGGAAAATTCGCCCTTCAACACTCATCAAATGGACTGCGAATGCTCCTCTCCAATTTGATTTAACAGCGACTGGGATAATTTATGACCAATTCTTTTTCGGATTGAATTACAGATTGCAGGACAGCTTTGGTCTTTTTGCTCAAATTTTATTGAGAAATAGTTTCAGAGTAGGATATTCCTATGATATGGCGACAACTTCAATGTCAAGAAGTAGCTTTGGTTCACATGAATTGGTGCTAGTTTATGACTTTTACTTTAGAAAGGGGCAAGTTACAGGTCCACGATTGTTTTAATTTGCAAAACTTAGATTATGAAAGTAGTATTGATTATTCTTACTTTATTTCCAATTGTCGCTTTGGCGCAATCTGCTCGGCTTAGCTATGCAGATAAAATGTTTGATCAAAAAAGGTATTATTACGCAGCTGAAGGCTATGAGGATGTTTTGGAAAGAGGCGTAAATGAAGCAGAATTGGCTCGGAAATTAGCACTTTCTTATTTCTATTCAAGAAATTATTCAAAATCGTTAGAGTGGTTTCGCTTTATGTACAGTGAAGATTTGTTGAAAGACAAGGACTTTGCCTATCTAATCTATTTATACAAGTGGGATGGTCGTTTGGATAAAGCTCTTGACATGGCCAATCTTTACAAGGAGAAGTATGGTGATAACGATGATATCAATGAGTTTATCATTAATTATGATTTATTGAATGATTTAAGTAATAATGAGCGCACGGATGATTTTGAAATTTTAAAAATTGATAGTCTCTTTAAAGCATGTGATTCACCAAACAATCAAATTAGCTCGTCCTACTTCACGGAAGACTCCCTAATTATTATCTCAAATGAAAGGTTGAGTTATTTGACCACTCGCGAGCATGCGCAGGATAGGAGTAGTTATTATCATATTTTCACGGGTGTTCGAGATTCGAGTGGGTTAATATCAGATTTGAATTTATTAAAAATTGATACCACGGCTAATTTTAATGTTTCCCATGTTTTTTATGATAGAGCCAACAAAAAAGTCTTTTTCTCGGCAAATAAGCTTGGAAAACGTCGTCTTAATGTAATACCTGAAGATGAATTAGAAAGAGCTAGTTCTGACAGCTCCAAAGTAAAGAATGCCCTTTCAAAAACAGGGTTGTTTTTTAATAACTTTTCTGACATAATGAATGTCGGAATTGATAGAGTTATTTCCAATGAAGATGATATTTTGCCAATGCGCATCTATTCTGCTGATTTTGATGGAAATAAATTATCTAATGTTGTAGAGTTACCTATTGGGACTCAAGGTGTAGAGGATTGCTCATATCCGAGCATTTCTGATGATGGAAAGTATATTTATTTTAGTGCGAATTTACCAGGTGGATTTGGTGGAATGGATATATACCGCGCAAAACTATTAGATTCAGGTCGAGACATTACTGAAATCACTAATCTTGGAAAGCAAATTAATTCTTCAAGTAATGAAATTTATCCGCACGTAAAGTCTGAAAATAATGTTGTATATTTTTCATCTAATGGTAATCGCTCTATGGGTGGATATGATTTATTCGCAGGACTTATTAATAGCGATGGTATTGGAATTCGTTCGTTGAATTTGGGTAAACCAATTAACTCTTCGAAGGACGAATTTTCTTTTGTTAATAATACAAACCAAGATTTTGGTTATGTGTCAACGAATAATTACGACACCACGGCCCTTGCTAACGAATTTTTGGTTGCCTTTAAACAAAACAAAGTATTTAAGTTTTACGGTACAATTTCGGGATCAATTAAGGATGTCACGAGTGGCTCAACGAAGAGTAATATTTTACTTAATTTAGTTGATGAGGATGGGAAAATTCTTGATTCTATTCGTACGGATGAAGACGGAAAGTATGAACTCGGAATTTATGAAGAAATTCAGAAAGTAAACGTTATCGTTGCTGCCGATAATTATTTTGAAGAGAGTTCATTAGTAACTGTAGATCCTAAAAAGACAAAGTACGAAAATGTAGATTTTATAATTACACCTAGAATTGATTACCATGTGGAAGGTATGGTTTACGGAGCTGACCCTGAAAATCCGAATAAGATATTTCCCCTCCCTAATACTCAGATTGATGTAATTAGTAAATCTCAAGATACATTGATGACCTTCATTTCAGATGTGAACGGTGATTTTAAATCGGAGATATTACCAAGCTTGAGATATGGCATGAACGTTGACTATATTGTTGCTTTTTCGAAAAAGGGATTCACAAATGAGAAATATATTTTTAATGCTCCTTTAACTGAAAACCCGGCCATTATAATTAGTGATACATTGAACCCAGTCAAGTTATATAAAATAGGATATGGTACGGATATCGAGAATATTGTGATATTGAAAGATATTTATTTCGATTACGATGAATCCTACATTAGACCTGATGCCACAATAGAGCTGGATAAGGTTGTGAATTTTATGAAGAATAACCCTGAAGTCGTTATTGAGGTGCGTTCTCATACGGATTCTCGTGGTGGCGAATATTATAACTTGTTACTATCAGACCGAAGAGCACAATCAACTCGAGAGTACTTAATTATTAATGGTATACCATCTAATAAAGTTAAGTCCAAAGCATTTGGTGAAAGCAAATTAAAAGTCAGCCAGAAGGAGATTGACGCAGCTACAGCTGAGGAACAAGAAGAAATGCATGAGCTTAACCGAAGAACTGAATTTATTATTGTGGAATAAGTGTGTTTTAACCTGCCATTTTTTTGAAGTCTTACTTTGAATGAGCCAATCGAGAGGAGAGCAGTTGATCAATATCTTGCGAGTTTGGACCATTGCGGTGGCAAGAGAAGCGGTGTGTTTTAAAATTTACTGAATATATAGGATATGACCCATACGGAGGCGTTAGCAAACCAGTCTTTATAAATAATGGGATACCTTGCTTAACACCAAAGTCCAATGCCTCGGAGTCATTAGTAATTGCTCCAGTTTGTGCTCCACTAATGTTAAGGCTAGATATTATTGGTGATTGGTAATTCTTCTCGAAGAAATCCGATTTAGTGTTTCTAGTTTTATATTTTATCAAAATTTGTTCAAAAGCTGATGTAATTTTAGGATGTTCAAGGAGTGTCTGGTGAGATTGATCCATCGATACAATTTTGTCAATTTTAATTGGTGACTGTATAGGGAGTCTAACGAAGAACTTTTTATTTTCTTTTGTTAAGTCATTAATCAATTTAATGTAATTGTTTTCTATGAGCCCATTCAATGATAGATCATTGGTGAACAAACTCCCATACACTTTATTAGGTAATCGTTTCTTCACGAAATCAATTGATTCAGCACCTATAATAGAGTTTGGAGAAATTAATCCATAAACCGAGGAGAATTCTAATATAGCAATCGGAAAACTTGATTCAAAAACAGCTAATATTTCCTCGTACTGATTAAGATTAACTATTTTCATCAATTTCTTTTAAGGAATTAGCAACTAATTGATTTAGGTGATTTATGTTTTGCTGGATTATCTGGATATTGGTGTCATTAATTTCGATTAAGTTTTCAAAAAAGAGAGCAATTTGAGCTTCTTCATGCATTTCGAAATAACGGAAAGAAGATTTTACTTTATGCCCTAGCTTGTTGACCTGATCAATATTGTTATTGTGTATAGCTTCTTCTAATTGTGATAAGTTATTGGGCATTTCTTGTTTAAAAATAGTAAGAAGTTGTAATGCGAA
>JAQWYK010000013.1 GCA_029254025.1 Crocinitomicaceae bacterium | reverse complement strand
TCACTTAATTTCCAAAACTGCGCGTTTAAATTGGATATAAACAAAAGTGCTAAAGAAGGGAGTACGATTTTTTTCATACAGAATAAACGTTATGGTGAATGATTAACGAATCATAAATCCTAGAACGATTTCATGACCACCAGAAGTAAAGCTATTAAATCTAGATGTTGAATAATCAAATGAATATCCGAGTTTAAAACGATCTGATATATTTCCACCAACCATAGCAATTATAGCATCAGTGTGTCGATAACCTACTCCAAACCATAGCCACTTTTTATACTCTATTTGCATATTCAACTGAAGCGCTGGTGGAGCAGGCGCCATATATTTAGCTAATACAGCAGGCATCAATGTTAGGTTTTCATTTAAATTAAAATACATTCCTGCAGTGAGATCAAAATGCATTACAGGATTAAAGTTAGTTGTTCCACTTCCAAAGGATACAAAATCTTGAGTCAGCTGATTTGCAGATACTCCGACAAAGAATTTTTCAGAATATAAATATAACCCAGAACTCACATCCATAAACATTCGACTAAATCCATTGGCTACGAAGTTATCGTAAGAGTTGTCTACCATTCCTCCTGTCATAGTAGATAGTAATGTTGCTTTTTCTGTTAGGAATGAGTGATTGGACATACCAATTCTTGCACCGAGTGATAGATTGATTTTATCATTCATAGGAACATGAATGGCATAAGTCCCTGAAAATGCTAAATTTCTGAATGCGCCATACTCATCAGCAATTACTTGCAGTCCTACAGCATGCTTGAGTTTACCAGTTCCGACTTCTGGTTTTTGAATGGGTCCGGAAGAAAATCGTGCAGCAGGATTATATCGTACTTTTTTAAATTTCAGAACATTAGCTACATTAAAATAGGACGTTCTTGGAGCTACATTTCCTTGAACGTCATTGTTGAAGCCTAACCATTGATAGCGACCTCCAGCTGTAATATCTAGGAAGTCATATGCACCAGTAGCCCCAGGATTAACCATTGCTTGGTTACAGTGGAACTGACTGAATTGCGTTAATTGCTGACCAAAGGTAATACCAGTGATGAACAATAATGCGAGTAGTTGAAACTTTTTCATGTTATTATTGTCGATTAAATTAGTCTAGGATGATTGACACGGCACCAGTTACGGACTCTTGTGCTTCGTTGTTGAAATCGATCACAAAGAAGTATGATCCAACAGGAAGGAGCTCACCATTGTAACGACCATCCCACTTATTATCGTTGTATTTACCTTGTGTTTGCGAGTTGTGTTCGAAGATAAGATTTCCCCAACGGTTATATATGTAAACGATATTATTGGGGTACGCCTCATCGAGAGATAATATCTCCCAGTTGTCGTTATTACCATCATTATTCGGTGTGAAGGCAGTTGGCAGGGTGATATCACACTGATTTACTGTAATAATTACTTCACTTGCTGGTCCTTCACATCCATCAATAGTCTCAGTCACGTAATAGCTTGTTGTACCGAGTGTATTCGTTGGAAGAATAGAGTCTCCTACTCCAAATTCTTGCGTCAAAGAATTATCGGTATACCAAGTTAATGATCCACCTGTTCCTGAAGCCGTCATATTATCAAATTCAATTGTTGAACAGTATTCAGCATCTGTTCCTGCTAAAGGAGTTGCTGGAGTTGGTTTGATTTCAATTACTACAGAACCTGTAGCTGTGTTAGAACAGTTAAGATCAGAGATTGAATCCAATACATACATCCCTTCAAGATTTCCTAAGTTGATTGGAGATGAAGAGCCGGTTGCAGTTTGCGTTAAACCATCTACTGTATAGTATATAGTCCAATCAGGAGACCCAACAGTTTCAACAAGTACATCTATAGGAACTTCATTTTGACAGTAGCTTCCATCACCAGTAATTGTTCCTACAGAAGGAAGAGGGTTAATTGTAATGTTCACTGCAACTTCATCCGAACAACCAAAAGTTCCATCGAACATATAGATCGTTGTTGAAGATGTAATAGGACCAGTCACTGAAGACCCAGCATTTGCCTGTATATCACTAAAATAACCTTGATTACCAGTTAGGTCAATACCAGTTATTGTTGGTAAATTGTATGAATCACACGCCACTATAGGTCCTAGTGGGTCAATGGTAGGTGTGGCAACAACTGTCACAGTGATATTGTCAGAACCAAAACATCCATTTGCATCGGTAACAGTGTAGGTTAAGTCGTAAGTACCTGCTGTAGTCGTGTTGAATATTGGATTAGGCACGTTCGTTACATTTAATGAAGCCGCACCCGTGTTAGTCCAAGCATGTGTTGCATAAGGTGCTGTTCCTCCAAATGGATTTCCATTTAATTGAAGGTTTTGATTTGAACAAACTGTTGCTGGTTCTGGTGATATTAATGATGACGGATTTCCAGTTACGGTAACAACGATATTATTTGTTCCAACACATCCATTGTCATCCGTCACTGTATATGTTAAATCATAGTTACCTGGAGTAACATTATTGAAAAGCGGGTTTTGAACGGCCGCATCATTCAATGAGGTTGATCCAGTACCAGACCACAAATGATTGGTAAAGACAGTACTACCACCAGTTGGACCCCCGTCCAGTTGCAGATCAATACCTGCGCATGTTGCAGCCGGATCTGGAGTAATAGTGGATACAGGATTTTCGTTTACTAATACAGTAATAGCGTCTGTACCAATACAACCGTTATCATCTGTAACTGTGTAGGTCAAATCATAGTTTCCTGCAATAGCATTATTGAATAGTGGGTTTTCAATGTTTGTAAAATCAAGTGAAGTAGAACCTGTGTTTGTCCAGTCATGAGTAGTGTAAACGTTACTTCCTCCTGAAGGATTACCACTTAACTGTAAATCTACACCAGCACACACCTCAGCTGGAACTGGAGAGATAGTTGCTGTTGGATTCGGATTTACGGTAACTTGTATGTTACTTGTTCCGATACATCCGTTGTCATCGGTTACAGTGTATGTCAAATCATAATTTCCAGCAACTCCATTTGTGAACGTAGGATCTACTATGTTGTCAAAATCTAATGATGTAGCTCCTGTATTTGTCCACTCATGTGTAGCATAAAGACCACTCCCACCTACAGGGTTTCCATTTAATTGAAGCGTAAGACCAGCACACAATTCAGCAGGTACAGGAGATATTACTGAAGTCGGATTTTGATTAATCGTCACTACAAAAGACACTTCAGCATCACATGCTCCATTGATGTCGTAAGCATACAAAGTCATAGGTGACATGGCAGCTGTGATAACGGTTCCCGCAGCAACAAGGTCAGCAATGTTACCGCCAGGTTGATCATAGAATTCTTGATTTCCGGTTAAAAAGGATCCTGTAACATATGTTGCAGCATCGGGTACTACAAAATTAATCGCACAAGATATGGTGTCTGCAATAAGGTCAATAACTGGTGCATTCGGGTTATTCAGCGTAGTTGCTGGGTTATTCGAGATACATCCATTCGCATCTGTGAAAGTTACGTTATAATTACCGGCAGGTAATCCGGTGATGTTATATGGCAGTGCAGTTGGTCCGAATGAGCCATTAGCATCACCTGCCCAGTCAACAATCCCTGTTCCTGTTCCACTCACTGTAATAAATCCATCAGAAGCATTACATGTATTTGGATCATCTGGAGTTAATGAAATCGAAGGATTCGCATTCACTGTTACGGAAATGGTGTTTGAACATCCATTAGCGTCAAGGAAAGTAATTGTAACGGTTCCAGCAGCGACACCAGTAACGACTCCAAAATCGTCAACTGTTGCGATTGTAATATCGGAAGAAGACCAAGGCGTTATAACATCAGGTGTTCCTGTCGAGTTTATTGTAGTTGTTAACCCTACACAAACGGTTTGAGTACCAGAAAGGTTAGGAACTTCATTGATGGTTATAATAATATCATCTGTGCCTACACAACCATTGTCATCAGTTACGGTGTATGTTAAGTTGTACACGCCAAACGATGTTGCTGCAAGAACAGTTGGGTTAACTACGTTTGAGGCATTTAAAATTGCAATATCACCTGTCCAAGTGTTCGAAGAATATACACCACTTCCTCCTGCTGGATTTCCATTCAAAGGAATAGAAGTTCCTTCACATGCTGAAGCAGGATCTGGAGATATTAGTGCCGTTGGATTTGTATTTACGTTAACAACGAAGGAAACTTCAGAATCACATGTTCCGTTATTGTCGTAAGCATAAACAGTCATTGGCGACATAGCAGAAGTAATGACTGTTCCTTGAGGGAGTAAGTCGGCTGCATTTCCACCAGGTGCAGAGTAATATGCCTGTCCTCCAGTTAAGTTAGTTCCTGTAATTCCGTTTGTTGGATCTAATGGATCAGGAACTACGTAATCAACTTCACAAGCAGTGTAGTTCGGTACAGGATTGATAATTGGTGCACCTGGGTTGTTCAAATTAGTATTCACACTTGTAGAAATACACCCTGTAGTTCCATCAGTAAAAGTAACGGAGTAACCACCAGCACCTAGTCCAGTAATATCGTAAGGCAAGGCTACCGGAGAATCAGACCCTGCAGCGACTCCTGACCAAGTTACTGTTCCCGTTCCAGCTCCGTTTACTGTGATAAATCCATCCAATGCATCACATAAATCTGGATCATCTGGCGTGAGAGTAATAACAGGTAACGCATTAACAATAACTATTTGTTGCGCAGTACAACCGTTATCATCGGTATAGGTTATGGTAACTGTTCCTCCACTTACACCTGATACGACACCGTTTACGTCAACTGTAGCAACAGCTGTATTTGAAGAAATCCAAGGATCGGTGGCGTTTGGTGTTCCTGAACCAGTAAGCGCAGTCGTTAGACCAACACAAACATCAAATGTACCTGATATTGTAGGCGCATCCACCACCTCAATGGTTTGAGTAATGTTATCAGTACAAGAATTGGCATCCGTTACAGTATATGTAATAACATGAATACCTACACCGGCTGCAATTGGGTCAAAAGTAAAGGTTGATCCATTTCCATCATCAGTAACACCTGTACCCGAATATACTCCACCTGTTACAGTAGCCGTACCAATACCTGCTTGCACACCTGTGTTCAAACATACGTCAGCTAATGCTGGGAAATTTAATACAGGGGTAGGGAATACTTCAATGTTTTGAGTAACACTTGCCGTACACGAATTCGCATCCGTCACGGTGTACGTAATAACATGAACCCCAACACCAGCTGCAATTGGGTCAAAACTAAAGGTTGATCCGTTACCATCATCAGTAACACCTGTACCGGAATAAACTCCTCCTGAAACAGTAGCCGCTCCAATACCTGCTTGAACTCCAGCATTTAGACATACATCAGTTAGTACTGGGAAGTTAAGCACAGGAGTAGGGAATACTTCAACATTGTCGGAAATTGAGTTTGTACAGCTATTACCATCTGTATAGGTGTACGTAATTGAATGAACACCAGCCCCTGCCGTTGATGGATCGAAGCTGTAGGTAGAACCATTTCCATTGTCAGTTACACCAGGTCCAGAATATACCCCTCCAATTGGAGTGGCTCCGCTTCCAGATTGGACGCCCCCGTTTATACATAAGTCATTAATTGCAGCAAAGGTAAGAATAGGTAATGCGAAAACTTCTACATTATCAGTGATTGTATTGGTACATGAATTTCCATCTGTATATGTGTAGGTAATTGTGTGTACACCAGCTCCTGCAACAAGGGGATCAAAACTGTAGGTAGAGCCATTTCCATCGTCTGAAACGCCAGGCCCAGAATAAACTCCTCCAGCAGGAGTTGCTCCTCCCAATCCGGATTGCACTCCAGCATTGATACATAGATCGTTAGGTGCCGTAAAGGTTAATACTGGTAAAGCGAATACTTGAATTGTATTTGTTGCAAAGGCAGAACATGCAGGTGGGTTAGGCAATGTGGTCACCGTATATGTAATTGTGTGAGTATTTGCCCCAGCTGCTAGTGGGTCGAAGGTGAAGTCAACACCATTGCTGTTGTCGGTCACACCTGTTCCAGAATAGACTCCGCCAGCTGGTGATCCACCTCCTAATACTTGCAGACCTGCGTCAATACAAAGCGGTGTATAAGCGGCTAAACTTACCACAGGAGTTTGACCAATAATAAGTGTGAATGATGTTTCAATTCCACAAGATGTTGCATCATAAATGTATAATGTAATTGGGTAAGATGGGAAATCAGCAAAGTTAATTACATCTGATGCATTGTATTGCGTTCCAGTACCCAAAGATCCGGTATAATAAGCTTCATTACCCGTTAGTAAACTTCCAGTTATTGCAGGTAAAGTGTAACTGTCACAGATTTCTTGATTACCGGGGTTATCAAATATTGGACAACACTGCATTTCTGAATATTGTATTTGAGGAGTATTTCCAACACATCCTAAAGAGGTCCAAGCGCCTATCTCTCCGTCGGCGTAGGTTTGAAAAGTTATATCAAGATTGGTGTTTCCACTTGTACAGTTAGGAATTGGCCCCACAGTTAAATCAAAACAGACTTGCCAGGATAAGGTACTATTACAAAATGGAAAGCTATTATCACCATAGGATTGGTTAGGATCTAGGATATCATTACAGTTTTGACTTAAATGGTCATAATTCGTGTAAAAAAACCATCCAGCATCTAGAAGTGTTCCATCTGGTAAAGCTCCATTTGTTAAATAAGTTGCAAGTATATCATTGTAGTCAACAGCTCCAGCAGGAAACCATTCCCACCAACCTGCAGTTTCTCCAATGCATGGATCCCACCAAGCTGGTGGACCTGGACCTGGATCTTCTATAGAACCAGCCGTAACAAGTGGGGATGTGATTGATACAGGCATTCCATCTGCATCAAATGATGCTGGATCCCAACCAGGTCCAAATGTAGGAACAATACCTTGCAAGTAATTACAAGAAGCACCTGTTTGCCATTCATTCAAGTTGTAGCAAAAAGAAACCACTTCTCCTGGTGAATACGGTCCGCCAATCGGTGTTGAGGGATCAGACGATCCTGTTTCAACTATTTCACTATTCGTGTTACATGGGGAGTTATCAGCAAATTGTTCAATACATAATTCAAAACTACCACTACCTCCATTCACATCGCTGATAGCGATTAAATAGGTAGTACTTTCCATCAAACCTTGGAATCCTGTCAAAGTTGCAGATCCGCCTGTCCCTTCAGAACAACTACCCGTAATTATAGTCCAAGGACTACAAGTGTTTTCAAAAATTGTGAATTCGGGCGTCGAAAAATCACTACTTGTTAAGGATATGTCAATTAGTGAATGCACCGCATCAGTGGTAAACTGATACCAAACTGTAGGTCCCAACTGATCATAACAGTTGTTGCCAACGAAATCAAGACCAGGTGCTGCACCTGCATTACAATCGTTTATGCATAACACTCCCCCATCAGAGGCATTTAAATTTATTATTTCGGCATTATTACAATTCTCATTGTCTGTACAACCAACTGGTGGAGCGGTAGTTTCTGTACAAATATCAAATGCTCCTGGTGTTCCGTTTTGCGGATTCGAAACAATAATATAATATGTATTGCCTGGAACAAGTCCTGTCGTTGTTACCGTAACAGAGGTGTTACCACATCCAGAAGCTAATTCAGTGAAAACCCCACCACAACCTACAGCATCAGGCTCTAATAATGTTACTTCGATAGTTCCTGCCCACCCCGGTCCCTCGCTAACCGTTGTCGAAAATGAAGAGTTGGTTGCTGTAAAGCTATACCATACATCGGGATGATTACCACCATTTCCACCTGGCCCTCCTTGACAACCAATTAAAGCAATCCAACTGTCGTCGGCAAGTGCTGTAGTACCTGAAATACAAGAGCCATCGTCAATTACATTAAATGACCCAAGGCAATCGTCATTAGCAGGTTGAGCCAAGCTGATTGAGGAAATTAAAACCAATAAAACCACCTGAGAAAAAGCTGCAATCTGCTTCATAACTACTAATTATTTGATGTAATAAATGCTGTTTTGTAAAAACCTGTTTTCAACGTCCTTGGAGTTAGAACGACCTTTAGATTTTTATTTATTTCAATCGTTCGAAATTCGTTCGTCAGTCTGTTCTGTTCAATTGATGATAAAAAATCTTGAGAAAATAAATGATAGGTTGATTTTAATGAGGTGATAATGTTTTCATCGAAGGTCGCATCAATCACATCAATACCCGCCTTAACGATAAACTGGAAAGAACCATCATAATTATGAATAATAGGTTGTTCTAAAGCGATATTTGAGGCTAATTCTTGTTTTTTTACAGCTTTATGTTGTACTTGCTGACCAAAGCTTAAGTTTATTAGAGTAGAAAGTGTTAAAGCACACCCTATTAAGATTAGTTTTTTCATAAGTAATAGTTACTAAAGTAGTTATTTATGGGCCAAATATATAATAATTATTTAAGACCAATAAAAGATTAGCTGAGGAGAGCTAATCTTTTATTATCACGTGAAATAGTTGAATTATAATTTCATTAACTTCTCTAATCGGACATTTCCACTCTCAGTTTCTAAATGTATAAAGTAAGGGCCCGATTGGAGCTCAACCATATTAATGAGAGTAGAGTTTCCATTTGTTGTCAATTCACAAACTACTTTTCCTGAGAGATCAGAAATTCTAATTTTCTTCAATTTTTCTCCAGATTCTATTGTTATTCTATCGGATGCTGGATTAGGGTAGATTGACACGTCGAACTGTCCATATTCTTCAATGGACATTGTCGCGTAGTCATAGCAGTAATCTGTACCTCCACAAGTGAACGTTGAGAGCCATTGTGACATATAGTTAATGGTTGTATCCAAATAATCAGCATTGCCAACATGCGGAACGTGATCAGCTCCAAAATGTGGTTTGAAACAATGTGTTAATCCAAGGGTTTCTGCTTGTGCATGAACTGTTGAACTCCCATCAACTACCATAATGTCATAAATTCCCAAAAACGTAATCAAGTCAGTACCATAAGGAACAGTTCCGTCTTGGTTACCATGTAAGCTCAAAACGGGAGTGTCTCCTGCTTGCATCCAATTTACATCACCTAGCGCACCTGCGATATTTACAATTGCAGTAACTTCAGAGGAGTAGCCAGGGTTGCCACTTTCTCCTTCAACACCACCTGAAAGTCCAGGTTCGGTTTGATCAGCTTGAGCTGGTATTTCCGTATTATCATCTAAATACGCTAAATGAAGCGCACTAAATCCACCAGCTGAAACTCCTGCAATGAATATTTTAGTGTCGTCAATATTGTAAGGGTTTCCTTCTGTATCAATCGATTTCCGGAAGAATCGCACGGCAGCTCTAGCATCTTGAGTGGCGCGCATTACCGTTTCAATAGCATCTTTTTCCTCCGGACCAGGGAATGGCACACCATTCATTCCTAATCGGTAGCTAATGGAAGCTGTTACAAATCCTCTTTTCGCAAATGCTTGAGCTAGAGGAACCACATCGCTCCCTGTTTTTGAACCTCCGACAAAACTTCCACCATGAATGAAGATGACTACAGGTCGATTGGTTTCTGTATCTATCGTTGGCTCATACAAATCCAATAACAGATTAACGTTGTTTCCATTTAGGTCCAAATTAGCTCCATATTGAATGTCGCTTGTTGTTGTGATTGTTGGAAATACTTCGTCGACGTAACGGCCGTTTGAACAGTCTTGTTGTGCTTGAGTGGTGAAAGCCGCTGCAACAAGTAATCCGAATAAGTAATTTTTTTTCATATGTTTTTAGTTTAAAATTTATAACTGAATGAGAAGCCTCCAATAAAAGCGGAAGATTTCCACTTTCCTTCGAAGCCTGATTCAATGTTGCTATCAGCACGTTCACTTCCTGTAATATAAAGGAAGGAGGCATCGAGTTGAATTTTTTTATTGATTGTAAAGCTAAGTCCTGCACATATACCCAATTTATCTGTATCAGGAGTTTCAGGTGTCATGTATCCGTCTTGAACAGGTGTAAAATCATAATATGCTCCAGCACGAACTGTAATATCTTTAGATAGATTATGCTCGATTCCCGTGCGCGCAATGAGCACATTCTTATACAATCGCGGGGAGTTAGCGTCTTGCAATTGCTCAGTGTTATCTTCAAAATCAAATCCTAATGTGTCATAACTGCTCCATGCAACATAATTTACATCGAAACTTAGAGTCGTTCTTTCGGAAACATCAATTCCAATTCCCCAATTAAATACTCTTGGTAACCGAATTCGACTATCAAATGTAGTTTCTGGAAAATTTGCACTTAAAGAGGATGGGACATCGAATTTTGCAGTTCCTCCTTTTAAGTTAACCTGAACACCTGATCGGTAGCTCGCTCCCATAGAAATGTTATCAGCAATCTGGTAAAATACACCTACGTTAATTCCATGACCGCGTCCTGCTCCAGAAAGATTTGCTTCTCCATATGATCCATCTATATATTGAACTGGAATCCCTCTACGCAAGGAAAATTCACCAGTCCCAAATACATATGCAGCACCGATTCCCAATTTTTCATTCACCCTGTAAGAAATCGTTCCTTGGTAAAAAATGGTTCTGAGGGCCATTTCACGTAATAAAAACTGACCCTTCCAATCGTCTGCATAACTTATTCCACTTCCAAAAGGAGTGTACACTGAGAGCCCAAATACAAATTTAGAAATTCCGTTTGGTTTGAAAGAGATATGCGCTGCAAAAGGAGTTCCAATTCCGCTTTGAGAGTTTGCGCTGTAAATACCTGGTTCAAATTCCCGATAGTTAATATTGGCCCGAATTAAATGAATCCCTATTGAAATTTCTGTATTTCCAAAGGCTAGCGCCCCTGGGTTGAAGAAGCCGCTGGCTGCTCCAAGACGAAGTCCTGTCCCAGTATGTCCCATTCCGGAACTACGAGTGGATTGCAGATTTACCTGGAATCCTCCGGCAAAAGTCGAATTTGCTGTAACGATCAAAATTAGCGTAACAAGTAAGGATTTATACATAGCAATTTTTACCGCTCTAAATTAATAATTTTTTACAGAACCTTAATGAAATATTAATTTTATCCAAATTTATATTCAAATCATCATTTATGGGGCTAATTGCGGATCCTTAATTTTGCATTAAAAAGAACAGGTATATTAATTTTTTTAGCACTGAAAGATTGCAGACTCAATTAATATAACTATCTTTGCACCTGCGAAACGTCGCATACATAAAAATCATTTAAAACAATATTGGCATGTATTTAAGTACAGAAAAGAAAGAAGAGATTTTCAAAAAACACGGAAAATCTGAAAAAGACACTGGTTCTTCAGAGGGACAAATTGCATTGTTCACCTATAGAATTAGTCATTTAACTGAGCATTTGAAAAAGAATCGTAAAGATTACGGTACACAAAGAGCACTTCAGTTGTTGGTTGGTAAAAGAAGAAGTCTTTTGGACTATTTAAAGAAAAAAGATATCGAACGTTACCGTGCGATTGTTAAGGAATTAGGTTTGCGTCGTTAAGATAAAACATAATTTAATGTATTAAATAAAAGGGGGCGGTCGAAGAAATTCGGAGTCCCCTTTTTTGTTAAATTTAGGATTCATAGTACAGAGTTAAGAGTTATCAATTCTAAATTCTAAACTCAAAATTCTAAACTCAAAAATGTAAATAAATAAATATGAATATAGGAATAAAAAAGTCCATCACTACAGGAGGTAAAGAGATTACCGTAGAGACTGGTAAATTGGCGAAGCAAGCCGATGGGTCTGTAGTGTTACAAATGGGCGGAACGATGTTATTGGCTACAGTCGTATCATCGAAAGAAGCAAAAGAAGGTGTGGGTTTTTTCCCACTTACGGTCGATTACCGTGAAAAATTTGCAGCTGCAGGTCGTATCCCTGGAGGTTTCTTGAGAAGAGAGGCTCGACCAACGGATTTAGAAGTTTTGGTGATGCGTTTAGTAGATAGAGCATTAAGACCTCTTTTTAATGATGACTACCGTGCGGAAACGCAAATTATGATTCAATTAATGTCGTATGACGGGATTAACCTTCCGGACTCATTGGCAGGTTTTGCAGCGTCTGCTGCACTTGCTGTTTCCGACATTCCATTTAATGGGCCAATGTCTGAGGTGCGAGTTGCGCGTGTTAACGGATCATTCGTAGTTAACCCAATTAAAGCTGAATTGGATATCGCAGACATGGAAATCATGATGGCGGGTACAATGAAGGACGTGGTAATGATTGAAGGTGAAATGGAGTTTGTTCAAGAAGTAGACCTCGTTGAAGCAATAAAAGTTGGACATGCTGCGATTAAGGAGCAATGTCAATTTCAATTAGATTTAGCAGCTGAAGTTCCATCTGCTAATCCAAAAAGAGAGTATCACCATGTGGACACGAATGAGGAGGTTGAAAAGAAAATCAATGACTTTGCGTACGATAAATTGAAAGCAGTAGCTCGTAAAGGTAATGCAAATCGCACAGAAAGAGCGGATGATTTAAAAGCAGTAAAAGAAGAGACGAAAGCACAGTTTTCTGAAGAAGAATTGGAAGCAGCTGGAGGATTTTTTGAAACCTATTTCAGCAAAGCTAAAAAAGCTGCTGTTCGCGATGTGATGTTGAATGAACGCATCCGTTTAGACGGACGTAAGTTTGATGAAATCCGCCCGATTTGGTCGGAGATTGATTACTTGCCAATGGTACATGGATCTTCCATTTTTACGAGAGGGGAGACGCAGTCATTGACTACGTTAACACTTGGAGGAAGAATGCAAGAACAGATGATTGATGCAGCAACCTACCAGGGAACGGAGTCGTTTATGTTGCATTATAATTTCCCTCCATTCTCCACTGGAGAGGCATATCCAGTTCGTGGTACTTCTCGTCGTGAGATTGGTCACGGTAACTTGGCGTTAAGAGCGTTGAAACCAGTTTTACCAGAAGATAATCCTTACACTATTCGATTGGTTTCTGAAATTCTTGAATCTAATGGTTCTTCATCCATGGCAACAGTTTGTGCGGGTACGCTTGCATTAATGGATGGTGGTATTCCAATTAAAGCACCTGTTTCCGGGATTGCTATGGGATTAGTAATGAATGAAGAAGGTAAGTATGCGGTATTGTCAGATATTCTTGGTGACGAGGATCATTTAGGTGATATGGACTTTAAGATTACGGGAACGGAAGATGGAATTACTGCGTGTCAAATGGATATTAAAGTGGACGGACTTCCATACGAAGTGCTAATAGAAGCATTAGATCAAGCAAAAGCAGGACGTTTACATATTTTAGGTAAATTGTTAGAGACGATTTCTGAGCCTCGGCCAGAATTAAAGCCTACTGCACCGCGAATTGAATCGTTTAGAGTTCCGAATGACTCTATCGGAGCAATCATCGGGCCTGGTGGTAAAATCATTCAGCAGATTCAGAAAGACACTGGAGCAACCATTACAATTGTTGAAGACGAAGCAACAGGTGAGGGTATGGTTCAAATTCTTGCTGAAGGAAAAGAAGCAATGGATGGCGCCTTGAAAGCTGTTCGTCAAATTGCTTTCCCTCCAACAGTCGAAGATGGTGCTGAGTATGAAGGAAAAATCAAGTCTGTTCAAGCTTACGGATGTTTCGTTGAAATATTACCAGGTACAGATGGATTGATTCACGTATCTGAATTTGCTCACGAGCGCATTGCTAAAATGGAAGATGTTGCCAAAGAAGGAGACATCGTTAAGTTTAAAGTGATGGGACAAGATCCGAAGACGAAAAAGTGGAAACTTTCGCGTAAGGTGTTATTACCAAAGCCAGAAAAAGCTGAATAAAATATAGTCACCAATAATGACAGGGCCCATTGAAGAAAAGCAATGGGCTCTTTTTATTTTAGTTGTTTCATGGATGGGGTGCCCCCTCAATTTGGATTTTGTTATTGGTGTTATTTGGTACATATTAAAGAAAACAACTATTTTCGTGAAAATTAATTGGCAATCGAATGAAGGCAATTACTTCTATGCTTCTTATTGCAGCGACACTTATGTCGTGGGGTCAAGATATTCACTTTTCACAAATGCGGTTCTCTCCTTTGAATTTGAATCCTGCATTGGCGGGTGCCGAGCAAAATCTTCAGGCGGTCATTAACTATCGAAATCAGTGGAATAGTGTGGCTTTTCCATTTCAAACAATAGGTGGTTCTGTGGATTGGAGATTTAAAGAAAAACAAGGTGGAAATGGTTTTCTGGCTGGAGGTGTTAATGTATTCAATGATCAAGCTGGTGATGTGAGAATGACAACAACGAATGTGAATTTAAGTCTAGCCTATCATTTATTTATCGATCGCAATAGTACCATTGGCATGGCGATACAAGGAGGTTTTGGCCAGCGAGGTATTGATCCCGCTGCTGGTTTGTGGGAAAGTCAATATATAGGTACAGGATTCAATGCCGGGTTGTCGACCGGAGAAAGTTTTGCAACTTCAAATTTCACTCACTTTGATGCAGGAGCAGGAATCGTATACCATTACAAGAAAAATGAAAAGTACATGCGCGGCAATGATCAGTTTAAGCTAACTGCTGGATTGGCTGCTTTTCATGTCAATAGACCGTCTTCTTCATTTCTTGCTGGCGGAGAAGATGATTTAGCTGTTCGCTTCTCGGCGTTTGTGAATGCAGATTACGGAATTCGAAATTCCAATTTCTCATTAGTTCCTGCAATCTATTATAATCGACAAGGTCCGCATCAAGAAATCCTTGGAGGAACATATGTTCGTGTGATTGTGACTGAAGGTTCGAAGGTGACTGGATTTATTCAGGAGTTGGCTACTTCTTTAGGTGCGTTTTATCGTGTTGGAGATGCATTTGTAGCTAAGTTTATGATGGAGTATTCTAGCTATTCCTTAGGGGTTGCGTATGACTTTAATGTGTCGTCTTTAACAGAAGCTTCGCGCGGTAGAGGAGGGATAGAGTTTTTTCTTCGATTTGTTCTTCCGAATCCTTTCGGTGCAGCTTCACGAACTCGTATCAATTAAAAGTATATTCCGTGGAATTTTATGCCGGTATTAGAGAATTCTATTGCCGGAAAAGGTATTTTAAGATGGTTCAATCCGAGAAAGAAGGATCTTAACCAGGGTCTATTCACTGGGATTCTTTGTAAGTCGATGTCTAATGAAAACAAGTACTGCCTTTTTGATGTGAACGATAATAATTCACCATTATAGTTAATACTCCCACTATTTTCAGATCCAAACAATCGTTGGTCAATGGAATACCCGAAGGCAACATTTATCCATGCTGGAAACCGTGAGTCTTCCGTCAGAAAAGAATAAGGATTAAAACTGAACCAATAAGTTTGGCCGTTATAGTCTTTGAGCAGGCGTTCTGCAAAGTTTGATCCTAGCACTGCAGGGCGGTATTGTGCATAGGGAGAGGGGGAACTGCTAAACTTCATTCGAATGCGTTGCTCGTTCCACCAGCGCTGTTGGGTGTAAAATAGGAAGCCTCCTAAAGTATTCGCACTTATATCTGTCCATGAAAAACCCCAGTCGCTGCTTAGTCCATCGAGTAATTCAAATGAAAGTAAATAGCAAGCGCTGGTTGCAGCTCCAATGAGAAGACTGTTTTTTTCGTTGACCCCTGCCCACTTATAACGGTGATAAATCGAATTATGAATGAGGTAACCTGCATAAGCGTGCCCTGCTTTGTCCATTTGATACCATTGGGTGGCATCATCTCTAAATTTGAATCCATTAGCTCCAAGGTCGTCGTACCAAATAGTGCCAAGTCCAACGAGGCTTCCGACAGAGGCAGCGCCCAAGCTAACAGATAAACCAACAACTCTTTTTTTATGAAGCGAATCACTTGGCTTAAAGAAACCATTGTTCTGACTAAAGCTAAGGCAGGTAATGACCAATGCGAAAATCATTAACAGGGGTTTCATACCATCAAATGTAGGGAATTTTGGATAAGATGAGTTAGAAGGGTTTCAAGTTTGACGCTGCGCACGTTACATGTTCAAGTTAAGTTCGAACCTGCAACCTGCAACTTGACGAAGTCCATTAATTCTATTTCTCCAGTTGAACCTCATACGTAAACTCCACGATGTCCCCAATTTTAGCCGAAGATGCCATCCCAAAATCAGTTCGATTGAGTGTTGAACTTCCCCATATTACAATAACCGGGTAGCCGTCTTTTTCTCCTTTTCCAATAAGTTTTAGCTTGACTTCTAATTTTTTAGATACGCCCATCATGGTAAAATCTCCAGTAACCAATAATCCATCGTCTTTTTGTGAGATAGATTTTGATACAAAAGTGATTTCGGGATATTTTGCTTCGTGAAAATAATCTTTTTCCATAAGGTGCTCATCTCTCGGACCAATAAAGGTAGTGAGTGATTTTACAGGAAGAGTGACTTGAATTGTTGAGTTTTCGATGATCTCTTTAATGTCAAAATTACCCTTTACAACTTGAAATTCTCCTTTTGTCCTGCCTTTTTCTGGACCGAGTTCAAAGAATATCTTGGAATTTTCTTCGTTTATTTTCCACTTCCCAATGGCTTCTTCAAAGGATTTTCCCTCTGGTTCTCTTACGACGTTGTTGGGCGAACTCTGATCTTTGGTTTCGGTTTTAATCCCGAGAGATGCTAAATCAATAGAAGATGATTGCTGCACTGGTAAGATGTATGGGGTTATAAGAAAAACACTTCCAACCGTAATCAATTTCAATCCAATAAAGGTATAATCTTTAAAGAGCGAAAATAGAATACTAATTAACGCCAAACTAACAAGAACAGCTGCTAAAGATAATAATCCACCTAGTCGCTCGAGCTGAGTGTAAGCAAACGCCAAAGCTCCAATAGCTATAATAGGGAATATAATTGCTTTGAGTGTAAGAATTGCCTTCCACTTTCCAGAATTGAATCGGGCAAGAAGAAGGAGTAAATCGTAGATGAGAATCATGAAGCCTCCAACAAAAGCTCCTTCTAATATTTCGCCACGGGTGAAGTCAAGGTTGTCATAGTCTCCATATTCTAATAAGATTAACATGGCTACAATTAAATAGAGGGCGCTCCCGGCACTTAATATAATATCATTTTTAAGTCCTAATTTATTGCGCGCAACGAGAGATGCTCCAGTATAGAACGTTCCTGCTACTAACAGGCCAGCGTATCCTGAGAGAAATAAACCAAGAGCAGATATTCCACCGATAAAAGCATATGAAACCAGACTTTCAAGGTAGTTGTCTTCATTGTCAGCCCATTGGATACTGCCAAATCGAATGATCAAGTTACTAATTCCTAACTTTGCTAAGTGAGTAAGGAAAGGAGTTGTAGCGCTTAATGCAGCAATCACCAAAATTCCATCTATTCCGTCTGTTCCACTTCCGAGAAATGCAGTAAGCTCAATTTGCGGAGCCAAAAATAAGGGCCCCGTCAATGTAATAGGTAATAAATTCCATCCCAAACTGTATTTATGTTTGGTAAGTTCTCCCAAAAAGAATAATATGCTTAATATCGATAACAGATAAAGTGGCAGCGGGGCAACTTCTTCTGATCCTTCCACGGAAAAATAGTCAATTGATAAGATTAAAACGACCAAGCCTAGTATGTAATGACTGATGGCTTTAACACTTCCTCCAATGTTTTTTGCAAATGCAGTAGTGGTAATTATACCTGAAAACAAACTAAATAATACTGTAAAGGTTACCATGGTAAATAAATTTAAATCAAATATACTGTAATTATTTTAACTCACTTCAAGAATTATTTAAATCCTCCTTTTTTTGAATTCTGTTCAGTAAAAAAGGGATGCAAAACTGCATCCCTTTTAACTTTTCTTTACTTATTAGATCAAAGAAGTTAAGATTATTTTCCTCTTACTTCTTTTCTTCATCCACTTCTTCAAAGTCCACATCCGTCACTTCATCATCCGCATTTTCTGCAGTACCAGAAGTTTCTTGTGCTTCACCTTGGTCAGCATTTGCTGCATTGTACATGTCTTGAGAAGCCGCCTGAAAAACTGTATTTAATTTTTCAGAAGCTGCATCCATTTGTGCAATATCCTTTGCTTCATATGCAGCTTTAAGTTCAGCTAACGCTTCTTCAATTGGTTGTTTCTTATCAGCTGGAATTTTATCTCCGTACTCGCTTAATTGACGCTCTGTTTGAAAGATTAAAGAATCTGCTTTATTGATTTTGTCAACCTCTTCTCTTTTCTTTTTGTCAATCTCTGCATTTGCAGCAGCTTCGTTCTTCATTCTTTCGATTTCTTCATCACTTAAGCCAGAGGAAGCTTCAATTTTAATCGACTGCTCTTTACCTGTTCCTTTGTCTTTCGCAGAGATATTCATAATACCATTTGCATCGATATCGAAAGTTACCTCGATTTGTGGTTCACCTCTTCTCGCAGGTGGTATATCTGTAAGCTGAAAACGTCCTAGCGTTTTATTATCAGTGGCCATTGAACGTTCTCCTTGTAGCACGTGAATGTCAACTGAAGGTTGGTTATCTGCAGCTGTCGAGAATACTTCTGATTTCTTAGTAGGAATGGTCGTATTCGCTTCTATAAGCTTTGTCATTACTCCCCCCATCGTTTCAATACCTAAAGACAATGGAATAACATCTAGAAGTAATACATCTTTTACTTCACCTGTCAAAACTCCACCTTGAATTGCTGCTCCAACCGCAACAACTTCATCAGGATTTACACCTTTTGAAGGTTCCTTCGCGAAGAAATTCTTCACCGCATCTTGAATAACAGGGATACGTGTAGAACCACCTACTAAAATCACTTCATCAATATCGTTTGTTGAAAGTCCAGCATTTTTAAGTGCCGAACGACAAGGAGCAATGGTTCTCTCTACAATAGAAGAGATTAATTGCTCAAATTTTGAACGTTGTAATGTTCTTACTAGGTGCTTTGGCACTCCATCAACTGGCATGATGTACGGCAAATTGATTTCTGTTGAAGTGGTTGAAGAAAGTTCAATCTTAGCTTTTTCAGCAGCTTCCTTTAAACGCTGAAGAGCCATTGGGTCTTTTGTCAGATCCAGTCCTTCGTCTTTTTTAAACTCGTCTGCTAACCAGCTAATGATCGCTTCATCAACATCATCCCCTCCAAGGTGGGTGTCTCCATCTGTGGCAAGTACTTCAAATACACCATCTCCTAATTCAAGGATAGATACATCGTGTGTTCCTCCACCAAAGTCGAACACAACAACTTTTTGTTCAACATTCTTTTTGTCCAGTCCGTATGCAAGTGCAGCAGCGGTTGGTTCATTTATGATACGCTTGATGGTTAAACCAGCAATTTCACCTGCTTCTTTTGTCGCTTGACGCTGAGCATCGTTGAAGTACGCTGGCACTGTTACTACTGCTTCTGAAACTTCTTGCCCCAAGTAGTCTTCAGCCGTTTTCTTCATTTTTTGAAGAACCATTGCCGAAATTTCTTGTGGCGAGTAGAGGCGGTCATCGATTTTAACACGCGGGGTATTGTTGTCACCTTTTACCACTTGGTAAGGCATACGCTTGACTTCGTCCAATACATCATCATAGGACGATCCCATGAAGCGCTTGATTGAAGCAATAGTTTTTGTTGGGTTTGTAATGGCTTGACGTTTTGCAGGATCTCCCACTTTTCGCTCACCACCCTCTACGAATGCCACGATTGAAGGGGTTGTTCTTTTTCCTTCTGCATTCGTAATTACCACCGGCTCATTACCCTCCATTACTGAAACACAAGAGTTGGTAGTTCCTAAGTCGATTCCAATTATTTTTCCCATTTCTGAAATTGTTTTTTTATTTTTTTATTCAAAGTACAAACCGCTTTTCTCAATATATGTGCCACCTCGGTTATCGCTTTGATATGCTGACAAAATGAGATAAAATTGGGAATGGAACGCATGTCTTTATGTCAGAATGTCGCTTTTAAAGGTTACATGAAGGGTTTTGAATGACATATTGGTAAAGTATGAACGAATTTGAATTTGTGCACGGAAAATGGCTGCTTGAATTATGAATCAATTTTTGATTAATCGATGAACTTTCATAACTTAGTAAACTTATTTCGATTTATGTGTCGACTACTTCTTTTCTTGTTTACTTTCCTTTTGGCAATAAGCACTAAAGCTCAAGAAGTGCATCACGATCATTCGTTACATCATGCGTTTGTAGAAAACAAAGGGCAGTGGCCGGACCATGTCTTGTTCAAAACTACGTTTCAAGGAGGGAATATGTGGATTGAACAAGGTAAGGTGCTTTTTCATTTGCAAGATTATTCAGATTATCGTAAGGCGCATGCGGCATTAAATAACGACGTTTCAGATCCATTTACATTTCGACAAACCTTGGTTCATTTGAACTTTACTGGTGCGAATGATGTCAACGAAATTTTCAAGTACGAAAAGGCTCCTCATTATTACAACTATTTTATCGGCGCGGATCAATCTAAATGGGCGTCGAATGTCGGTGCGTATGGAGAGTTTGTGATAAAGGAAATTTATGACGGAATCGATTTGCGATTCATCGAAAAAGAAGAGGAATTGAAGTACGAGTTTATTATTTCTCCTAAAGTCGATCCTACTGTGATTCGATTGGATTATAGTAATCAAGAGGAGATTTTCTTGGATGGGCAAGGAAATTTGGTAATTCGGACTTCACTAGGTGATATAATCGAACAAGCGCCTTATGCCTATCAAGTAGTGAATGGCAAAGTGGTTGAGGTGGAATGTGCATACGAAATAAATGGTAACAAGGTCGAATTTATTCTTGGTGATTTTAACCCGCGTGTTCAGTTGGTGATTGATCCTACCCTTATTTTTGCGACATACTGTGGTGCGGTTTCTGATAACTTTGGAATGACTGCTACATATGGTTACAATGGAACAGCGTATAATGGTGGGATGGTTTACGGAAATGCGTACCCCATGCCTGATCCAAATGCATATGATACAGGTTCAAACATGACTGTGGTCGATGTAGGTATCGCTACTACAGATGCGTTTATATCGAAATATAATCCAGATGGAACCACCATGCTATGGTCTACCTTTTTTGGAGGAGGAGACAATACTCAAGGTACAGAGGTTCCTCATTCATTAATTTGTGACCTAGACAACAATATATATGTTTATGGTGTAACAAGTGCCTTGGATTTTCCAGTTGTCAATGGTTTTCAAACGAATCATGCTGGAGGGAGTGCATTATCGATCAACTTTAATGGAACTAATTTCGGGAGTACGGGTACAGATATATTTGTAGCGAAATTTAGTGAAAATGGTCAAAATTTAATGGGGTCGACTTATGTTGGTGGTGCTGAAAATGACGGGGTTAATTATAAAGTTACATCTGGTATTTATAATACTGTAGCTGCTTACGATAGTTTAACCACGAATTATGGGGACCAGTTTCGGGGGGAAATTATGCTTGATCAATTCAATAATATTGTGGTCGCTTCATGCACTCGCTCCACAGACTTTCCCACTGTGAGCGCTTTCCAAGCTGTCAATGCAGGTCAGCAAGATGGTGTAGTATTTAAAGTTCAGAATGACTTTTCATCATTGCTATTCTCGAGTTATTATGGTGGCACCGAAAACGATGCTTGCTATTCTGTTAAGTTGGACCAAGCAGAAAATATCGTGTTTGTAGGAGGGACCTCTTCTTCAGACTTACCGAATGCAATAGGAGGATATTTTGGAACGTATCAAGGGGGTAAGGCTGATGGCTTTGTAGCCAAGGCTACAAGTGACGGCACTAATTTAATTCAGACTTCTTACCTAGGGATGGGACTCTATGACCAAGCATTTTTTGTAGAAATTGATCGGTTAGATAATGTATTCGTTGTAGGTCAAAGTGTTGGAGGGAATTTTCCTGTTACTCCCGGTGTATATTCCAACCCTGGATCGAGTCAATTTATTGTTAAAATGCTTCCTGACCTCACAGGTGTTATTCAATCGACCGTATTTGGAAGTGGTAGTGCCAATTTCGATATTTCTCCATCAGCTTTTCTAGTGGATATCTGTGGTAATATGTACGTTTCAGGTTGGGGAGCCAATATTTTGCAGGGAACGCCTATTGGAAATATGCCGGTGACGGCAAATGCATTTCAGCAAATAGCTCCAAACGGATTCGATTTTTACTTAATTGTCATTGAACGCGAATTCACTGATCTATTATATGGTACCTACATGGGCGGCACTGTTTCAAACGAACATGTGGATGGTGGAACTAGTCGCTTTGACAAAAACGGTGTTGTGTATCAGGGTGTTTGTGGAGGTTGTGGCGGAAATAGCGATTTTCCTACAACACCTGGAGCTTGGTCCGACCAAAATCTAGCTTCCAATTGTAATGCACTTGTATTTAAGTTTGATTTTAACTTAATACCTAATGCAGAATTTACAGTTGACAACAATATAGGTTGTGCACCTTTTGAAGTAACGTTTGACAATTTTTCATCTGATTCAGATTCTTACATTTGGGATTTTGGTAATGGCAATACGGATTCGTTAACATTTGCCCCGACATTTACTTTTACTGATCCAGGAGTGTATGAAGTGTTTTTGTACGTGACTGACTCGATTTGTTTGATTACTGATACGGCACAGCTTACTATTACTGTCACTCCTGCTCTTGAACTGGATGGGTTAGCCAATATTGAATTGTGTGAACCGGATGATATCACCCTTGTCGCCAACAGCTTTGGGACTGCTACCAATTTTATTTGGTCGTCCAACAGCGACTTTACGGATCAGTTAAACAACACGACCGCAGATTCTGCAGCGCAAGTATTTAGTTCTGAGAATGGTTATTATTACGTTCAGCTAAGTAATCCGGGATGTGAGCTTGTTGATAGCGTCCTGGTCATCTTTACCAGTGCGGCGTTGGAATTATCAGGTAATCAAGAAATCTGCAGTGATGAAGAAACGACGATTAATGCATCGAGTTTGGATCCATTAATCACCTTTTCGAATTACAATTGGGAACCTGACAGTATTATTATTTCGGGTGATGGTACGTCGGAAATCATTGCGAATCCTAGTACAACACAATACATCTACGTAACAGCAGAATCGAGCAATGGATGTACGCTGTCGGATTCGATTTTAATTAATGTGAGCAATATCAGTGCTTCCAGTGTTACGGCTTCTGCTTCGGAAACCGATGTTCCGAACGGTGCGACGGTTACCTTAACAGCCATGCCATCGGGGTATAGTTATTCGTGGTTGCCACCATTTAATTTGACAGCGCCAACAAGTCAGGTGACGGATGCGACAATATTTGGGGAAACTACGTACACTGTAATTGTGTCGGATGGGGTATGTTCCCGCCAAGCTTCGGTAACAATTAATACTTATCAATTTGTATGCGAAGAACCATTTGTTTATGTGCCCAATGCCTTCTCGCCTAATGGAGATAATGAGAATGATGTTCTCTACATTCGAAGTACAATAGTCGAGGAGGCTACATTGCGAATATTCAACCGTTGGGGTGAAATGGTTTTTGAAACAAACGACTTGTCCGTTGGATGGGATGGAACTTGGAGAGGGAAAGCGATCTCCCCAGATGTCTACGATTATTATCTTCAGGGCTATTGCATCGATGGTGAGCAATTCTTGATCCAAGGGAATATTACTTTAATTCGATAGATGTGAGGAGGTTTAGTGTTTTCATGGTGTTTATAGCTCACCTCACTCAGGGGCAAGACATCCATTTCTCTCAATTCGATCACAACCCTATTTTTCAAAATCCCGGAAATGTTGGGTTGTTTGATGGAGACTATCGGTTTCATGCCAATTATAGGGATCAATGGAGGAGTGTCACGGTACCGTTTCAAACGCTTTCGATTTCTGCGGAAGCTAAAAATGTATATAAAAATTTATCGGTTGGACTTTTCTTGATGAATGACGTGGTCGGTGATGGAAAGTTCAGAACGATAGAAGTTGTACCTTCAGTTGCGTATGCTATTAAATTAACTGCAGACAGCGCACACGTGATTCGTCCCGCTATTCAAATGGGGCTAAATTATAGGCAATTTGATGCGGACGCTTTCCAGTTTGATAATCAATGGAATGGTGTTTTTTTCGACCCTACACTTCCTACAAATGAGGTGTTTCAAACGGAGCGCAAGAGCAATTTTACGTTAGGGTTAGGCGCGTCATATGAATACATCAAATCTCCTAGGAAACGATTAGTTGCTGGAGTCGGGTTATTTAACATCAATCGTCCAAATCAAGGTTTTTTTGGTGAAACAATTAATCGAGAGCGTCGGTTGAATGCATTTGCCCGGGCCCATTATGAAATTGGTTTTGACTGGGACATTATTCCTTCGTTGCAAATGAATTTCCAAGGAACCTATGGAGAGGTTATTATCGGTTCACAAGCGAGGTACATTTTGGTTGATCGTTTGGGAGATTACAAAGCATTTTATTTAGGGGCTTATTTGAGGGGAGGAGATGCCGGTTACCTCATGGCGGGAATGGATTATCAAAATTGGTGGGGAGGAATTTCGTATGACCTCAATTTCTCGAAATTGTATGTCGCTTCTCGCGCACGTGGAGGATTGGAGTTGAGTGTCCGATATATTATAAAATCAGTTAAGAAAAGAGATATTTTCTACCGCGTATGTCCAGATTATATTTAGTGATAGTTATCGTTTTATGGAGTTGTTTTTCGAATTCTCAAACAGAATTGAAGAAATACCTGGACTATGCGAAAGAGAAATACGAGCAGGGCGATTATGTTCATGCCCTTTCTTATTATGAGCAGGCCATGAAGATTGATTCTTCCGCCATCCACACGCTTTGGGACTATGCTGAGGCGCTTCGAGCGTATAAGGACTATCGAAAGGCTGAATATTATTACGGCCAGATTTTTCAGCGTGAAGGAGCTGAACTTTTTCCGAATAGTTTACTTTATTTTGGATTGATGCAAAAGCATAACGGTAAATATGATTCGGCAATTGAAACGTTTAAAAAGGCAAAAAAAGTATACCGAAATAATAAAAGAGGATACCTATACTTGAAGTCGAAAAGAGAATTTGAATCTTGTCTTTGGGCCAAATCTAATTTAAGGGACACTTCTGATTTAATTTTTGAGCATCTTCCGGAATTAGTGAACACCAAAGATGCTGAATTTGGACATCGTTTGTCTGAAGGAAAATTGGTGTATTCTTCGTTACGAGCGGATTCTATTGGTGTTAAAGAAGAGGTGTATGCCGCCAATTATGAGACGCGCTTGTATACTTCGAAGCTTGAAGGTGGTGTATTTCAAATTGGAATACCTATCGAAGAATTGTTTTTGGAAAAATACAGCGTTGGAAACGGAACATATAGTTTAGATGGTAATCGATTTTATTTTAGTTTGTGTGAAGATGAAAGCTTCAATTATCAATGTAAGATTATGGTCGCTCAACTGGAGGACGGTAAATTTGTGGATATTGATTCGCTTGGTCCAATCATCAATGAGCCAGGTGCGAATACAACCATGCCGTTTATAGGAGAATGGGATGGAGAAGAAGTGTTGTTTTATGCTTCAAATAAGGACGGAGGGAAGGGTGGAATGGATATTTGGTACAGTTTTATTGTAAACGGCAACCAATATAAAACTCCACAGAATATCAAAAAAATAAATACGCTTGACAACGAGCTATCCCCATATTGGGATAGTTCTGAAAAATTATTGTATTTTTCAAGTTCATGGCATGACAGTTTTGGTGGATACGATGTGTTTTATTCAGCTTTAATAAACAATGCTTTTGAAGCCCCAGTTAATTTGGGTATACCAGTTAATAGCCCCGCAAATGATTTGTATTATTTTGAATCGAATACTCGGGATTCAAGCTTCTTCAGCTCGAACAGATTAGGCACCAATTTTAGTAAAAATCCAACCTGTTGTAGCGATATATTCTTACTCAGAAAACCGATCCATCCTCCTCCACCAACAATCACTGAAACGTTAGAAGATTTGAACAAAAGATTACCTGTAACCCTTTACTTTCACAATGATATTCCAAATCCGAGGAGTTGGGATTCTGTAACAAACGTAAATTACATAAGTAGTTATGACGAATATACCCTTATGTTAACTCAATATAAAAAGGAGTATTCAAAAGGATTATCCGGTTCAAAATCAAAAGATGCAGAAGATGATATAGAGGATTTTTTTGTACAATACGTTGATCAAGGTGTTCAGGATTTGTTCATATTCCGAGATCTATTGTTGGAAGAATTGAAAAAAGGTCGGCGTATTCAAATGACAGTGAAAGGATTTGCAAGTCCACTAGCGAAAACGGATTACAACGTAAATCTTACAAAAAGACGGATTTGGTCGTTGAAAAATTACTTAATGGAATATGATAATGGTGTGTTTAGACCATTTTTCGAAAACAATGCTGAAAGTGGGGGGCAACTCATGATTGTTGAAGTACCATTTGGAGAATATATTGCGAATCAAATTACAAGTGATAATCCTAATGATGTGCAAAACTCAGTGTATTCGCGGGCAGCGGCAATTGAGCGAAAGATTGAAATTCAAAGTGTGGATGTGATTAAAGATACAGATTCCTTGTCTTCTTTTGTGACGGTTTTCCCTACTGTTCAAGTCGCTGGTGAAGTTATGGAAGGCAGCGTCATTACAAAGAAATTCATGGTAAAGAATACTGGGGAGAAGTTATTAGAGTTAAAAGAGATAGAAATACCTTGTGATTGTATCACCGCGGTTTCTAATAAATCTTCTATCGCCCCAAATGAATCGTTAGAGGTGATGATGACATATGATACGAAAGGATATCACGGTCACACTGTAAAATCAGTTACGGTCGTCTTTTCGAATGACTTGACTGCACGGTTAGTAATCACTGCAGAGATAAAAAAATAGTATACACTGCCCAAATTATGCAGTTTGATAACCAACTAAAAACATTTTTTGATACTGATACTTCTTATTCTAGTTTAAATGTTTATGAAGATTTAATACTATATGTACCAAATACATTTACACCCGATGATGATGAGTTCAATCAATATTTCACACCTGTATTAGCCTCAGGTTATAATTCCTATACTTATGAATTTCTTATTTTTAATCGTTGGGGTGAACTCATTTTTGAAACTGACATAATTGGTTTAGGGTGGGATGGTAAATACAATGACAATGCTGTTAAAGATGGAACTTATATATGGAAAATAAGGGTTTCAAATAAATATGATGCCGAAAGACATGAATTTGTGGGACATGTCAACGTTCTGCGTTAGTTTATGTTCATTACCACCTCAAAATCAACTTCAGATTGAAGCGTCGTTGTGTAAGGAAGTTCGGTATGGCATAATAGCGGCCTTGTGTATCTTGAATCCACTGTTGGGAAAGTACATTGTTAATCCCTAATAAATTAAATACTTCAAAACTTAAGCGGGCATCCGTAAATGGGCGCATGAACTTTTTGCGTTGGTCTTTCTCTGGCTTTTTATACAACATATCATATCCAAATCCTATATCGACCCGAAAATAAGCCTTCTGGCGTAATGTGTCACGGTGTCTAACCCGGTCGGGTGGACCATATGGGAGACGAGAGCCATAGTTTAATCCGAGTTGAACGGTAAACTGTTCCGCGCCTGGCATTTGATCCTGAAAGAGCGTCGCAACATTTACCCATTGATCGGTTGGTTTGGGAATGAATCTAGGAGAATTCAATGTGCTGTCCACGGCCACATCGTTAAATGTATAACCTGGGAATATTTGTTCCCCATCTGAGTTGAAATAGGTGTAAAAATCATCATTAAGTAAATCTTCCACTGAACGTAGTAAACTTAGTTTAAAGAATGAGAGCATCCCAGGAATAAACTCTCCATTCATTTGAAGGTCCATACCATAGGCTAACCCTATAGCATCATTTGTTGCGTAGTACCTTGTACGCACGTTGTCCACTTGGTACGGGTTGACATCCCAAAGGTACTTGTAGAAAACTTCCCCCGTAACTTTAAATGGTGTTTTGCGCTTCCACATTTCGAAGGTGTAATCTACTCCTGAAATCAAGTGAAATGATTTTTGACTGAGGACATTCGAGCGTACCTCGCCATCGAAACTTCGTAACTCTCGATAAATTGGAGGTTGATAGTACAATCCTGTAGATGCGTGGATGCGGACACTACGTTTTTTCAATTGATCGTTTTGGTCATAGTAGTAAATAGCCGGAAAGTAGCTGAATCCAGCACGTGGTGTGATGTAAAACTCTTGATTGAAGGCCGTGTATCCTCCGCGAAGACCAGCGTGGAAATACAACCGTTTTTTGACGTAGTCAATCGTATCCTGATATGTTTTAGTCACCTTCGTGTTCGTGGAATCTTTGAAGGTCCGTTTCCATGTAATTGGTTTGTTCGACTCTTCCAGAAAAAAGGATCGTTCGAATTGCAAAAACGCTGAAGAACGAAAGGTTCGAAATACGTTCTCGGCTTTAATGACTTCGAAGAGTTCTATTTTATCGGCAGGTGCTTGTGGGATAGAAAAACCGGCGGAATCAATCATCCGCCATTCACTCATGACATCATAGAAATCATCAAACTGTCCTGATGCGCCCCAGCGAAGACTTCCTTTATTCACATAGTCGAGTCCGTCAGGGGTGACCTTCAAGAAATCATAGCTTCCTTCATGCCTCAAGGTATAGAGTGTAGCTTGTAAACTGTTGCGCGCATGATTCAAGAAACTCCCCACACCGAGAGTTCCAACTGAATCACCAAACTCTTCTTTCGAAGGATCAGTTTCTACTTCATTGATGAAATATTGTCCCAAGACATCGTAGGTTTCGCGCTCATCTGTATTGAAAACGCTAAGGTAAAAATCGAGGTTCATACGCTTGTTGGCTTTCCATTTCAAGGACGTGGCTCCTGTCATCGTTTGAAACTTAGTTAATTCCTCTCCTTCAAAAAATACACGAAAGCTCAAGGCTTGGTTGATTGTTCCAAATCGGGTGTCTTGCGATTCTGGCGCAAATCGAAAGTCGTTAGAAGAAAAGTGTCCCAAAACACTCCACGTTAGGTTTTCGGTAACTGCATAATTCGTTAGGAATTGAAAGTCGTAAAACCTAGGACGATAGGCCCCTTTGACAGGAAGTGCATTGAGCACATAACTTTGATCTCTGTAGCGTGCGCCGACCATGTAGTTGAAACGCGGATTGATTTTATCTTCCACGTGAACTCCTGCACCGAGTAACGAAATGTCGAATGACCCGCGAAAACGTTCGGGTGTTCTGTAGGTTATGTCGAGCACAGAGCTGAGGCGATCACCATAACGCGCAGCAAACCCTCCTGCACTGAACGAAATATCACTGACTAAATTTGGGTTGATAAAACTCATACCTTCTTGTTCACCGCTGCGCGTTAGGAACGGACGGTAAATTTCAAATCCGTTGACGTAAATAAGGTTTTCTTCGTAACTTCCCCCGCGCACGTTATAGTTATTGGTCAATTCGTTATTAGAACGAGCTGCGGTGGTATATACTAGGTATTGTTCAACGCTATTTTGTGGCCCTGGTATGTATGAGATTTCAATAACAGGCAATTGTTCAATCGTGAGGTCTTTTTCTTTCCCTTGAACCGTCACGCCTTCGAAAGATTGAATGTTCAGCTTTACTTTGTCCAACTCAATGGCTTCGTTGGCTTGAACGCGTATAGGGAAGGTTTTTCGCTCTCCTTCAAATTGAATCAACAGGGTAAGCGCTTGGTCTGAAGGAACGGTGAGGGTGAAGGCTCCATCTACATTTGTCCGCGTGCGAATGGCAGGTGTTTCGACTATGGAAACGCGCACATCAAAAATTCCGATGTTCGATTTGTCTAGTACACGCCCGTTCACAACTCCAGTTTGCGCAAAAACAGCGGTAACTAGGAATACAAATAAACATGTGAACCAGATCTTCATTCAACGGAGAATTGTAGCGTATTAACGGACAAAATTAGTTTTTAATGCCCTTGTAGCTAAAAAAATAGACTAAAGTAATTCGGTAATGATCTTATCCATTGAATAGCCTTCCGCTTCTGCCTTGTAATTTCGTACTAATCGATGACGTAGAATGGGCAATGCAACGGCCTTCACATCTTCGATGTCTGGAGCATATTTCCCTTTGAGGGCTGCATGACACTTAGCACCGATGATTAAGTATTGAGAAGCCCGCGGTCCTGCTCCCCATGAAAGAAAGTCTTTTGTAAGTTGAGGGGCTAACTCATCATTAAGACGTGTTTTACCTACTAACTTAACGGCGTACTCTAATACGTTATCGGCCACAGGCAATTGCCGGATAAGTGTTTGGAACTTCAATATTTCTTCTCCTGAAATCACTTTGTTGACGTGAATGGGGGTATCTGTCGTTGTTGCTTTAACAATCGCGAGCTCTTCAATGAATGAGGGATAATCCACCCAGATATTAAACATAAATCGGTCGAGTTGTGCTTCTGGCAACGGATACGTTCCTTCCTGTTCGATTGGGTTCTGTGTGGCTAATACAAAGAATGGAGCTGGAAGTTTGTAATTATTCCCCGCCGCTGTTACACTGCGTTCTTGCATGGCTTCTAAAAGCGCAGATTGCGTCTTAGGAGGGGTTCTATTGATCTCATCGGCCAATACGATGTTATGAAACAAAGGGCCTTTGACAAATTTAAAATTGCGTTGCTCGTCCAATACCTCCGACCCAACGATGTCCGAAGGCATCAAGTCAGGAGTAAACTGAATACGGTTAAACGTGAGTCCCAATGTTTCAGCGATGGTGTTTACCAACAAGGTCTTCGCCAATCCAGGCACACCTACAAGCAGGCAGTGTCCACGTGAAAATATGGAAATTAATACTTGGTCGACAACGTCTTCTTGTCCAACAATGACTTTGTGAATTTCATTTTTTAGTTCTTTGTACTTGACAACCAATTGGTCGAGTGCTTCAACGTCTGACATAGTATTCTCTGGTTTGAAAGGTTAAATATAGGGATTACCAATCATAACGGAAAGGGCATTCCTTATAATTTTCATCGATGCGGATGTACGCATTTTTCAGGTTTTCGTTCACCCAATTCGCGATAAGATTTTCTTTCTTCTTATTCTCAGCGGCACGCTGTATGAAACTGTAATCATCGGATAAATTCGCGACATGTGGTTCGGTGCGATCAGCAAGTCGCACGATTCGCACACCTTCTTTACGGTTGCGCATATCTTCATAGAGCGAAGGTTGTGAGAATTGTCCCACTTTCAAACTGTTGGTAAGTCCAAATATCTGTGGGTCTATTTCGTTGATGTATTGCACGTCCCAGTATTGTTCTCCTGTATACGGATTTGCAACATTACCAGAGTTTTGCTTGGTCTCCTCATCTTCTGAATACGCTTTTACAGCTTGTTCCCATGTAATTTCTCCTTTTTTCAGACGTTCATAACATTCATCCATCAAGGCGGCAGCATCCATTAAACTTTGTCGACTTACTTCAGGATAGGTAAGGATATGTCGAACAGTATAATCATCTCCTTTTCGTTCCACAAGTTGAATGATATGGTATCCATATTGCGTTTCAACTACATCGGAGATTTCTCCAACTTCAAGCGAGAAGGCTGCTGCTTCAAACGGCCGAACCATCATGCCGCGGGAAGCGGAAATTTTTCCACCTTGTCGCGCACTTCCTAAGTCTTTCGAGTGAATGGTCGCAAGGGCCTCGAACGAGCGAGCCCCTGAAATGACGTCTCTGCGCCATTCGCGCATTTTCTCAATAGCTTCGGTTTTTTCTTTTTGAGTTATTTTAGGATAAATCAGAATTTGCTGAATTGCGATGTGTTCGTTAATGAACGGTAAACTATCTTTTGGAATGTCGTTGTAAAATCGTTTCACGTCTCGCGGAGTCACTAAAACTTCCACGGTAATTTGACGTTCCATCTCTTGAGCCAAAAGACGATCTCTAATGATTTCACGGAACTCATCCTTGATTTGTGTATATGTTTTTCCGTAGAATTCTTCCAGCTTTTGCTTTCCACCGATTTGCGTTTCGATTGTTCGTAATCGATTTTCCATTTCGGCATTTACTTGTCCATCACTAATCTCAATTGAGTCCAGTTTCGCTTGATTTACCAAGAGGTTTTGGTACAACATTTCTTCTAGCATGAAACAATCAGAGTTTTTGTTGAGTTCAGCATTTTGAGACAGTGCTTGAATTCGCTGGTTTTCAATGTCCGACAACAGAATAATGTTATTCCCAATTTGCGCAAGAATCCGATCAACCGTTTTGGTTTCCCCACCTAAATCTCCCCCAATAATCTGAGCATGGGTAGATGGTACAACCCAGAGGTTAGTGATGGCGATTAATAGTATGCTTAGATTTAATTTCATCAATGATGGTTTGATTCATTTGTTTGCGTAATGCATTCGATCTTCGTTTCAGAATAATTTTTCGAATGGTCTCTTTCTCTACTTCTAACGGAGCAGTGGTGTTTTTTATGCGGTAATCCAAAATATTTAAGAAATAAACATTTCCATTGTCTGTAAATATGCCGTGATCCTTTTTCACAATCATGCGCTCTTTGGTTCCGTCTGTAATAGGAACATCACGAACCAAGTCTTCAAAAAATATCCACTTTTCCTCTTCAAAATAAAAGTTCGTAGCGTAAATATTGCCATATTTTGAGATTTCTGCACGGTCTTTATCATTTTTTAACAGGAATGCTTTTTCGATTTGTTTAACAGCATCAATGCTGTCGGGTATCTTGATGTATAGCGCTTTTACGATAAAACTTTGATTCAGGTAATTTTCTCGGTTTTTTCGATAATAGTCCATAATCTCTTCTGTTGTAACAGTAGAGTCTAGGTGAGTGCGAATGTAGTCGTTTTCTAATTCAAAAATATTCAATTGATACAAGGTTTCGGCAGCCTTTGTAGTATTCGCCTGGTAAGTTTCTGGATACTTGACGGCGGTTTCTGCATTCACTAACTGCATATCAATCCAATCGTCAATGAACTGCGCCACATGAGCTTCGTTTTCAGGATATAGCTGTTTGGCAATCATCATTTCTTCAGCGTCATATTCGTACAACTGGTTTTCGTTGACTTCAGCCCAGAGTTCTCCGCGTTCCCCTCTACACGCTGTAAAAAAGAGTAAAAGGCTGACAAACATGACAGCCTTTTTCATAGGGTTAATATGTTGAAATTGCGCCAACACTATTTTCCTAAACTGTACAGCACCTCACTTTGAACAGTGATGATGTGCTTGTCACGCAATTCATTCAACCAGGTCTCCTCCAAATGGTTTTGGTAGTCTTGAATCACGGCGCCTCTTGCTTCAGCCAACGTTTTGGGTTGACTTTCAAGAAACTCTTTCACGACTATGACATAGAACTTCCCTGCGTGCTCAAAAATACGGTTAACACCTTTCTTTAAGGTTTGTCCCGCTAAAAAGGATGTAGTTTCACGGGCGTATTTAGACGACTCTAAACGAATGTTCAATTGCGAGTCGTTATTGATGCTATCTGCTACTTGTTTTGCGCTCAAGTCGTTGGTCGAACTCAATAATTCAAACGCAGCTTGCGAATTAAATTGATCGTTCGCTGAATAAACATCTGCGTCGATGCGGTCTGGCCAGTTGTAGTCTCCGCTGTTTTTTGCAAAGAAATTTTGCAACCCTGTAGTGTCTTGTATAGCTTTATCCCAGACTTTATCTTTCATGATTTCATACAGTAGCACTCCATCATGGTATTCTTTCATCAGCGCTTTAAATTCAGGATATTTCCCTTCCAACTTACTTTCCTCATCTTCCAAAATTAGTTGGTCTTGCCATTTCTTGTAGTTTTCATTGACGTAGTTTTCAGTATTCATTGGCTTGGTGCGTCGTTGATTTTCAGCAAGGTATTGTTTGAAGTCGTTTTGATAAAACTTTTTCCCGGCATAGCTAAAAAGGACTCCGTTTTTAGCAAGGTTTTCTCGTTCCCATGTTCCCTGGAAAATGGTGGAATCCACCTCATTTAAGAACCACTTAAGTGTTTTTTTAGAGAGGTCCTTGAAGTTGTTTTCTTTCTTCAACTTCACGATAAATGATTCTTGTGTTTTTTGTCCACGCTCACCTCGGTTCACTTTCGATTGAAGTCCTTTGTACATTTCTTCGTAACTTCCCAATGAAGTATAGTCGATGCGCTGCACAATGTGGAATCCATAATCTGTACGGAAAGGTTTAGAATATTCATTGTCTTTTGTCAATGCAAACGCTGCATCTTCAAATTCACTCACCATACGTTGACTAGTTCCGGTTCCAAACTGAGGAAGGCGACCGCCTTTTCCTTTACTTCCGTTATCGTCTGAGTATAGACGCGCCAATTGTCCAAATTCTTCTCCTTTTTCTAGTTTTTCATAGATTTCATTGATTTTTTTCTCTGCATTTTCGACATCCATAGGGTCTCCGTCCGCGGCAACTGCAACCATGATATGTGCAGCTGAAATTGTACCACGAGCAGCTCGTTTATCAGCGACTTTAATAAGATGATAACCATATTTCGTGCGAACTGGCCATCCAACTTTTCCAACTGGAGTGGAGTAGGCCACAGATTCAAACGGGTATACCATTTGGAACGCAGTGAAGTAGCCTAAGTCGCCGTTATTTTGTTTTACAGAAGGGTCTTCTGAACCGTCCTTTCCGGTAGCTACATCTTCAATCGATGCTCCGCCATCAATCCGCTTTTTTAATGCAGAAATTTTGTTGAATGCTTTTAGCGTGTCCTTCGGACTTGCGTCTTCGGCAACCATAACCAAAATGTGTGAAGCACGAATCTCATACTTGGAACGCTCGTAAGCTTCTTGAATGAGGGCTTCATTTTTTGCAGAATCGACAAGGTAGGGCCGTGCCAATGTTTTTCGGTATCCGTCAAGTTCTTTGATTAATTCAGGGTTTTTATCATAGCCCAATGCTTCTGCTTCAGCTACTTTTAACTTGAAGCGCTTGTAAAGTTCTACATAATTGTCAAGTGATTCTTTGTCAAACTTAGGGTCGTTATTGTTTTTGAGGTAAACCGAAAGAAAATCCGATTGGTGTATTTCTTCATTGTTAATGGTAAGAATCACTGGATCTTTCTGTGCATAAAGTACACTTGAAAATAGAAGACTTGCAACGATTAACTTTATTCCTTTCATAATTTTCTTTGTTTCGTTTAGTGGATGATGTTTAACGTCAAATACTATACCTTATTCTATTTGTAACTATAATTTGGTGCTTCACGGGTGATCGCAACATCGTGCGGATGAGATTCGGTCATTCCTGCATTCGTGATGCGCACGAACTTGGCACCTTTTAAATTTTCGATGGCTGGAGCCCCGCAATATCCCATACCTGCTCTTAGTCCTCCGATGATTTGGTAAACAACTTCGTTGAGGTTCCCTTTGAACGGT
>JAQWYK010000012.1 GCA_029254025.1 Crocinitomicaceae bacterium | reverse complement strand
ATAGTTTTGATCCAACATAGAAAAACACACAAAAAATTAGTTCCAGACAAAGCTTTACTCATCAGGCTATCAACCACAATACATCTAGCCTTCTGCAGGACTAAAGAATTTGTCTTTGATAAAAGACCCTCGCATAACATCCTCGAGTAAAAAATCTATCACCATGACAATCTGAAAATTGAAGGCTCCTAGTCTCCCATTTAATCAAATATAAATGGAAGAAAGTACCTTCTATATGGTTGAATGATACTAGACTACACCCTGACCAAGCATTGCATCTGCTACTTTGACAAAGCCTGCTATATTTGCCCCATCGACATAATTAATACTCCCGTCTTTTCTTTTTCCATATTGAAGACAGGAGCCATGAATAGCCTTCATAATTTCTAGCAAACGAGCATCTACTTCTTCACGTGACCAGGAAAGGCGTATAGCATTTTGACTCATTTCCAGCCCAGAGGTAGCAACTCCACCAGCATTGCTGGCCTTGCCCGGAGCAAACATAACTCCACCCTCATCAAAAAGTTTTATAGCGCCCGCTGTAGACGGCATATTTGCCCCTTCAGCAACACAAAATACCCCGTTCTTTATCAAAGTGGCGGCATCTTTTTCATCTAATTCATTTTGAGTTGCGCAAGGTAGCGCAACATCAACCGGAACATGCCATGGCCGTACATTAGGTATGAAAGTAGCTTTCACCCGTTCAGCGTAATCACTAACTCGACCTCTTAAATTATTTTTTACATCCATTAATATCGCAAGTTTCTCAGCTGTGAAGCCATCCTCATCAACCACCGTACCACTTGAATCAGAAACTGTTATCACTTTTGCACCCAACATCATCGCTTTTTCGACAGAGTACTGAGCAACGTTACCTGAGCCTGAAACAGAAACTCTCAAGCCATCAAAAGAACGACCAGCATGCTTTAACATTTCCTCTGCAAAATATACTGTACCGTAACCTGTGGCCTCTGAACGAATCAATGACCCCCCAAAACTCAACCCCTTACCTGTAAAAACAGAATCGGATCGATTTGAAAGTTTCTTTAACATCCCCGCCATAAAACCTACCTCTCTGCCACCAACCCCTATGTCTCCAGCAGGTATATCGGTATCAGAACCAATATGACGAAATAATTCACTTACATAAGCCTGACAGAATCGCATTACCTCCCCCTGACTTTTCCCTTTTGGATCAAAGTCTGCGCCACCTTTACCTCCACCCATAGGCAAAGTAGTAAGTGAATTCTTAAAGATTTGTTCAAATCCTAAAAACTTAAGAATCGATAAGTTTACAGAGGGATGGAACCGAAGTCCTCCTTTATATGGACCTATTGCTGAGTTAAATTCTACTCGGTATCCTCTGTTGATTTGTGGTTTACCATTATCATCTATCCAAGGCACTCGAAAAATTATGGTTCTTTCAGGTTCAATAATGCGCTCTAAAATCTTGTGCTCTTCATACTTTGGGTGTTCTGCAATGAAGGGAATAACTGTTTCTGCAACTTCCTCTACAGCTTGAAGGAACTCTACTTCATGCTCACCTTTTGCCTTCACCATTTCCATGAAAGCATCAATTCGATCTTGATGTTTATTTGACATTTTTTAAGGGTTTAATATCTCAGGCAAATGTAATATAAATTTAATTGGAGACTTTTTTTTCTCAAAGAAACTGCACTATCATCCTAAACAAAATTTGGATTCCTAAAGAATGATAGTGAACAGGATTACTTCTCGGTACTCTTGCATTGCTCTTCTGGTTTCGCACCGCATAAACCACAAGTCGCACCTTCTTCCTGAAGTAAGGGATTGTTGCTTGCACATGTGCCAGCAAATTCACCTCCTTTTTTGGCCCATATTTTAATCGCAATTCCAGCGAATCCCAGGCCAAGTAAAATAACGGCTATAATAAATACATCCATATCAATTATTTTTTTCAAAATTAATCATTTTTCCGTTTCTGAATTGTATCACATGCTCTTTGTACTATAAAATTCGTTTAACCTCTTCCCTTTTTTAAACGTTCTAATTTCTCCTGTCGCGACTCTGTAATCACCTTTTTCGAACTATACTGGGATGGTTTTGTTCCGTAATCATCTTTTGTTAGCCTATCTGATTTCGGTTTCATCGCCGGTTGCTCTATTGGTTCATCTTCCCAGAAGCTTTTTTTAACAAAACTGCTTGAAGGATTATCAGGAGTTGGATACTTCGATTTCCCAATGACCGGTTTCCCTGTATACTTTTTGGGTCTTATCTCTTCTTCCTGTTCGTTAACCGTTCCTTTATACTCGTTAAGTGGAAAATGTTCAGGTTTAGGCGTACTGTATTTGCTAGCTTTTTGTGGAACGGCCTCAATCACTTTTTTTTCCTTTATTGGTGCCTTAATTCCCACTTTTTTCTGTGGTTCTTCGTCTAATTCATCAGCAGCCTGTACACGCTTAGATCCTTCGTATACCGCGAATTTTCGATAGGAACATTCCAGGCTACCGTTAAAAAGTTTTATTTTACGGTCTGGTCGTAATCCAAGAAATTTTAGGGCTTCCACATTCGATGAAATAACCCAACAATCAAAACCGACTAACTTATTTTTAAAAACATCGCCCATTTGAGCGTATAACTCCTGAATTTCCTCGCCTATACGTTCGCCGTATGGTGGATTACAAATAAGTGTGCCCTTTTCGGCAGAGACTTGAATCTCTCTCAATTCTTGAATTTCAAAACGCACCATATTTCCTACTGGCGCAGAACGCGAATTTCTTCGTGCCTTAACTAAAACTTCGGAATCCGAATCATAACCAAGAATTTCAAAATCTAATTTTATGGGACGATTATTAGCACTGTCTCTTACTTCCTCCCAAACTTTTGGTTGGAACGACGTAAAGTTTTTAAATGCATAATGTTCTCTTTCAACCATCGCAGGGATGTCTGCTGCCATTAAAGCAGCTTCAATAACCAAGGTTCCTGAACCACACATGGGGTCAATAAACGTTGATTTTTTATCCCAGCCAGATAGTGTAATTAAACCAGCAGCGAGAACTTCATTCAATGGCGCTTCACCTGTTCCTTGACGGTATCCGCGCTGGTAAAGTGGTGCACCGCTCGTATTTAGAGAAATAGACACGACATTATTGGCAGCAATGTGCACATCAAACAAAACTTGTGGGGATTTCACGTTTACATTCGGACGTTCTTCAAATTTATCTCTAAACACATCCGCGATGGCATCTTTTACCAAAAGCATCGGAAACTGCGAATGATTAAATAATTCTGAGAAAACAGCTCCCTTGACTGCAAACGTTTTCTTTACGTCAAAGTATTTTGTCCAGTCGATTTTCTTCGCCTCTTTGTATAAATCGTCTTCTTTTTTAATTTTAAACTCTTCGATTTTCACCAAAACAGCAATTGCTAAGCGGCACTTATAGTTTAGCGTATAAACGTCTTTCCACTCTCCTTCTAGTTCTACTGCACGATTTAATACAGATACTTGCTTAAATCCTAAATCTTCAATTTCTTTTTTTAAGATTTCCTCTAAACCGAAGAGTGTTTTTACTATTATTTTCATAATGTTATTTATTCGTGTGTTGATCCAGTTCTTTGATCAGTGGCATTCTCTAGGAATTTATAATTGCAAGTGTCCGAATTGTAATAATTACAACTCCCAATAGCAGTAACTAGGTATCCCCAATGAATCCCAAGTAATCTCCAAAAAGATATACGGCCGCTCCAAACAAACATGGTATAGCATATATTTTTATTCTAAATATCATTGGAATCTCGTTACATAATACATCTCGTTTAAGTCCTCCAAAAGTGGCTGTTATCATCCCTAATAACATTGCGGTAAAAGGAAGTTGATCAAGAGCGAGCGCTTTTTGTGCACCTACATAAGTAAAAAAACGATTCCAAGGGTGTCGAAAATAAAAAATGTCTTTCTAAGTTTTTTTAAATATTTTCTAAATAGTAGGCCATCAATTGCCGCTACAAATATAGTAAAAACAATGGAGACAGATTACATACATGGTAGGTCAACATTCAATGGTAAATCTCTGAATGTTCCTCCTCCCATGGCGATGATATCTGCGATGAGATAACCGACAAAAAGATCCGAATTTCTTTCTCCAGCAGAAACAAGTTCACAATTTCGAAAAAAAACATTCATATATGGTCGAGAATTGTGAGAAACATTTTACTTTTAAACCTGAGTAAAGTCAACTACCTTTGCACAAATAAACTCATTTTTAAGGAGCTTGAAAATTAACGCGTCGCTTTTTTTCTTTATTACATCACTTTTACTTGGGCAATGGGTAAATGCTCAACGCGTTGGTGTTGTTCTAAGTGGTGGCGGCGCAACTGGCTTAGCTCATGTGGGAGTATTAATGGCTCTCGAAGAAGCGGAGATTCCCATTGATTATGTAACTGGAACTAGTGCAGGTGCATTGGTTGGTGCTATGTACTCATGTGGTTATTCCCCAGCAGAGATAAAAGCCTATATAGTGGGAGGTGAATATGAGAAAATGGCTTCTGGAGAATTGCTTCCTGAACAACGCTTTCTTTTGCGCGAAGATTTTCCAGATGCGTCTGTAATTAATTTTCCATTCGCTAAAGACAGTATTTTTAAAAAATCACTTCCAACAAATTTCATCACTCCTGCTTATATGGACTACGAAATGCTCCGACTTTTCGGGGTCGTTGGAGCTCAAGTAGGAGAAGATTTTGATCGCTTATTTGTTCCCTATCGCTGTGTGGCTTCTGATATAACTAAAAAGGAAAGTGTGGTTTTTAGATCAGGAAAATTAAATGCTGCTGTTCGTGCATCCATGACCTATCCTTTTTATGTAAACCCAATATCAATTGATGGAGTTTTGTATTTTGATGGTGGTCTTTACAATAATTTTCCAGCTGATGTTATGTACAATGAATTTCACGCTGATTATATCATAGGTAGCAATGTGAGCTGGAATACTGCGCCTCCAACTGAAGACGACTTATTAAGTCATTTACGTAATATGCTGCTAACCCCCACAAATTTCAACTTGCCTTGTGAAAGCGGGATCCTAATAAACCCGAAAGCACCTATTGGAACATTTGACTTTGATAAAAGTGAAGAAGCTATACAAATTGGCTATATTTCCGCACAAAAATATATCGACAGTATCCGAACCTTTGTTTTTCGAAGAATTTCAATTGATTCGCTGGCACAAAAGAGAAAGGAATTTCAGTCCAAATGGGTTCCAGTTCAAATCAATGAAATTAATGCTTCAAGTCCAAATGGTGACGTGGTAGGGTTTGTAAACCGCTCGTTTCGAAACGATTCGATTTCGGAGGCATTGACTATGGATGTTTTCACTAAACGGTACTTCCGTGTATATGCCACCCCTCAAATTAAGTATTTATATCCTACCATTGAGATTAAGAAGGATAGTTTGGCAGTGGTAAAATTAGCGGTGAGTAAACAAAAACCATTTGCCCTTCATATTGGTGGACATTTCTCCTCTCGTCCTGTGAATACCGCTTATTTCGGATTAAGCTACCTCGATGTTAGTGAAGCCGCATTGAAACTAAAAGCAGAGAGTTATTTTGGGAAATTTTATGGTTCAGCAAAATTAGAAGCTGAATTTGATATTCCAGCAGTCTTCCCGGTGCGTGTATCTCCATTTTTTACGTTGAACCGTTGGGATTATTTTCGCAGTTTCTCTACCTTTTTTGAAGACGTAAAACCTTCATTTCTTGTACAAAATGAGCTATACTATGGTGCTCGCTTCAGCATACCTGTTGGTAATAAATTGCGAACAGATGTTGAATTTAGGGGGTTTCAATTAGAAGACCAGTATTATCAAATATTAAATTTTACTAGTGCGGACACGGCAGATTTCACTTCATTTGATGGTCAAACGGCTATATTCCGACTCCAACAAAGAACCTTAAATCGTAAACAATGGGCATCCGAAGGACATTTTTATGAGGTTCAATTTCGTTACGTTCAAGGTAGAGAACAAAGTGTATCAGGTACCACTGCAGATGAGTTTTATGATATTCGAAAACTACACCGATGGATAAGTTTGTCTGCTGAAGCGCAAACCTTTACTATAAATGCAGAGAGGTTTAAATTAGGTATACACGGCAAAGGCGTATTCAATTCTCAATCTCTTTTTGCGAATTACACTGCATCGGTGCTCACTACTACTGAATTCTCTCCTTTACCAGATAGTAAAACCTTTTTTCTCGCGGAATATAGAGCTCCTCAGTACGTAGGTATGGGAGTGAATTTAATTTTCTCTATTACCTCTTCTATTGATTTTCGTGTTGACCCCTACTTATTTCAACCATTCCGTCAAATTGTTCGTTTCGAAAACGGAGCAGGATTTGGATATGATGATTTATTTAAGCAAGGCACCTATATGGCCGCAGCAAGTTTAATTTACCACTCACCTATTGGACCTATTCGATTGACATCCAATTATTTTCCGAATCAAGAAAAACCATTAAGCCTTCAAGTAAGTTTTGGATACGTTCTTTTCAACCAACGGGCACTAAGATAAGACGGTATGAAAAAAATGGCAGTACTAACAAGTGGTGGTGATGCCCCAGGAATGAACACCGCTATTCGTGGTATTGTTAAAACATCGTTACATTACGGTGTCATTCCTATCGGTATTCGCGATGGTTTTGAAGGACTTATTCATGGCTGGGGGAAACCTTTCAGCTATATTGATGTGGAAAACATTATTCATCTTGGAGGTAAAGTTCTGGGTTCTGCGCGAAGTAAAAATTTTAGAACCAAGGAAGGGCGTCAAAAAGCCATTGATTTTCTAAAAAATGAAAATGTAGAAGGACTAGTCGTAATTGGTGGAGACAGTTCTTTCGCAGGAGCTAGGGCTTTACTTTCTGAATCAGGGATTGCCATAATAGGTTTGCCTGGAACCATTCATGAATCGATTGATAAAAGTTCAAAAGCAAATTTGGAGAAAGAAGCGATATTAATAAAGCTATTAAGGGGAAGTACCTCGAAGTAAAATGAAAGTGCATCTTCCCGTCAAATATTGCGCTACTTGTGGTCTACCTTTTCAGTGGAGAAAAAAATGGAAGTCTTGCTGGAAGGATGTTAAATATTGCAGTGAAAAATGCCGAAGAAATAAAAAATAGTCAATGAGAATAAATGCTTAACAAGTAATCATTTAATAGAGTACACTCACATGACCACTCCACTCATATTTTTCATCCGTAAACTGGTCTAAGGCCTGCATTTTCCATACATAAGTACCTTCTTCAACAAGCTTTCCGTTATACGTTCCGTCCCATGGCATCTCCGGATTTTTAGTTTCCCATACTTGCTCCCCCCATCGGTTATAAATCACCAATTCGAACTGATCCATGCTTATTCCTGAAAGGTATGCCCGCCACGTGTTATTGTACTGATTCCCATCCGGAGTAAAAGTATTTGGAGCATATACGATAACCTCTGGAACAACCTGGATAATAGCGTATGCAGTATCTTGACAACCGTATTGGGAAGTCACAATTAACTCAACATCGTATTCCCCTACTTCACCCTGAGGCAATTGTATAGTTGGATTTTCTTCCCATGAAGTACCTGGGGCACCTTGTTCAAAATACCAATCGTATAAGGTTGCTCCTTGACTATAATTTTGAAAAAACACGTTAGTATTTAGCGCTGTAACCGTAGCTGGAGAAAAGGTGAAATTTGCAGTCGGCTTAGGATAAACAGTTAAGAAATTTTCTGTTGTCAGAGAATCAATACATCCATCAGGCGATACGACTACAAGTTGCACATCATATTGTCCTGAAGTCTCAAAGTCTAATGAAAAGTCTGTCAAATTCATGACGGTTTCACCATTGGAGAAATACCAGAAATAATCATCGGTTAATAACGGGTCTGTATCATTCGAGAAGGTAAAAACGGCAGGTACACATTGTTCCGGGTCATCAACTGAAAACTGAACCAATGGAAGTGGAAGCACATTGACGACGGAACTAAGAATTAGCGGAGTTGTTTCACAATTATCAGAAATGGTTACTGTATATGTTGTCGTAGTAGTTGGACTAGCCAAATAGGTCTGTGTAGTTGAAACCACATTACCAAAATCATCCGTCCAAACAAATGAATATGGTCCCCCATTACCTTGTATTCCCTCCGCAGACAACAATGTCGAAAACCCTGGACAAACCGACTGATCGGGACTAACGCTTCCATCCAAAGCAGGCAAAAGAGAAACATCAATAGTCTCAGGTGGTGATAAACATCCAAATTCATTTTCTCCTTGAACAGTATAAGTTGTTGTAGCAGATGGATTTACTAGCTGAACCGAACCATTATCCGGATCATGACTCCATATGTATGTGAAATTCTGTCCTCCTTGGGCTTCAGCAATAAGAGTAGCTGTGCCATTCTGACAAATTGTAGTATCATTCGACACATAAATCGATACACCTGGACCATCTTGTAAAGTGACATTCACGCAGGCTGTGCATCCTAATGCGGTTTCTACACAAACACTGTATGTTCCCGATGCGAAACCAGTAGCTGAATTTGTCGCTTGCCAAGATACGCCATCGTCAAAACTATACTGTACAGCGTTCGTTGAAGTGATTTCAATTGCTCCATCTGTGGCTCCTGCGCAAACTGGATTTGTTCCTGAAGCGGTAAGATTTGCTACATCAAACGTAACCATTACATCATCTGTTTCATCAGGGCAAACACCATTGGATTCGGTTAAAATGAACGTATATTCCCCAGGATAATTGGCCTCAATACTAGGTGTGAGATTTGTATTGTTAGGTCCAAAAACCACGTTCGGAGGCGCAGGAGTTCCTGCTGGTCCAACAAACGACCAGGAATAATCATTTGTCTGGTCGGATAAAGTTCCATTGAGTTGTCCGGCTGAACCAAAACATACGGTAAAATCTGCACCGGCATCAGGAACAGGAGGAGGTACCACATTGACCGTCACTTCTACTGTATCTGTTAAAATACCATTTGAGACTTCAATAAAATAAGTTGTAGTATCAGTTGGAGATACATCAAAGGAAGGTCCTGCTTGATTAGGATCCACAAGGTCTCCTTGCCCATTTAAAAAAGTATATGTCGCTCCTATTACGCCACCTTGGTCTATTGTAATTGAAGCTATTTCTCCTAAACAAATTGTTGAACCAACGGAGCTCGGGTCACACGTAACAGCAGCAGTTTGAGGATTATTGTCATTTCCAGGAATATCTTGGCCAGTATATATCGGAACAACTGCGCCAACGAGTCCACTGAAATTAGAAAACATTAAAACAAATTGATCTCCTGGTTCCGCCCAAAAAGAGTGTTCAAAGTTTGACTGATTTGCACCAGGAGGCAGGTTGCCCTGTTGTACCATACCCGTATAGCCTGAGCTAGAACCATTCCAATTGCAGGCAGCCGGCGGTAATTGATTTCCCTGTATTTCTGCACAAGCGTCTGCTCCAGTAACACTCAACGGATCACCATTTGTATAATATGGCCATAACGCCCAATCGAAAAATCCGTTACCTCCAGCTGAACCAAGGGTAAATTCAAAAAAACCAGGTGTTGAAATAGTAAAGATAATCCAAGTTGGATTTAGCTCACTACTTAATAAACAACCTGAATTTCCAGCTGAACCTGGATTTATGGTAGGATTAGAAATGTTAAGTCCAGGAGGAAGATCGTTGATAGCTCCACTTCCAGATGAATTTACTGTGAAATCATCTAGGGTACAACCATAATCTGCAATGTTGCAATCGGCTTGAGATAGAAGGAACAGACTATTCAACAAAAGTAGACAACTAGCGGCAATTTTTCTCATAACTGTATACTTATTCACTGATGGCATTACAAAAGTTTGAAGTAAATGGTAATATTTCCACCATTCCATGAATTCCGTCTCGGTAACATTCGATTAAGTGAGTACGTTCTCCGATCCATCCATTAAACACGGTTTCATCGAAGGTCGCGACATTTTGTGTAATGATAAAAAGTCCGTTTGTAATTCTGTCGAGACGAACCATGAATACATACGGGTTCGCATTAAGGTCTGTCTCTAAAGAAGAATATTCTATTTCGGTAGCATCGTGTAACATGACTTGAGCAGAGAATTTAATCTCAGTGTTCGTATCCACTCCCATTTGAGCCTGGGAGAAATGCACATATAAAAAAAACAAACAAAATTGTATAAGGTACCTCATTCTTCGAATTACGATGTTTAACTAAACAACAAAGTAACGGAAAAAAGGCCTAAAACCGAACAAAAAAGAACTTAACTCTTGTAATGTTACGAATTAAACAGAAATTAGCTCTCTGTTAAATTATTAAACAAATAGCTCCCGTATAATGCCTGGTCACCTAGCTCTTCTTCAATACGTAACAACTGATTGTACTTCGCCATTCGGTCACTTCGTGATGCTGACCCTGTTTTTATTTGCCCACAATTTAAGGCCACTGACAAATCGGCAATTGTTGTATCTTCAGTTTCGCCACTTCGGTGACTCATTACAGAGGTGTAATTGTTTCGAGTAGCCATTTGCACAGCTTCAATTGTTTCAGTAAGCGTACCTATTTGATTGACTTTCACGAGTATAGAATTTGCTATTCCCCCAGAAATACCTCGCTCAAGTCGCTTCGTGTTTGTCACGAATAAATCGTCTCCAACAAGTTGCACTTTATTTCCAATTCTCTCTGTAAGCAATTTCCATCCATTCCAATCGTCTTCATCAAGACCATCTTCAATGGATACTATTGGAAACCTATCCGACCAATCTGCCCAAAACTCAACCATTTCCTCAGAAGTAAGCTCTTGACCAGTTGATTCGAAAATATATTTACCCTTTTCCTTATTATAGAATTCCGATGATGCTGCGTCCAGAGCAATAAAAACATCTTTTCCAGGTGTGTATCCGGCTTTAACAATAGCATCCATCACAACTTGTATCGCTTCCTCATTGGAATTTAAACTTGGTGCGAAACCTCCTTCATCCCCCACGTTCGTAGACATACCTTTCGCTTTCAAGACCGCTTTCAAATGGTGAAAGATTTCAGTTCCCATTCGCAGACCATCAGAAAAGGACGCAGCGCCGAATGGCATCACCATAAATTCTTGAATGTCGATTTTATTATCGGCATGAGATCCTCCATTCAAAATATTCATCATTGGAACCGGCATCGTATATGCACCTGGACCACCAATATATCTAAATAACGACATTCCAGCTTCAATTGCTGCAACTTTCGCAACTGCTAGAGATACTCCTAGAATTGCATTTGCTCCAAGACGACTTTTATTCTCTGTGCCGTCCAATTCAATGAGAAGCGAATCAATTGCTTTTTGGTCGAAAACATATTGACCTTCCAATGCCTCATTAATTACAGTATTGATATTTGCAACCGCATTTTGAACACCTTTACCAAGATACCTTCCCTTGTCATTATCACGAAGTTCAACCGCTTCATGAATACCTGTTGAAGCACCAGAAGGAACCGCAGCTCTCGCCGTTCTACCGTTTGTTGTATAAATATCTACCTCTACAGTAGGATTTCCGCGAGAATCCAATATTTGTCTACCGATGATTTTTGCAATGTATGACATAATCTTAATAATTTGGAACGAAGTGATTAGAATTTAAGACCTATATTTTTTCATCGTATCGATGAACTGATCAAACAGATACCTAGAGTCATGAGGTCCAGCCGAAGCTTCTGGGTGGTATTGAACCGAAAATACAGGCTTGTCCTTGAATGCAATCCCTGCAATAGTACCATCATTTAGGTGTAAATGCGTGACGTCGATGTTCGGATGATTTTCTACACTGTCTTTAGATACAACGAAGCCATGATTTTGACTTGTGATTTCACCTTTTCCAGTGATTAGATTTTTTATCGGATGATTTAGGCCACGGTGACCATGATGCATTTTTTCTGTTTTCAATCCTTGACTTAAGGCAATCACTTGATGTCCCATGCAAATTCCAAATACAGGCTTGCCTGTAGCAATAATTTCAGCAACTAATTGGTGCGTAGGTCCCATAGCAGCTGGATCACCAGGTCCGTTGGATAACATAAACCCATCTGGATTGTAGGCTTTCATTTCAGCAAGTGTTGATGTCATCGGAAATACCATCACATCACACCCTCGCTCGTTCAGGCAGCGAGTGATGTTACGCTTTACTCCTAAATCTAATAAAGCAACTTTGAAATTGGATGAGACAGAAGTAGATTTTGATTCGTAGGCTACTTTCGTTGATACGCGACTTGAAAGTTCAAGTCCTTCCATCGAAGGTACGGATTTGACATCCACTTTCAATTGTTTAATATTTAACTCTTCTTCCGAAGAAATTATAGCATTCATTGCCCCACGATCTCTAATGTGACGCACTAATGCACGTGTATCTAATTCTGCAATTCCAACTTTTTCATTCTTCAGCATGAACTCTTCAAGTGAAGCATCAGCAGAAGTTCTCGAGGCTACCTCAGAGAATTTTTTAATGATGACCCCAGCCACTTGCATCCTTTCAGATTCTGATTCTTGCGGATGCACACCATAGTTACCGATGTGGGAAGCATTCATGATTAATAATTGCTCTAAATAAGATGGGTCTGTAAACACTTCTTGATAGCCGGTCATACCGGTGTTGAAGGCTAATTCTCCGGATGTTCTACCACGCTTGCCAATTGCTTTGCCATGGTAGACAGTTCCATCCTCGAGTACTAAAACAGCTGGATGTCTTTCTGTCATTCCTTAAATTTTAGGCAAAAATAGCACTTTAGCCGCTACAAATAAGGTAATGTTAATAAATGTTGAAAAGTCTTTACAGAAACAATCGCTATAATGGTGACTTACCTTTTTTCCATTTATTATATTCCACAATGGAGTTTTCTAAAAATGTTTTGAACGTCTCTAAATCTGTGTATCCAACTGGGTTTTGAAGTAAATTCTCTTTGCTATCCAATGTAGTATAGAGCGGCTGAGCACTTTCTCCAAAATTACAAATTTGAAAATCCAAGTTGATATCACCAATGGTCTTTTTCGTTTTTCCGTCAACTTTAGACTCTACCCATTTTTCTTCAGACAATAAGGTTTTATCATCAGCATACAAGGCTACCACAACAAATTTCTCTTTGAGTAGCTTGAGAACGACAGGGTCTGACCATACTTTTGCCTCCATTTCTCGACAATTTACGCACCCATGTCCTGTGAAGTCAATAAACAGCGGTTTATCTTGAGCCTTTGCACAAGCAAGGGCCTGCTCGTAATCAAAATAACCTGCTATACCATGTGGTAAATGAAGGAGGTCTCCGTACAATGGTTCTTCTCCACAGACATAATCATCTGTTCCTTGTATTTCACCAAGCAAATCAAAATCATGAGTAGATATCGGTGGCAGATATCCAGACAACGCCTTTAAAGGGTGACCCCAAAGACCTGGCACCAAATAAACCACAAATGCAAGAACTCCCATTGCCATGAACAAACGCGGAACTTTAATGAAGGGTAAATCAGAATCGTGTGCTAACTTAATTTTTCCTAATAAGTAAATAGCTAGTAATCCGAATATAACAATCCACAAGGCAATATAAACCTCTCTATCCAGTATTCCCCAGTGGTAAGTTTGATCGGCCACACTTAAAAACTTAAGACCTAATGCGATTTCGATAAATCCAAGTACAACCTTCACTGTATTTAACCAGCCCCCAGATTGTGGTAAGTTCTTTAGCCATGATGGGAAAATAGCAAATAACGTGAACGGAAGTGCAAAAGCTAATGAGAAAGCAAACATCCCCAACATAGGTTCAACCACCGCACCTTGAGATGCTTTAATTAGTATGATTCCTACAATGGGTCCAGTGCATGAAAACGATACTAAAACGAGCGTAAGTGCCATAAAGAAGGTACCTACAAATCCACCTTTATCTGCTTTTTGGTCAGCTTTATTCACAAGTGATGACGGTAGACGAATTTCGAACATTCCAAGGAAAGACGCTGCGAAGAACATAAATACAACGAAAAACAACACATTCGGAAACCAGTGCGTTGCTAACCAGTTCGCGAAAGCAGCTCCAAGCGTTATCGCCACAATTGTTCCAATCAAAGTATAAATCCCAATAATTGAAAACCCATATAAAAGAGCTTGTCTTCTACCTGATTTTTTAGCTTCAGGGTCGTTAGAATCTTTCATAAAAAATGAAACTGTCATCGGAATCATCGGGAAAACACACGGTGTTAACAACGAGGCAATACCCCAGAGAAAGGCTTCAATCATCAGTTCCCAATAGGAGAATTTATCCTTCGCTTCCTTACCTTCAAACTTTTTTGGTTCACACTTCCCAGATGTCAACAGAACTGCATTTGAAAAATTAATAATGACATCTTGATTTTGCTGAATGGTTTCAAGTCCATTTTCAAGCTGCGCAATAATTGAAAGTTTAACTGCTGGTTCTTCTGTGCCTTCATATAAAAGCGACGAAAGGAAATAATACTCAGTGTTCTCTCCTCCAGTAAGAGTATCATTGATGTCCTTCGAAAAAGAAAACTCTCCAAAAACGACATCACCACTATTGGTATACCTAAACATGTCTTGCAAACGCTCAGAATTAATTACCCATCCTTCAGCAACTTTTGGAATCATTTTTAGCGTGTATCGACCATTTTTGTCAGCTTGAAGCAATTCATATTCCCATGAGATAATTTCCGCGTCCACGTCGATTGAAGTATCCACAACAGACTCCTCTGTAATTTCGATTTCCTCAGTTGTTGTTTCAACAACTTTACCGTTAATTGAAAAGTCTAAATTTTTATCACCAATGATGCAGACTCCTGATTCTTGACAAATTTGATAGAAAACAGTGGCTTTTATAATAAAGTCCTCTGAGGAATTAATATTGATATTTTGCTTGAATGTTGCTGATTCAAATTCGAGTACATCCAATTCAAACACTTCGTCATAGTGTTTTTTCATTCCAGATTCTGTCATTGAACCATTCAGTGAATAGCCCAAATTTGCTTCGAAAGTAAACTCTGTTGGAAGCGGCCCATCATCCGGAGCAGCAGGAAAAATGGAATACCCATGCCATCCCTTATCTACTTTTGCTTGAATAATTAACGTAGCCTGCCTGCCATCCTCGGAGTATTCTACATTTGTCTTCCATTTTGTATAGGTATTAGCACTCTCTTGACTCAAAGAAAAAAATGACATCAAGAAAAATAAACTACTGATTATCAAACTTCTTAACATATGCATAGGTTTAATTTAATTCCACTTCAAAATCAATAACATCTGGGGGTAAACATCCTTTATCGTTACAGAGCATATATAGTATGCTTCCCTTTAAAATAGTTGGTGTCAACCATTTAATTTTTTGCGTAAATGTGGCTGTGCCCTCAAGTATATCCAACTGTCCTCCAAAATTCTCATCAAAGATTGTTTTCACTGCCTGCTCTTCAATTTCACCAATACGTTCTAAACTTGTATTCTCTTCGAACTTGAATTCAGTAGGAATTGGGCCTAGTTGCTCATCAATATGTTGACTGTACAAATGCCAATGTTCTTTCAGCTCAGCTTTGAACTCAATGCTATTCTCAGCGCGATTAAACTGAAATGACCACTTTATTTCATCTTGGCATTTCGAGCCAAAAGCACTCATTACAAGTACAATAGAAGATAGTGTGTTGTACAACATATTCGACATTGTTCAAAAATAACAATTGTTTGCAGGTGAAGCGTTGAAACAAACGTTTAATTCTTGGAATCCTATCCATAGAAAATGGCGCTACTTGAACAGTAGCGCCATTAAATAAGGTGTATGAATTTACTAAACTCTTCTAAATGAATTGAACTTCTTTGATATGCTTAATGGGTAACCAAACCCCACCCTTCAAGCAAATATACTTATCTCCGGTTGCCCAAATAGTGGTCTCAACACGCTTCATACCCTCATCATCCTGAAAAATAATAGCTATTTTGATATGGTCATTATTTCCCATTTTAGTTGCCTCTAATAGTCGTTCCTTGAGGTTTTCTTGTTGTTTAAAATTAACCTCAGATTTAAATTTTAAATTAGGAATAATTTCTTTTTCTATTAACGTCGGAGCAGAGTGTATCATATTGTCCATATTCAAAAATTTTAGTTTAGCGTTTAAAAAGGTACGACATAATTCTGAATTATCAAACTTATATCCTAAATTTTAGAGAATCCTTATCACTTAAGGAAGAGGATTTCTAGCGATGTTCTACGTGAACTTTAATTATTTGTTTCGTACGAGATGAGATTTTTACCCGTTCAGCAGGGGTATGTCCAATTATACCAACAATTCCTAATGCATCAAGCACAACTAGAGCATTCGATTTGGAAGAACTCAGTACCTGCTTATCTTTTAAAAAATCACTGACTTTCTTTCTTCCATGCATTCCCAGAGGAACGAAAGAATCACCACTCAACCATTTTCGAATGTACAATTCACCCATAATCTTGTCTTCATCGAAGTACAATTCTCTGGATCCGAAGTCAACGTCTCTTTTATCGACCTTGATAATCATCAAAACAGGTTCACTTAAAAGATCACAAGAAGTTTCTTTTTTGAAAAGTAAAAAAACACCTTCATTCCACAATTCGATGCCATTACGAAGTGCATGGGCTCCTTTATTTGAATTTGCAACTTGATGAACAAGGTCAATGTTATTCTTCCCAAATGCAACATCTTCAAGAAATTCATTTTGATAAAACTTCGGCATCGTCACCCAATCAGAAATGTTGATTGTGTTCTCTTCCTGGTCTACTTTTCGTTTTGAAGACTCTATATATCCAAGTAATACTTGATAACCAGAAATCAAATTATCTATTTCACTCCAATTGAAGTCATGCTTATCTAGGGTTGGAAAAAGGTTTATTCTAAGATCATTCCGTGCATATTTATCACTTGAGTTAGAGGAGTCGTCTCTCCATTTCCAATTATTGTGGATACTTAGCGACCGAATATTTTCTTTAGAGTACTTTAAGAATGGACGAAGAAACCCATCCCGAAAAGAGGGCATACATGCTAATCCACGTACAGAGGCACCACGTAACAGCTGTAGTAAATATGTTTCTCGTTGATCATCACGATGATGTCCAAGGATAACTATAACTGACTCTTTAGTTATTAGCTCTTCAAACCACGAGTATCGGAGTTGCCGTGCGGCAAGTTGTGTATTAACATTCTGATTTTGTTTGTAATCCTTAACGTCAAACGATTTTACCCGAATAGGCACTCCTATTTCCCTTGCCAGCGCACGAACGAATTGCTCGTCTTCATTAGATTCTTGTCCGCGCAGATTAAAATTACAATGAAGAATACCGAATGGAATTTTCAACTGATGAAAAATCCGGACAGCAAAAACAGAGTCTAAACCACCACTACAGGCAATCCAATAATTGTAATTTTCATATGTGCGATTAAGATTATCCATTCAATACGGACAGCATCGCGTCAACTTTTAATAAACATTCTTTATATTCCTGTTCGGGATCAGATAATATCGTTATTGCACTTCCTACGGGACAAGTTATTTGCTTTTGAAAAGTATCATAAAGAATACTTCGAATTACCACATTGAAATTAAAATCCCCTGATGGCATTATGTAACCAACACTTCCTGAGAATAATCCCCGCTGAAAATCCTCGTATTTCTCAATCAACTTCATCGCACTAATCTTAGGTGCTCCTGTCATACTTCCCATGGGAAAAAGTGCTTTCAAGATAGTTGCAAATGAAGTATTGTTTTTGACTTCAGCCCCCACCGATGATATGAGTTGATGAACCGTTCTAAAGGTATATACTCCGAATAATTCGTCGACTACAACAGAATCTTTTTTAGCAATTTTTGATAAATCATTCCTCACTAAATCAACAATCATAACGTTTTCGGCCAGTTCTTTAGGATCATTCCTAAGGTATTCCAATAACTGTTGATCTTCCTGTTTAGAATCACCCCTTCGAATTGTTCCTTTTATCGGTTGAGTTATAATCCGGTCATTCGAACGCTGAATAAAACGCTCGGGACTAGCACTCATGAGATAAGAATGATTCCATTTGAAAAATACAGAAAACGGAGCAGCCGTTCTTTTATTCAATGCTCCATAAAGCGATTCAGGAGAACTTATCTCCCCGTTACCTAGATAATTTTGACAAAAAGTAACCTCATAAATATCGCCTTGCTGGATATGATGAAGTAGAGCGTTAACTTTTTCAATGTACATCTCTTTGGTTAACGTAGGAACTAATTGAATTGAATTCTTTTCAGTTGGTGCTTCTATCTTTTGTAAAAATTCTTGAATTATAGCTTTAGATGCATCATTTTCAACTCCTGCTACAAACTGATAGTTTGAACCATTTACTTCTATCACGTATTCTGGCACAAAGAATATTGCCTTAGGAAATTCGACGAATAACGGATGATTCGAAAAAAGGTTTTCAATATCATTTTTCAAATCATAAGAAAGAGCAGAAAAGATATAGTGACCTTTATATTCATTGATAAAATTGTCCACATCAGACCATGTACTTTGAGTTTTCCATTCAAAATATGCACGTTGTCCAAATGCAACAATTCCTGTGTCGTCATTGCTATTTAAATAAACGAAAGGGTTCACAATTTCTTTTATGAATTAATTATTATGAGTTTCTTTGCGAAGGTAAACAAATCTGTTCAGTATGAAGTTCAATCCAAGTTATCTATTGCTCTCTACCCTACTAATAGTCGTGTTCTTTTCATATGCTCAAAAAGAAAAAGAAGTTTCAATTTCAAACTCAAATGGAAAAGTATACGGCACGTTAACCCTGCCCAAAGGAAAGAAATCGGATATACCAGTAGCACTCATCATTGCTGGTTCTGGTCCCACAGATAGAAATGGCAATAATCCTTTCATGAAAAACAATAGCTTGAAAATGCTTTCGGATTCTCTTGTGAACTTGGGGGTAGCAACTTTACGCTATGACAAGCAAGGTATCGGCGCAAGTGCCTCAGCAAGCAAGCCGGAAATCGAGTTAACCGTTGAAGACTTTATCCTAGATGTCAAATTATGGATCGAATTCCTGCGGAACAATAAAAAATTGGGAGGAATCACACTTATTGGACACAGCGAAGGCTCCTTTTTCGCATTGGCAGCTGCGCAAAATACACCTGTTAAACAAGTGGTATCTTTGGCTGGAGCTGGTCGCCGGATTGACGAGGTTATCTTAGAGCAGTTAGGTGCTCAAGATGAAAAACTCGCCGCAGACGCAAAGATAATTTTTGACTCTTTGGAAGTGGGTTTATTGGTGAAACAGGTAAATCCTAATCTCATTTCCTTATTTAGAGAAAGTATTCAACCTTATATTGTTTCTTGGATGAAATATGATCCAGCTAAATTGGTTTCAACACTATCTTGCCCAGTGTTCGTGATTCAGGGAGATCAAGATATTCAAGTTCAAATTCAAGACGCCCGATTATTGGTTGGACAGAATAGGCATGCCCAGCTTCACATGATTGAGGGTATGAATCATATCTTCAAAAAAGTAGAAGGTGATAGAGACGCCAATATGATGACATATATAGACCCTAATCTACCAATTATGACAGAGCTTGTAGACGTATTTAGGAGTACTGTTTTTAAGTGATATTTCAGATGAGTTTATCTAACCCTCAACGTGCGGCCAATTTTCAATGTGGTTGTGGAGCGAATCCCATTTAATTGACAAAGTCTACTAACGTTTGTTCCGTATCTTCGTGCAATTGCACCTAATGTGTCACCGCTTCTTATCTTGTGATATTTTGAATCACCAGACCCACTAGAAGAAGCCGCAACAGGTCCATAGTTATTAGAAACCGCTGCGCCCGGTCGAAAGAGCCCCCTATGGATGAATAGGTTCTCGTCCATTAATTCTTTTGCTTTAAAATCGATAATTTCTTCTGGGTTGATGGGTGCATCGTAAAAGCGCGTTTCAAAATGCAAATGAGCACCATACGAGCGACCTGTATTCCCCCCTAGCCCAATCACATCTCCTGCTTTCACCTCTTGATTGGGAACTACCAAGAGTTTACTTAAGTGTGCGTAAAATGTTTCTAAACCATTGTAATGACGAATAATCACGAGGTTTCCAAATCCAGAGTCATTATACCTTGAATACCTTACCTTCCCCGCAAAGGCAGCTACAACAGTGTCTCCGGTATTGAGGTCTATATCAATTCCGTTGTGGTACCTCCCCTTTCTGTAACCATAACGTGAGTTAACTACACCATCCCAAGGCATTACAAAATTATTGTAGGCGGAATCAACAACACAAATCCACAGTGTATCTTTCAATTTACTGAGGTCATTTGTTTTGTTCGAGGTATAACACATGTCCTCATTCCAAGACAGGCTAAAATTGTAGGTAGAATCCTCTTCAAAATAGTTGTAAAGGAATTCATTCAAAACTCCATCAAAATCTCTATCTTCTATATATTCCCATGTTCTATTCGAAAAAATTAGCATAGTACCTTCAGGGGTATAGAGCGTGTCAATGACCTCCTGACCAATGCTTATGCCCGTCCAGAATAGGATGAAGAAAATATTGAGGTTTAACATACGTTTTATTTGTCGGGATGAGAGGATTCGAACCTCCGATCTCGCGCCCCCCAGACGCGCACTTTAACCGGACTAAGCTACATCCCGAATTGATGTTTCGCAAATATAGCTACATAATCAATATGTACATGCGTGTAGAACGAACTGCTTAATAACAATCCTTCGTGGAAAGCGAAGTAAAGTATAATAAATCGTGTTAAATCAATGCATTGAATAGATCAATAAGGCCACGAAATAGCAATTAAAAAAATGTTAAAATCAATCGGAGTGGTTACAATCGAATTCTAAGCTGGACCCCTACTTCACTTCGCGTCCCACCTAAAATTTCTTCAGGGCCTGTTCCCAGTTCAGTCTCATTAGCATAGATAAATGCTGCGTAGCGCAACCAAATTTCAACATTCTTTTTATAGTCATATTTTAACAATATGTAATACCGACTTCCCTCACTGAAATAAGCTGGTATACTAAAAACATTCAACAAATTACTTTCAAATAAATACAACCGCGTATCAAAACTATCGGTATCAAACAATGCATAGCGCAACGAGAGATCAATTGGGAATCGTTTTGGGCGATATACTAAATCTTGTGCCATAACAAACCCATTTTCCAAGGGCAACGACAAATGGTCAACTGTAACCAATTCAAGACGTGTTTTCCATTGTAATTCAGGGGTGAACTTATAGTTGAAATTAAAACGATAATTACGTTGGACCACTTCTTCAGTGGGACGTATATTGCCTTCATAGGCACGACTATTTTGCATTCGCGACTGCTCTCTAAATCGAATATAGAGTTCGATTTTATTGGTTGGGCGATAAGAAACTTGCCCTAGAAATTCATGGCCAATACTAGGTTTGTCAATGCGGAATACTAACCATGGAAATTTAAATATGTCCGCATATACATTCAAACTCCAGGCTTTGCTTATAGTGAATTTTGTTCCAATAAAAAGCCCTTCCTCGTTGATTGTTCTGCTTCTCTCTCCAAATCCTCGTGAATAAAACGTATGATAGTCTTTCTCATAATTCCTATATAATACGCTTACAGATGCCCGGTTATCAATGGCTAAATTAGCACCTTGGATAATAGCTAAAGCTCCGGAACTACTACTTCGAGCAATTTCACCAAATAAATTGAGATTTCGATATACATAAGCGTAATCCGTTGAAAGGTTTAAGAGTTGGTTCCCGCTAAATTCAAACTGATTATATGGACGTGGATCTCTTTCTAAAGGAGCATCATAAAGTTGCTGCACTGCTCCAAAGCCAAATTGAAGCGAGCGCGTTTGATATTTTAAGTAACTACCGAAGATTGTTTCTTGAAGACTTCTTTTTCGAGCTACCTCAGCTGTCGTTCTATGCAGTCCCGTAAGATTAATGGAAGAAGCTAAACGTGCTGCATCGCCCTCAAGACTATCAACAATTTCCGAGATATTTCCATCGACATATTTTTGTGAAGCAAACACCGTTAGACACCAGTTTTTGTAACCTAACTCTGCTGCAGCTCCGCGTAAAAAACGTGATTCATCCACTGAAGCATAGGGAGATAATCCTCGGCCATTTTTTCGGATTAAAAGCGCATCAGCCGTTTTCCCGAAAGCGTAACCCGACCAAAATGCCAATCCCTGCCCCATTTGAAAATGATAATCCCCAACGGCAACTTTGCGCACGAATTTCTTTCCTGAATAAAATAGGTGTGCAGAATAGAAATCAAACCCATTAGGCTGAGTGCCACGGAAAAGTTGTTCTCCTGGATCCTTTTCCATCGTCACTCCCATACTTAAATTGGTTTTATACCGGAATCGGAAGCGTGAATAAATACGATCAGGAGAACCCCAATAATAGGAATTACTTTCTTCCTTCACTTGATCGGAAACTGGAGCATAACCGGCTTTTTCCTCTAATCCGCGAATCCAACGAAACATTGCTTCCGTCCTTAGGTCTTTGAGCATGGTGGAAATTGGGATTTTCTTCTTAATTGGCTCTGTCTTAGCGATATTCACGAATGGAAGAATTTGCTCTACCGTTTGATTACCCCAAAACTGAAAATCCAATAATTCGTAAATTGTTTTCAATGGACCAACTTTCTCGCGGTAAACAAGTAACTCATTGATCTGAATATCAGAGAGTAATAACAGTTGTTCGAGCTCCTCTTGGGTGGCGCTATTCAAATTAAGTGGGTTATCATAATAGTAGGATAGGTTTTCAAAAACATCTTCCAAAGAAATTTCTTCCGTTTCAAATTCTTCCGCAATAAATTCCATGCGCTGTTGGATGACTTCACTCTTTGTTTGAGAGAAAGCCCCGCAAGTTATGAACAGAAAGCAAAAACCCAATAAGAAGCTATTCATTTCTTGGCTTTTGAAAATGAACCAATAGATTAAGACTTGGGGTCCAACCTAACACTTGGTGATAATTGGTACCTATATCCAACATAAATCGCCCCCTACGAACACCTAGGCCCCCACTAAACTCCACTGGAGCACCTTGAGCTCCAATCCGAATAAACAGTCGATCCGTAGGCATATACTCCATTCCTCCTCGAAGGCTAACTTGGTGTGTAAGGTCTTTGCGGATCTCGGAAACAATATTCAAATGCTCAGAAATATGATAAGCAGCACCGAGCCTCATGACCGTAGAAAATCGTTCATCCTGAAATTCTGCAAGACGGGTCCTTCCTAAATTCAATATCGAAAAACCGACATCTAACTTCTTATTTACTTTAAGGAGCATTCCAAATTCAGCTGTTAAAGAATGTCTTGCTCCATAAAAAGGATCAAGTCTAAGTCCCATGTAATTTAATTGAATACCAGCTGAAAAGTTATCTGCGAATAGCATGCTGTAGCCCCCTCCCAAACGTGTAGTTCGGAACTGTTCATGTCCATAAAATTGACCTCCAACAGAAATAACACCAGTTTTAAGGGGATGAGCGACAACAAAGCTTTGATTTTGCAAATCACGCAATAGATAACGATTTTCATAAGCCACAGTAGCTCCTCCATTTACCACAAACCCAAGTGCACCAGGATTATGATGAAATGAGAAGAGATCAATGAGTCCAACAGATGCGTGACCGAGACCTGCAGAACGTGCTCCCTGAGGAAGCCATCCTTGTGCAGAGATAGCCTTCGAAAGTGCGATAGTTAATGTTAGAAGTAGTGTTGTTCGCATCTAACAAAAATAAGATTAAATCCACTAAATGGTTCGCTTCTTAATTAAATTTTAGCATCAAAAATAGAAGATGGGTACGTTATCTTTGCTAAGTAAAGGCCTTGAGCCGGAACAGACTTCCCTGCCTTTCCACGGTCTTTTTCAGTAATTACTCTCGGAATGTCCGAAGGAGTTAATTTATGGGTCCCCACATCTATGAGTGTCCCGACTATAGCTCTTACCATATTGCGCAAGAATCGATTGGCTGTAATTTCAAATTGCCACTCGTTTTGTTCCACCTGCTTCCATTGCGCCATTGTAACCATACAATAGTTTGTTTTTACGTCTGTATGAAGTTTTGAAAATGAAGTAAAATCTTGTTTCCCAAGAAGTGATTCGGCAGCACGATTCATTTCTGGAATATCTAATTGTTGAGGTATGTAGGTGCTCAACTCTTTTGCGAAGGGATGTTTGAATGTGTGTATTTTGTAGTGATATGTTCTCTCCAATGCATCGAAACGCGCGTGAGATTCTGGCTGCACAGGACGAATTGCATATATCACAATATCTTCTGGCAACATCCTATTTAACTTAAAGAGTAAATTCTCGAGCGGAAAGGAGTTCGGTAAGTCACAATGAAAATAATAGTCTGAGGCATGTACGCCTGCATCCGTTCTTCCGCAACCAACTATTGGAATTGGCTCACGAAATAGACGCTCCAATTCATTCTCCAATACTTCTTGCACAGAAACCTGTTTCGGTTGCCGCTGCCATCCGCAGTAATGCGAGCCTTTGTATGCTATCTTAAAAAAGTAACGTTTCATACCTTCGGCAAATTTAAACAAATATATGGGTCACTGCATGCTAAAAACAAAGAGCCCTACCATGTGGCAGAGCTCCTTGCGTTCCTCATAACAAACTATCACTATTTAAAAACCTCCATATCTCGAATAAGTAACGATTTACGTTCTAGGTGAATGAGGTTTTCTTGTTTTAACTCATTCAATAACGTTGTTACTTTTTGCCGTGAAATTGCCGTTATGTTGGCAATTTCTTGGTGTGTTAACCGGTGCTTCACTAACACCTCATGACCAATTGGTTTACCCAGGTCTTTTGCTAAATCTTTTATAAAATCAACCAAACGAGTACGCGCGTCTTTGAACATTATTGATTCCAAGCGATGTTCAGTTCTTCGCAAACGTTTTGATATTCTTTTGAGTAAAATTTTGTTGAGCATCTGAAAATCATTCATCAACAGTCGCATGTTTTCATAGGACATCGAACAAATGACTGTATCATCTTCCATGGATTGTGCGAAATCCCGGCGTTGATTAAAGTATTCATCATCTACAATTCCCATCTCTCCGAAGAGATCACCTTCATAAACAATGAATTTAATATTTTCCTTTCCATTGTTGGAATGATTCGCAAGCTTTACTCTTCCTTTCGCTACAAAATAAATGTCTGTAGCCTTTTCATCTAATTCATAGATTGAGCTACTTTTTGCATACCTGTTTACACTTACCAAACGTTCTACTTTCAACTTGTCTTCATAACTCAATTCTTCAAACAATTGGATTGCGTCAACATGCCATAACGTCGTTACTTCTGCTCCCATTTTATCTGGTATTAACTCTAGTTTGTAGTTCGAAAAATGCCTAACTAACACATTTAAAACATTCAAGTGCTGGAAAAGTTCTTCACTGTTCAAAAATAATTTACGCAATTGTGGTGAACTTGGATTTTCTAAGTGATAGGAATCGCATGATTTTTTTTGCAGTGCACAGAAAGAGTAAGTTATCCACGTATCACTTTTTTTGTTGACAACTTCTGATTTTACCCTGTCCTCTGGCCAAATATTTCATTAATTTTGATAACCCAATTTTTTTATCGATGTATATCATATTTGACACGGAAACCACCGGTTTACCAAAGAATTTTAACGCTCCTTATACTGACACAGATAACTGGCCGCGTTGTATTCAAGTGGCGTGGCAACTACACGACGAAAATGGAAAACTAATAGAAGCTAAAGATTACATTATCCAACCTGATGGATTCGATATTCCTTATGACTCGGAGCGTATTCATGGAATATCTACAGAATTAGCTCAAAAATTGGGAGTTCCGCTCAAAGGAGTGCTGACTGAATTTAACGAGGCTCTTGGGAAAGCAAAATTTGTTGTTGGTCAAAATGTCGGATTCGACTTGAACATCATGGGATGTGAGTTTGTTCGTTTTGACATTCCAACTCCGATGCACGGCATGCCTGTGCTTGATACGTGTACTGAGAAAACTGCGGAACTCTGTAAAATCCCCGGAGGACGTGGTGGTAAATTTAAACTACCCAACCTCACAGAGCTTCATCAAGAATTGTTCGAAATTCCATTCTCCGAAGCGCACAATGCCACGGCCGACGTTGAAGCAACAACGCGATGTTTCTTTGAATTGGTCAGAAGACGCTTATTCACGGCTGAAGAATTACAAGTCGAAGAGCAATATTTTGAAGAATTTCAAGCGACGAATCCCTCCACCATTCAACCTGTTGGGTTAAAGCACCTCAACTTAAAGGCTGAAAGTGAAAAGCTTAAGCCAAAAAGCACAGGTCCAGATATTTCGAAGTCTACGATTGAAGAAGGATTGGCTCAACTCGAAGATATCTCCTTCGTTCATTTGCATAACCATTCTCAATTTTCCGTTCTTCAGTCTACTTCGGACATCAAGGGATTGATTAAGAAAGCGGCGGAATACAATATGCCTGCAGTTGCATTGACGGATACTGGAAATATGATGGCTGCTTTTCATTTTGAAAAGTTCGTCTCGGCTCACAATAAGGATATTCGCGCTGCTCGCGAAAAAGCGGCTGCCGAAGGTACTTCTTTCGTTAAAAAAGAAATTATTCCAATTATCGGGTGCGAGTTTCATGTTTGTGAAGACCATACGGATAAAACCGTCAAGGATAATGGTTCTTTGATGGTTCTATTGGCGAAAAACAAGAATGGGTATCACAACTTGGCGAAAATGTCGAGTATTGCATTTACAGACGGCAAGTATTATGTTCCACGTATAGACAAGGGCGTTATAGAAAAATACAAGGAAGACATCATTGTTTTGTCTGGAAACATGTATGGAGAAATTGCCTCTAAAATACTTAACATAGGAGAGAAACAAGCAGAAGAGGCTTTACAGTGGTGGAAGTCTCAATTTGGAGACGATTTCTATTTGGAAATTATGCGTCATGGCCAGGAGGATGAAAACAGGGTGAACGAAACTTTGATCAAGTTCTCTAAAGTCCATGATGTAAAGCTTGTTGCTACAAATAATACTTTTTACCTGGATAAAAGAGATGCTCAGATTCACGACATCTTATTGTGTATCAAGGACGGTGAAATGGTCGATACGCCGAAAGGACGCGGTCGTGGATTCCGTTATGGCTTGGAAAATGAGGAATATTATTTTAAGTCTCCGGAGGAAATGAAGGCGCTCTTCGCCGATTTACCAGAGGCGATTTCCAACACGATAGAAATCGTTGAGAAATGCGAACACTATGGTTTGGCACGCGACGTACTACTACCCGCTTTCGATATTCCTGAAGAATTCCAATCGGAGGAAGATGCTGTTGATGGAGGGAAACGTGGTGAGAATAACTATTTACGGCATTTAACCTATGAAGGCGCAAAAAAACGCTACGGTGAGATCACCGATGAAATTCGCGAGCGTTTAGATTTTGAATTGGAAACGATCGAACGAACGGGTTATCCAGGGTATTTCTTAATTGTACAAGACTTTTGTCAAGCTGCACGCGACATGGGTGTAGTTGTTGGACCAGGGCGTGGTTCAGCTGCGGGCTCCGCAGTCGCCTATTGCACTGGAATTACAAATGTAGACCCCATTGCATATGATTTGCTTTTCGAGCGTTTCTTGAACCCAGATCGTGTGTCTATGCCGGATATTGATATTGATTTCGACGATGAAGGTCGCGGAAGAATCATCGATTGGGTAATACAAAAGTATGGAGCTCATCAAGTAGCTCAAATTATCACTTATGGAACAATGGCTGCGAAGTCATCTGTTCGGGATACGGCAAGAGTGCTTAATCTCCCGCTCTTTGAGGCCGACCGTTTAGCTAAACTCATTCCCGATATCTCTTTGAATAAGATGTTTAAATTGTCTGACATGGAGCTCCAGGAGAAGCTAAAGAATAACTCAGACGATATTAACCGTGTTCAGGAAATTAAACAAATTGCTCAAGGTACGGACCTTGCGGGTCAAGTGGTGCAGCGTGCAGTAAATATAGAGGGAACCATAAGAAATACAGGGATTCATGCCTGTGGTGTTATTATTACCCCTGGCGATATCACCAATTATGTTCCGGTGGCTTTGGCAAAGGACTCTGAAATGTATTGTACGCAGTTTGACAACTCTGTTGTAGAAGAAGCTGGGTTGTTAAAGATGGACTTCTTAGGGCTTAAAACATTGACCCTTATAAAGGACGCAGTCAAATTTGTCAAAGAACGACATGGCATCGACCTAAATCCTGATAATTTTCCATTAGACGATGAAAAAACCTATGAACTCTTCCAACGCGGAGAAACGGTAGGTGTATTCCAATATGAATCTGCTGGAATGCAGAAATACATGCGCGAGTTAAAACCGACTGTTTTTGCAGATTTAATTGCGATGAATGCCTTGTATCGACCTGGACCACTAGAGTACATTCCATCGTTTATTAAGCGTAAGCACGGGGACGAGGAAATCATCTATGATTTGGATGCCTGTGAGGAATACTTGAAAGAGACTTACGGAATTACAGTTTACCAAGAGCAAGTAATGCTTCTTTCTCAAAAACTAGCAGGATTTAAGAAAGGTGAAGCGGATACGTTGCGGAAAGCAATGGGTAAGAAGAAATTCGACCTGTTGGAAAAAATGAAACCTCAATTCCTGGATCAAGGGGAAAAGCGCGGCCACAACCGTAAAACATTGGAGAAAATTTGGCGTGACTGGGAAGCATTCGCCTCCTATGCCTTTAATAAATCACATTCTACCTGTTACGCATGGATTGCTTATCAAACTGCATATTTGAAAGCAAATTATCCTGCAGAATACATGGCTTCAGTGTTGAGCAATAACATGAATGATATCAAGCAAGTCACCTTTTTTATGGAGGAATGCCGCAGAATGGACGTTGAAGTTCTTGGTCCAGATGTGAACGAATCCAATTACAAATTTACGGTGAATAAAGCTGGAGCCATACGTTTTGGTCTTGGAGCCATTAAAGGTGTAGGTGGTGGACCAGTTGACACCTTAGTGAGTGAACGTACTGAGAATGGACCTTTTACAGATATATTCGACATTACTAAACGAGTGAACCTACGGAATTGTAACAAGAAAGCATTTGAAGGATTGGCCTTAGCGGGAGCTTTTGATTCGTTTTCGAATATGCATCGCGCACAATATTTCCACGAAGAAAACGGTAAAACATTTCTTTCTAACGCAATTAAATTTGGCTCAAACTATCAAGAAAGTCTTAACTCAAGTCAGGAGAGTTTATTTGGTGAAGCTTCTGGTGTAGCTACCCCTGCCCCAACGATTCCTCAAGTGGAGAAATGGTCTACCATTCAACAATTGAATAAAGAAAAAGAGGTTGTTGGAATCTATATTTCAGGGCATCCCTTGGACGATTACCGTATTGACATCAAATCCTTTTGCACGGGATCGATTAGCGATATTTTGAACCTTGAAAATAACAAAGGGAAAAACTTGATTATCGCCGGGATTATTACGGAAACTGAACACCGTCATACGCGAAAAGGAGATCCTTTCGGCACGATTCAATTGGAAGATTATAACGATACTACAAAATTATTTTTTTTCCGCGAGGACTATGGTAAATATAAATCGTTTATGACAGACGGATCTTTTGTCTTTATTGAAGGTTCCATTCAACCAAAGAAATGGAGTAAGGACAGTAACGATTTGGAGTTCAAGGTGAATAAAATCGATTATTTATCCAACTTACGGAAACAGCAAACCAATTTCCTGAAAATTTCTGTACCCTTGAAATCTGTGGACCATCGATTTATTGAAGATATTGAGAAAATATTCCAACGTAATGAAGGGAATTATCCAGTAAAGTTTAATGTATACGATACCGTCAATAATTTAGACATCGATATGCCATCGCGTTTTGTACGTGTAGATGTCACCGATGAACTCATTCGTGAATTGGATGAATTTAAGGTCGAATACGTACTTGAATAATTTGAGCAGATGATGACCCAGCAAACTATTAAAACGTTGCAGTCGCTGCACAAGAAGAAGTTTCGAAAAGAGCATAATGCTTTTCTTATAGAGGGAAAAAAGATTATCCAAGAAGCTCTCCTACATCAGCCGAACCGCGTGCAACACATTTATGCCTTGGAAACAGCACCATTGGATGGGATTCCCTCCTCTATTCCTGTAACACGCATCACGGATAAAGAACTCTCTAAAATATCCGCTTTGCAGCACCCACAGGATATGTTAGCCGTTTGTTCCATGGTCGACACACCAGCTAATCAACCTGCATTTCAACTCGCGTTGGACACCATTCAGGATCCTGGTAATATGGGAACTATTCTTCGTTTAGCAGCTTGGTTTGGTGTGGATGAAGTACTTATTTCAGAAGACTCTGTAGATATTTACAACCCGAAAGTGGTACAAGCTTCTATGGGAGCCATTTTTACTGTTGCGATTCGTTACGTAAATTTGATAACAACGCTTACAGGAATTGATAAACCGATCTATGGAGCGCTCTTGGAAGGCACCAACGTTTACCGTACTAATTTGGAAAAATCATGTATTTTACTCATGGGGAATGAAGGCAATGGAATCTCTCCTGAGTTACTTCCATGTGTTTCACATCCGATCACCATTCCAAAGTTCGGACAAGGTGAATCGCTCAATGTAGCCATGGCGACCGGTATTTTATTGTCTGAACTGCGCCGTGCAAATTAACTTACGAAGTGTAGAATTTAGAGTTTAGAGTTCTGAATTCTAAGCGTTAAACTCACTCATCGATGCTTAATCATTCTCCACTTTGGGTTGTGGTACTACTTCTACCCAGCCACCAGATTGAAAGGCCTTAATATCTCCATCATACATTGCTTCGGCTAGAATACCTGGAAGATAAAACTTACCCAAGTAAGCGGCATTCAATTTCACTTTTAGTTGAATTGATTTTCCAGCATTAAGGTTGAAGTAAGAATAAATACGATCGTCTCGAATATCTTGGTAATCAATGCCTGCTCCAGCAAAATACCCATCCATACGAGAATTGTGTACCTCCCAACCAGAAGGGAATATCTGATTTAATGCCAATTCGGACAAGTTACCGCGATCCCCATTATTCTTCACAGTGACTTCTGCGGTGAAATCCGTTCCTTGTTCAATCTTGAATGGATCAAGCGGAGCTTTCGTATGACTGTTGTAATAGCGAATGTCCATCGACAGCACTTCACTCATCGACGGCTGTGTTCCCGGCATCGGTATTCCGGTATGCGCGATACGTACGAAAATTTTCTGATCTCCATTGTTGACTATGTTGAGGCGCTGATTTTTGCCTTTCAGGGGATGTTGAACCACCGACCTCGCTGTGCGTTTCGTTAATTGGGTGCCATTGTCAAATTGGTACGCATAATCCATGATATTGCTCGCTGAGGCATCTGCATTAATAAATTTACTCACAGCCATTAACGAGAACGCAATGGTTTGGGTACTCATCCAACGGGTACCACTCACCTCTTTCGCTATCTTCATAGCTAGCTTCATGCCCTCTTTGTCCTCACCCAACAGGGTCAATACTTCCAGAACCATCGCATCATCGCGGGTCGAGCTTCCGAAGGTGTGATTGACAGATTTACTGAATTGCACAGGGGCTTTCGGATTGACTAAGGTCAGTGCGACATCTTTTCTCCCGGCCAATGCATACGCTCCGGCTAAACGCCATTTCGCTTGGGGTGTCAAATTATTTTTTTCGCGCAAGCGATTCATGGCACCTAAGTCTTCTTCATTCATTAGGGCAAGAACATAAAGGCGATACGCTTGTGTGAGGTCGTTATACGCTGAAGAGTTTTGGGTTTCCGAAGATGACCAGTTTTTCGCCATATTTCTCTGGTCATTAATCCATCGTCGCTTTGTGTAATACGGTACCGTATACCCAGATTTTTCAGTTTCAGCAATGAAGTGACCTGTGTATACGGACGCCCATTCATTCACGCGCGTTCCTCCCGGCCAATAGGAGAAAGAACCACTTCCCGTCATGTGCAGTTGAATCCTATCCAACGCTGCCACCACATTTTGTTGCATGCGTTTACGTTCGTCTTGGTCGACGTCCATAATCTTCGCCAGATACAATTGAGGAAATGCTCCTGAGACAGTTTGCTCCAAGCATCCGTGTGGATAGGCCATGAGGTAACCTAATCGTTCTTCAAGGTTCAAACTTGGAATGCTCGTAATTTCGATGCTCGCTTCATTCGTTCCTTTGATTCCTTTTAAAAGCAGCTCATGATCTAACGATTTACCCGGCTCTAAAACAAATTGCTCGGTCCATGTCATCGCTGGGTTGCTCGGACGTACGTCAAGTTGAATTTCATCCCGTGCGGTATAACTTTCGTCTCCCGCAGTTACCATCACCTCTCCTATTCCAATGCGGTCTTTTACACGCACTTTGAAATTGACGATCTTATCCCCTTTTGCTAAGAAACGCGCCTTCAATTCTTGGTCACCTATAACTTCTAACATATCGTTGGTCTTCACTTTTACGGTAACAATCTTACCTTTCTCGTCCATATTGAACACATTAACAGGAAGCGTCACTGTTTCACCTGGACCAAGAACACGTGGAAGTGTGGCAAGCACCATAACTGAACTTCGAACAGGAACTGCTTTTTCTGCTGATCCATAATCTTCCTGCTGCCCTTTTGCTACAACCATTACCCGAACGGAACCTACATAATTAGGGATATCCACATCATGTTTATTTTCCGTTGTGCCATCGTAGTAATAGGGACCCATAAAGCGCACCATTGGTTTAAATCGATTCGCTGAAGGATTCGCTTTTGTATTGATTTCAGCATCACCTCCAACAGCTAAAAGTTGATCAATTCGTGCTCCATAAGCCCCTAAAACGTCATCATATACATCCCACGTGCGAATGCCCAACGCTTCTTTCGAATAAAAGTGACTCCAAGGCTGTGGCGTTTTGAAATTCGTTAAATCCAACAAGCCTTCATCGACCACGGCTAAAGTATACGTCATGGGCTTCTTCTCCGAATTACTTACCTTTATTTGAGCAGTTGTTTCAGGCGAAAGTTCATCCTTCATTGCAATCACCGGAGTAATGTGCGTGTTCGGATCTTCCACCTGAATAGGCACAACTCCATACATACGGATAGGTAAATCATTTCCGGTAACTGCGTGCGGTTGAGAAAGCGTGACGTGCACGTAAACATTAGGCGCCATTTCAGCCGTTGTCTTGAAAGCTAGTTGGGTCTCGCCATCCGTGGTGGTTACCCAGAACTTTTCAAGAATCGCTGTACCATTTTCAACTGTAACAATAGCACGACCAACTTTTGGAGAAGGGATAGTCACTTTGACTTCTTCACCAATCGCGTACTTCTCCTTATCTGTTGAGAATCCTAACATAGCAGCATTTTCATCCGCTTTTCGATTCGTTCGTGCCCAATAGGGCCAATCTACTGAGAATAATTTCCCTGTGGAATGTCCATCCTCGTGGGTAATCTTCACATAATAGCGTCCCCAATCCGCCTTGTCCGCTTTAAATGAGATTGACCCCTTACCATTCGTTAAGGTCAACTGTTCATTCGAAATTGGTACAGTGGATGATCGATTGATGTAGCTGGAAATATTTCTGTTGTAAGAATCCCACCACCAATTGTTATCGATACGGTAGATGGTAACATTCACATTGCCGCTTTTCAATTTACCTTCATCTGTGAGCAAGACAACGTCAAACGTATGGGATTTGTCCGTTAACAATGTCCCACCCCACAAGTCGCCTTCCGGCAACTGGAGTCCCACATAATGTTTAAAGGGAGAATAATTAAACATGCGTCGGTCAATGCTGAAATCGCCTCCTCCTTCAAATACTTTTGTCGTGAAAGTCGCCTGGAGCATACCAGGTGCTGACGATTGAACATTGATTTCTGGAGAAAACGATACCTTTCCGGTATTGTCTAAATTCCCTTCAAAGGCAACGGACTCTTTGGAATAAAAGCGTTTCAACGGATCATCAAATTGGTACCCTTCATACCCTTTGAATTGAGTGTATCCACCCGTCAAGCGCATTTCAACAACTCCTTTCAATCCTCCTGCACTTGCACCGTGTAGCCATTGAGAGTACAATTGAAGTTCATCTGATCGGCCATAACGCAACATCTTTCCGGCAGCGGTCAATTCCACTTTTAATCGATTGGGCTTCACCGTTTCAACCTTAATCACTTTTGAGAACACATGATTCCCGAGCTCCACTTGTGCAATGTAATTCCCTGTAATCGCTTTACTGTCGGTAACTGCGCGGAAGTTATATAAATCATTCAGCGAGTACCGTTTAATTTGTTGGTTCACCGTAACACCTTGTGGGTTTTTCAAAGTGAATTTCACTGGGTGTGTGGCGGGAAGCACGTCACGCGAATCCTCCAGCATGAAGCTAACGTAAATTGAATCCCCTGGTCGACGTACATCGCGCTCCGTGTAAATAAATCCTTTTACCCCTTGTGCGACGTATTGTCCAGAAACGTCGAACTTTGAAATCGACTTTGAATCGCTGTCGCGCAAACGCAAGTACGTGGATTGTCCATTATGTTTCACAACTGCTACAAACGGTTTGTCATCCGAACGCATGATTAAGGTTCCCAGCTCGTCGGTTGTTCCTGTTGCCAACAATTCCTGTTGAAACGAATACAATTCAACTGAAGCACCTGAAATCGGCAGTGTTGTTTTTAAGTTGGACACAAACAGGTGTAATTGCTCATCTTGACCGGCTTTAGCAACTACGGCAATATCTGAAACAACGACATTTTTGCTCGTTGCCTTATTGCGGTAGAAGCGATTTCCACATGGGTTGCGCCAGTCATCAATATCATCGTATTCATAGTCATAGTAATAATCATCGTACCAACTGTTTACTTGCCAGTCATGCTCCGACCATCCGCTCTTTTCATTGGCCAATAACGTGATATCTTCTGCGGGGCTCTCACAGGCATAAATCGCGTGTTCTTTCGCAAAAGACAAGGTAACCCGGTACATGGCAGTTGGATCTTCTTGAATAAACTGAGAGATATCCACTGCGAAATTATTCCATTCCCTCAAGTTCTTAGTATCGTCAAGGAAAATGGTTTGACGCCATATATCCTTCCCTACTCGCTTAATACCGCGATCACCGCTCAGCTGATTCTCTTGAAGGAATTGAAGAATATTTCCCGCATGTATTTTCGTTACGAATACGTCAATCGCTTTCAGGTTAACCGCACGGAATGGGAAGTGTGCACCATCAGTTGTAGGTACAATAGTCCCTTGACCCAACACCTCCAAGGACGGAGGTAATTCATTGAAATGTAATTCTGTAGTTTGATTGGCTTGAAGGGAAAAACCGGCGTTACTTTTTATTCCCTTAAACAGCTTTAGTGTAACTCTTCCCGTCAATTGTTCGTTCGGAAAGATCTTCATGCGATTCCCATCAAATGTAATGTCCATGGCATCTCGGTCGTCGAGCATAACCAATCCTTCAATGTCTTGCATAGGATCAAGCTCTTCTGAAAACACGAGTAATGCATGCTGCGCTCCTTTTGTAGAGGTGGTCGCACGGATCAACTTAAAATCACCTTTTGCGGGAACAGTAATATCTTGTTGAATGGCGCTTCCAAAAAATGAACGATCTCCCGTTAATTGCATCTTCGTTTCTGCATCGTTGCGCAGAATTCGGTCTGAAATAAAACGGTGAATATTTCCCTTACCCATGGACCATTTAAGTCCGATTGTTGCCCCCTTGTAATTCATTTTTACTGCGTTAAACAATGCTGCAGTATCGATGACATCGGTTGCAATAACGCTACCCTGAATTTCTACATAATCGTCCCCGATATTATTAAATTGATCATACACCATTTGAATGACGAGGTCTTTCGTTTTGAAATAGAACTGGAACTGTTTCAATTCATCTTCTACCGTTTTGATTTTACATAAGTCAAATTGAGCAGCGTATACCGTTCCAGATGGAAGATCGGTTGTTGGAACGAAGCGGACCGTGTAAGGATTGTCCCAAATGATCGTTCCATCAATCTTCGGCTCGAACGTAAATAAGTCATTCGGTAACGCTTCTCCCATAGCCTTCATCTCGTGGTACGCCTCCGACAGTTCAATGACGATGTCCGATTTTTTACTCAATAGACCTCCCGAAAATCCGCTAATATGGGACATAAAGCGCTGGTCGATTTCAGAAACAGTAGGCAGTTCAACGGATTGTTTTCCAGTATTACAGTTAGTAACGAGTAAAAGAATAAATAATGACATTAAAAGGATTTGCTGACTCTTCATGGATCAATTAAATTAGGAGATTTGAATATAGTAAAAAATTAACGAAATTATTCATTTAATTGAATAGATTGAAAAGTCTATTACCTTCTAAGCACTATATAATGAGGCAATTTTTACGACTAAACTTTAATCAATTCTGAAATAATACGTGTTTTTTTTTTAATAAATAACAAATCCCCAATACTTCTTGAAAATTTCTTTGGTTTTAATGAAGACAACCTTTTTTATTTCTTTTAGATGAACTTGCATCTCCAGCATTTACTATTCTGTTTGTTTTAGTTATGTGTATTAACCCTTTTTTTTCAAATATATCTAAATTCCAGGATTAATCGAAAATTCAAATCAAACGATTCATCAGAGCTTAATAGGATAATAATGTCGTTAGCATGCTCATTGGTATCAACTCAATAAAGGGTCTTTGAAGTGCAATATCTCTTTTATAATTTCAACTTCGTGATCTCAAAAACATACTACCAACAGATACTCTATTTTCAGAAGAATCTCAATTAAAATTTGAACATTCGTTATATGATTGAATCATTATTGGCTCATTTACCAGCATAAGTGCCTGCTATTTAAGGTATATTTCGAGCAGTAGCTTAATGTCGCAGATTTATATAATAGTGGAAATACATTTAAGGCATGTATACTCAAAATTATCTCCTCAGCATCTTTTTATTTTTTTGATTGGTCCTATTTTATGTAGTATTCGATATTGCTTATTGGATGAACTTTATACCCAACATTTATATTTCAACGTTTTAGACTTAATAATTTCAAAAAAACTAAGAATTACTAAAATCAAATAACACAACCTTACATTTAATCAACATACTTAAGAAAGGTGTTAAATTAATTTTCTTTATCGTCTTCTGAAATTTTTTTATAGTGTATTTTTGAAAAAAAAAGAGATGAAAACATATTCTATAGCTATACATGGAGGTGCTGGGACTTTGGTGAAAGGCATGATGACAAAGAATTTAGAAAATCAATATAAAGCTGCCTTGAAAGAAGCACTCAATGCAGGGTTTTCAGTTTTAGCAAACGGAGGAGCTTCAGTTGATGCCGTGAAAGAATCGGTAATTATATTGGAAAATTCACATTTATTCAATGCGGGGAAAGGAGCTGTTTTTACAGCTGACGGAACACATGAAATGGATGCCTCCATTATGGATGGAAAGAGTTTGAATGCCGGAGCAGTCAGTTTAATTTCCGGAATAAAAAATCCAATTTCTTTAGCATATGATGTGATGGAAAAGAGTGAGCATGTTTTTTTAGCTGGCGAAGGAGCTATGAAATTTGCTAAAATGAATAATTACACGACGGAGCCAGCATCATATTTTTTTGATGATTTTCGCCATGAACAATGGCATGAAATTAAGGATACAGATAGCTTTCAACTCGATCATGCAAAGAAAAAAGATAGTAAATTCGGTACTGTGGGTGCTGTTGCATGCGACATTAATGGAAACATTGCCGCCGCAACTTCAACTGGCGGTATGACAAACAAACGTTTTGGCAGAGTCGGTGACAGTCCTATGATTGGAGCGGGTAATTATGCCAATAATAAAACCTGTGCTATTTCTTGCACAGGTAGTGGTGAATTTTTTATTCGAGGTGTTGTTGCCTATGATGTCGCTTGTTTAATTGAACACAAAGGAATGTCCTTATCGGACGCTTCAAACGAGGTGATTCACAAAAGAATTTTGGAAATTGGTGGTGATGGAGGTTTAATTGCGGTTGATTCCAAAGGGAACATTTCCATGCCTTTTAATACAGAAGGTATGTACAGAGCAACGAAATCTTCCAATGGATTTGAAGAGATTTCAATTTATAAATAGTATTTTATTCTGATTCATTCATGGTAGATATAAAATCAAAAGAATAAATAATTCTATATGAATGGAGCCTCTATTGGCAATACTGTAACTTGTCTATTTTGAATATCGAAGTGATCACCATTGGATAAAATATGAACCTTCAGATTGGTAATAGTCATTGGCACACCAGTTTTGAGAAGATGTTCATTGTTATGAAGTAAAGAACTTCCATCAAAAATAATTGCCATCCCCGAACCAATTACGGTGCAATCTTTTCCGTTTTTTATAATCATACCCGTATCCTCCGCTAATCCAATTCCAATTAAATTCGGAAACTTAGCGACAACTTCAGCTTGTCTTCCAAAACGCCCACGTTTAATAAAGTGGGTGTCAATAATCAATTCCGGAATTAATGCCAAACCTTTATATAAATCAACCGCTCCTTTGAAAAATGCCTCAGACGCACTACCTCCTGAAATCATTTCATTCGTCATAGCCATAGCTCCAGCGCTTGTTCCAGCAATAACAAATCCTTCGTCGTTTTTGTAACGGTCTAACAAGATTTTATGAATTGTAGTTCCGCCTATTTTGTTGGTTATTTGTGATTGATCCCCTCCGGAAAACATTATACAATCGGCATTTCGAATCAAATCTATTGAAACTTGTTTTTCAGAATCCACCTTACTCCTAATATCAAGCACGGAAACATTCTTACAGCCTAAAGCAGCAAATGCTTGTATATAATTATCACCAACTTCAGTAGGAATACTTGATGCAGTAGGAATGATTACAATATTTGCATTTATTCCCCCGGACTCTTTAACAACGTGATTCAAAATTCCATCATCAATAAAATCACAGCGGTACAATTCATTTTGTTCTGTTCCTTTATCCTCGTTTCCACCTATCGGAATTAATATTCCATTAACGTTTTGCATGAATTTCAATTTAAAACAAAAATAAAACTAATTTCATCTTCTTAAATATATATATTTATAATATATCAACAAATGAATAGATATGGAAATTAGAGAAATCAATGCAATGAGAGGGCCTAATTATTGGTCCGTTAGAAGGCATAAGTTAATCGTAATGGTACTGGATCTTCAAGAAATGGAAGAAAAACCTTCAAATAAAATAGAAGGATTTTCTGATCGATTGAAAAAAATGTTCCCTTCTATGTATTCTCATAGATGTTCTGAAGGTTGTGAAGGTGGTTTTTTTATGCGCGTAGAAAAAGGAACTTGGATGGGACACATTGTAGAACATATTGCCCTAGAAATTCAAACCTTAGCAGGAATGGATACCGGATTTGGGAGAACGCGAGACTATGGAGAAAAGGGTGTGTACAATGTGGTTTTTTCGTATATCGAAGAATCGGCGGGAAGATATGCTGCAAAAGCTGCTGTAAGAATTTGCGAAGCTTTAATTGAGGGTGTCAATTATGATTTATCTGATGATATTCAAAGAATGCGAGAATTGAGGGAGGAAGATCGTTTAGGACCAAGTACAGGATCTATTGTGGAAGAGGCTGAAAATCGCGGGATTCCTTGGATTCGACTGAATAAATATTCGTTAGTCCAACTTGGATATGGTGCTCACCAAAAGCGAATTCAGGCCACAGTAACCAGTGAAACCAGTAGTATTGGTGTTGAATTAGCGTGTGATAAGGAAGATACAAAGTTCTTGCTCGAAAAGGCTGAAATAGAAGTTCCAAGAGGAGAAATTATCAGAAGGGAAAGTAGCCTAAAAGAATCGTGTGACTACGTTGGTTTCCCATTAGTCATTAAACCTGTAGATGGTAATCACGGCCGAGGAATAACAGTTGATATTCAAAATTATGACGATGCATTAATTGCATTTCGTCAAGCAAAAGAGAGTTCTAAAAGGGGAGCAATAATTGTTGAAAAGTATATCACTGGTAGTGATTATAGGTTATTAGTTATCAATAATAAACTAGTAGCAGGAGCTTTAAGATCTCCTGCACATGTCATTGGTGACGGCAAATCAACGGTTCAAGAACTCATAGATATCGTAAATAGCGACCCTCGTCGTGGATATGGTCATGAAAACGTTCTTACTCAAATTACAGTTAATGAATTAACAAAAACAATACTAAAAGACAAGAATTATTCCTTGGATACTGTAATTGAAAACGGAGAAGTATTAGTCTTGAAAGATACTGCAAATCTCAGCACAGGTGGAACAGCAGAAGATATAACAGACATCATCCACCCCGCAAATGTAAGTATGGCAGAAAGAATTTCAAAAATTATCGATTTAGATATTTGCGGAATAGATATTATGACAACAGATATATCAAAACCATTATCTGAAACTGGTGGGGCTGTGTTAGAGGTAAATGCAGGCCCAGGGTTTAGAATGCATTTAGCTCCGACTAAAGGATTGCCAAGAAATGTAGCTGCTCCTGTAATCGATAAATTATTTCCTAAAAAAGGTGATACAGGCTGTATTCCAATTATTGCGATTACGGGAACCAACGGAAAAACAACTACCACACGCTTAATTGCCCACATTGCAAAAATGAAAGGTTATCGCGTTGGTTATACAACAAGTGATGGTGTTTATATTCAAAACAGGTTATTGATGACAGGTGATTGTACAGGTCCATCGAGTGCTGAATTTGTATTAAAAGACCCTACAGTTAATTTTGCTGTGTTAGAATGTGCTCGTGGTGGATTATTGAGAACTGGATTAACTTTTAAAAATTGTAATGTAGCGGTTGTAACTAATGTAGAAGCTGATCACTTAGGATTAAAAGGCATTCACACAATTGAGCAACTAGCAAAAGTTAAAGCTGTCGTTCCTGAAACTGTTTTACCCGATGGATATGCTATTCTAAATGCTGATGACGATTTAGTGTATGATATGCGACGAAATGTACAATGCAATGTTGCTTTATTCTCAATGGATGAAAATAATCCACGTATAAAGGCACTCCAGCGTTTAAATGGCATTACTGCTGTTTATGAAAATGGTTTTGTAACGATTTGTAGAGGCCAATGGAAAATGCGCTTAATGAGAGTAGAGAATATTCCTTTGACATATGGAGGGAAAGCCAAATTTATGATTAAAAATGTATTAGGAGCCATATTAGCCGCGCATGTTCAAGGAATAAGTCTTGAAGACATAAAAGCGGCTTTAGAAACGTTCATACCTTCTTCATCGCAAACTCCTGGCCGTTTAAATTTATTTGAATTCAAACACTTTACTGTTCTCTTGGATTATGCTCATAATGCTGCTGGGATGAAAGCACTAAAAGAATTTGTAGATAAGATGGATGCCACTGTAAAGGTTGGAATTATCGCAGGAATTGGAGACAGAAGACTCGAGGATAATAATGAGATGGGAAGTATTGCTGCTGAAATGTTTGACGAAATAATCATAAGACAAGACAAACATTTGAGAGGAAAAACTGAAGAAGAACTCATTGAAATGTTAAGTGATGGAATAAAAATGAAAGATCCGAATAAGAAAACAACTATTATTCCTTCAGAGAAAGAAGCAATTATCTTTGCTGTTAAGAATGCTGTGAAAGGTTCTCTTATCATTTTATGTAGTGATGTTATTCCTGACGCTCTAGCACTGGTTAAACAATTAAAGGAAAAAGAAACTGCTGGAGAGCAATTTTTCGATGATTAAAAATGTCATAACCTTTTAGTTCATAATTAACATCGGAGCGAATTATAAAAGGGATTGATTCATGGATTACTTGTACTATCAATTAATCCATAATTCAATAACCGAAAACATTCGTATTCCATAAAATCATCGAGATGTTTAAGAAGTTTCTACCTTTTATTCAGTATACTTAAAATAATGGTAACGGTCATTATTTCTCTCTAACTGGACAGTGTTCCTAGGGCATCAGATCTCCCCTTTTCATTCTTGCTTTTTAGCTGTAGTGCCGTCAAGAAATTCCGTAAGTATTGATCCATCAATGGCCGGTAAGAGCTATGATCTGGGTGACGAAAGAAAGAACTGAGCTCTGGTTTACTTAGCTTCTTATGGATTGAAGCAAACAACACGAGTATATCTTCGGATTTTAGATTTAACGCAATCTTCAACTTCCTCAGAATGACGTTATTGGTCAAATAGTCCTCTGGGACAGGTAGTGGACCATCTTTCCTACCCCGTTTTTCAATGATGAGTCCGTCTAAAAACGTGGCCAGTTCTTTGTCAGACAGCGCATGATAGTCGGGATCATCCTCTTTTTTTAGCCATTGTACAACTTGTTTTTCTTGGACTTTCGCACCTGTTAGCTGACAAATGTCCACCACGTGCTGATCGTTATAGTTAAACAAGTAACGAAGGCGTGCTAATATATCGTTATTGGTCATTTTTCTTATTTCGTGCGTTCTCTATATTCTCGCAGCTATCAGTTAGCGGGCACAAGTACACTGAGACTACTCTCTTTTATTTTTTTGGGCCAATGTTGTAACTCCTTCAGGCGATCAATTAGGGCGTCATAGATCATTTCCTCTCCTGTCAACGTGCGGCTTTGAAAATCGGAAAAGTCAACTTGCTCAATGGAGCCGTTTTGCTCTATACACACCTTCAAGCGCGTAAAGAAGTCTATCCCAAGCTCTTGGCCGGCTGCTTTAAGAAATTTTACAGAAGTATCAATGGAACAACCGCTTGGTGGAGTAACTGACTCGTCTACCGCAAATGCTAGAAAATAAGGATTCAGAACAGCTCCATCTGCCCACAACTTAGAACCATGAGCTGCCCATTCATTAACGAAGGCACGCAGTTCACTCGATAACCAATCTATCTCAGTTGGTGTCAACGGTCTGTTGGCCTGGTATAACCACAAGCGTGCGTTTTCTTGAAAATTTTCAAATACTGCCATACGTGGGGTGTTTTGAGCTCTGCCCTTCGGCGTGTTCAGGGTAAAAGTTTGGAGTTCTAAATTCTAAGTTCAGAACCCTAAAGATCTGCTGCTGTGGCAATCAACTCAGCTACATCCATTACTTGGATTTCACCTTCTTTGTTGAAATTCTTTACACCATCCGTCATCATCGTATTACAAAATGGACATCCCGTAGCGATAATGTCTGGCTTTACTTCTAGTGCATCTTCAGTGCGTTCGATGTTTACCTCTTTGTTTCCTTTCTCCGCTTCTTTGAACATTTGTGCTCCTCCTGCTCCGCAACAGAGTCCTTTCGTACGACAACGTTTCATTTCTGCTAGCTCCGCATCTAGGCTTTGTAGCATTTGACGCGGTGCCTCGTATACATCATTCGCACGTCCCAAATAACATGGGTCGTGAAAGGTGATTTTCTTTCCTTTGAACGTATCTCCACCCTCTACTTTCAACTTACCTTCGTCAATCAAGGATTGAATCAATTGCGTATGATGGATTACTCCGTAATTCCCACCTAATTCAGGATATTCGTTTTTCAAAGTATTGAAGCAATGCGGACAACCTGTAACGATTTTCTTAACTTCATAAGCATCCAAAACCTGAATATTCATCATGGCTTGCATCTGAAACAAAAATTCGTTCCCTGCTCTTTTTGCGGGATCTCCAGTACATGACTCCTCCGTACCCAATACTGCGAATTTAACATCACATTTGTTTAAAATCTTAACGATTGCTTTCGTGATTTTCTTTGCTCTATCGTCAAAGCTCCCTGCACAACCTACCCAGAATAATACCTCAGGAACTTCGCCTGCTGCCATCATTTCCGCCATAGTAGGCACTTTCAATAATTCGCTCATACTTTCTATTTTTCAAATACTTGAATCGTCACTTGCTCTTCTACTAAATCGGTAAATTTCCCATCGAAACGCGTAGCACGTACAATGTGGTTATCCACCCAATGGTAATTTCCTCCACGTGGCTTACCCATTAACAAGCCATGGTACTTAAATCCGTGTTTCTTCAACCAGACTTCCGTTACTTCTCTGTGTTCTTCTATACGCGAAGTAAAAAATGTAATGTAGTGCCCTTGCGCATACCATCTATTCAACGTATCCAATGCATCAGGATACACCTGAGCCGTTGCCATACGTTCTGGTTCTTCGTTCGGGATATCGTCACAAATGGTGCCGTCGATGTCAATGAGGTAGTTCTTTACATCATCTGGTAAAACAGGACTCACTTTGTGGCCGTCAACAAGTTTATCTTCTAACTGCATCGTTGATTATGGGAATTAATTTTCGTCTTTCCACTTTAAACGGTCTGCTTGACTAAATTGCCAAGGAGCTCCGTTGTTTTCAATATTCGTAAACATGGTTGCCAATTCGCTTGGCGCTTTAGATTCTTCCATCACTAAATAACGGCGCATCTCGGTAATGATTGATAACGGATCAATGTTAACTGGGCATTCTTCCACACAAGCGTTACACGACGTACACGCCCACAATTCTTCCGCAGAAATATAATCCGTTAATAAACTCTTACCATCGTCGTAATCTTTTCCGTGTTTGCGGATGTTCTTCCCTACTTCATCCAATCGATCGCGTGTATCCATCATGATCTTACGCGGAGATAGCAATTTACCCGTTTGGTTGGCAGGACAAGACGACGTACAACGTCCACACTCGGTACACGTGTAACTATCTAGCAAGTTTTTCCAAGTAAGGTCGGTAACATCTTTGGCTCCAAAGCGCTGAACTTCTCCTTCAGCAGGAGCAGGTGCAGCAAACGGATCAGCGTTAGGATCCATCATTAGTTTTACTTCATTCGTTACCGCTTCATTGTTGGTGAACTTACCTTTTTTCTCTAGGTTAGAATAGTACGTATTCGGGAAGGCCAACAAGATGTGGAAATGCTTAGAGAACGGTAAGTAATTCAAGAATGAGAATACCATCACAATGTGTCCCCACCATCCGATGCGCTCAACGAGTTCAAGGGAGCTATCTGACATTCCTCCAAATAACGCTGGTCCAACCCACTGAGAAACTGCAAAACTGAAGGAACCATCGCCTAAATTCTCGGCATGCGATAGGCCGCGTTGATACATTACTTCATCTGCTCCATTCATCATGAAGATGAAACAAATCAATATGATTTCTGCGATTAAGATTAGGTTTCCATCTAACTTCGGCCATCCTGTCATTTCTTTCATCGTGAAACGCGGGATTTTCAACAAGTTTCTTCGCGCTAAAAAGGCAAACGTAGCGATAAATGCCAGAATAGATAGAATCTCAATGAAGGAAATCATAAAAGTGTAGAACCCACCTAAAGAACCTCTAAACATACGATGCTGTCCGGTTAAACCGTCTGCGAAAATTTCAATTAATTCTATCTGTGTAATGACAAAAGCAGCATACAACATCAAGTGTAATACAGCAGGAATTGGACGTTTGAACATCTTTTTCTGGCCCAGTGCCACTAATGCCATCGTCTTAAAACGTTCGCTTTTGTTGTCCGTTCGATCAACGTCACGCCCCAACAATATGTTGGCACGAATTCTTCCTACGTTCATTGCAAAAGCTCCGATTCCAACGAGCAATAAAATAGAAAATACGATTATAGCTACCATATCAATTTATTTATTTGGAATAGTATCCAAGATAGATTTCAACTTTTTCTCCTCTTGATTTGTAAGCGGCACACCTTTCGTTTTTGCTCCAAAAACGGACATATGGATGTATCGTTCTGGATGTATTTTGATGTCTTCAACAAGTTCTTGTAAACGTTGGTTAGTTTGGTTGAGCTCATTGTAGAGCTGTTCATCGTCCAATAATTTACCCAACGTACCTTCTCCTTGTGAGGTCTTTTCCAGCATCGAGTTCAGCGTTTTCATCGTCGTTGTGGCATCTGCAATAGCCCCTTTAAAGTCTGCAGTTAACAGTGAGTCAGATATTTGCGAAACATTCCCTACAATCTTCTGAATTTCTTGTTCAGTCTGTTTGAAACTAACAGTAATGTCTTCAACGTTGTCGAAAATGCGGCTAAACTTTCCTTTTTGCTCCCCAATTAAATTATCCAAATTGTAGGCTACGCGACCAAAACGAGAGATGGCAATCTTTACTTCATTTAAACTTTCGTCCATCGTATAAGCCGCAGAGGTATCCCAGAATGTATTGATGGAGGCAACGATGTTTTCCACAGAAACCAACAGGTCTTCCACTTTTCGTTTCAACGGCATTAATTCACTTTCGATTTGTTCTGTAATTTCCTGCGAAACGGAACCTAGCAACGTATCCCCTGTGCGGTGGAAACCATTTTCGGCAACGAAATTTTGATTGATTTGAATGCCAGTAGAAATAAACGACGGAACAATTTCAATTCCCGATCCTATAGCTAGCTTCAAGTCTGGCGATTGAACGCTAAACTTTACTAATACTCGCTTATTCGGATCTGTAAACGTATTTGGATTCACCAACTTTACGTGCAATACCTTGCCAATCTCAACGCCATTAAGCGTTACAGAGCTAGATGGAACCAATGCTCCTGAAGTCGGAAAATACGCGTAATAGATGTCATCTCCGCCAAAAAAGCTATTGCCTTTTAGATAATTGACACCAAAAATGAGCAGTGCTGTTGATAAGATAACAACTAAACCAGTTTTAAATTCTTTAGAGACTTTCAAATCGTGTTGTTTTAGGATGCTAAAATAATAGTATTTGTTGAAATATAGGTTATAAATGTAGAGTTTAGAGTTTAGAGTTGTGCATGCCAAGTTTAGAGTTCTAAATTCCAAACTTATTTCAACGCCTCCTTCATGGAAATTCGATAACCGGCTCGAAATGCCACTACAAAGGCGTATTGAAATCCTATTTCCCGAAGTTCACCTTGTAGTTGTTTGGCTCCTTCTAAATCATTTTCAAAGCTACCTGCAGTATATTTATACAATCCATCCTCCTTGTATTCATCTACTTTCACCCCGTTGAAGCGGGTATCAGAAAATGGAATCTTCTCTCGTGCTGTTTCGATTTGTACTTTGAAATAAACTGATTTGGGATTATTCGGTTCGGGAGTTACTGGCTTAGGAGGTGTTTTATCGGCTTTCTCCTTCACTTCTTGATAGCCTTTTCCGTCTACTAACAACTCATTTACTCCTTCAATTTCACTTTTGTACTCTTGGAACGCTTTAAAAATAGAATTGGCCATCTTATGCTGATTCACCGTGTCCTTCAAAAACTTTTCCTCTTCGATATTGGTTAAAAAACCAAGTTCAATCAACACACTTGGCATGGTCGTTTTGTAGAGCACAAGAAATCCTGCCTGCTTGACTCCACGGTCGTAACGCCCAATACTTTTAAATTGCTTCTGAACCTTAGAAGCAAAATTGATACTTTGATCAAGGAATATAGCTAGCTGCAATTGACGCGCAATGATTGCGTCTGGGGATAAATCAAAATCTTTATACTTGGATGGATCATCTTCGAAATGAATAATACTATTTTCGCGCTCCGCCACTTTCTGCTGACTTTCCGTCCGGTGTAAACCCAAAACATAGGTTTCTGCTCCATGCGCAGAAGGACTCGCGGAATTCGCATGAATACAAATAAATAAATCAGCGTTATTCTTGTTCGCTATCTGTGCACGCTCATCCAATTCCACAAAAACATCCGTCTTTCTCGTATACACTACCTTGATGTTTGGGTATTTTTTCTCGATGTAGCTTCCGAGCTTCAAACCAATCGAAAGGCATACTTCTTTTTCTTTGGCGTGTTTCCCATTACATCCTGGGTCCTTCCCACCGTGTCCCGGGTCAATAACTAGTGTTTTTATGCCGGCAGAAAGTAATTCATCGAGTTCACCTTGAGCGGAAGCCTCAGAAATGAAGAGCCCCAAACTCAAAATAAAAACTGTTCTGTAAATAAATGCTACCACAACAATGTAATTTTTTAGTTTTGCAGCCGTTAAAAGCGTGCATGACAAAATTAAGTCAATAACCTTGAGCAAATTATATTCCATAAAGTATTTTATCTTCCTTGGATTGTTAATAATTCAATTATTTGAAGGAAGTTACGCTCAAGAAGTGTCTGATAGTCTTCAAAAACCCCGCATTGTTCGACAAGAAAATATATTGGACGGCCCTGCGACTTATTCTTGTCGCGATTCTATCTACGCTGATTTAAAGGAGAAAATCATCATGCTTTTCGGTGAAGCCGAACTCGAGTTTGAAGGCATTAAATTAACTGCCGATTACCTCGAAATGGATTTAGAGAAGAAAGAAGTCTACGCTTGTTATACTCTTGATGAGCACGGAAATCGCCTAGGAATACCTAAATTTGAAGAAGGAAGTGAATCATTTACGGCGGCTGCCATTCGGTACAATTTTGAAACGCAAAAGGGGTATATTGAAGAGTTGCGCACCCAACAAGAAGAGAACTATTTGTATATGGGCGTGGCTAAACGTCAAAAAACTGGACATGTTCATTTTAAAGAAGGACGATTTACCACCTGTGATTTAGACTACCCCCATTTTCATTTCCAATTGTCGAAAGCGGTCATGGTTCCTAATGAACGTATTGTGACTGGTCCCATGAATTTATGGGTAATGGGTGTTCCAACACCGCTTGGGTTACCTTATAGCTTTATTCCAACTAAAGAGCGTGAAACCTCTGGTTTACTCTTTCCTAACTTTGTCCCAGCATCTCAATTTGGCTTTGGTTTTCAAGACTTAGGGTACTACTTCCCGATTGAGAAATCAGATCGAATTCAAACCACTGTTTATGGTACACTTTATTCGCAAGGAACGTTTGAATTAAGGAATGTGACTGACTATAAACTAAAGTACAAGTTTACTGGCCAAACTAACGTTCGATACTCCTCCTTTCGTCAGCCGTTCCCTGCAGATACTGTAAGAACGAGTAAAGTGGGGATTCAATGGTCGCATCAACAAGACGCAAAAGCGAATCCATACTGGCGCTTTAATAGCCGTGTAAACTTTGAATCAGATAATAACGGGACAACCAACTTGGATCCCTTAAATACGCAGTACTTTCAAAATAATTTCAACTCCGACATCAACTTGACACGTTCTTTCCCTGGAAAACCAGTTACGATGGGGCTAAAAGCAGGATTGAAACAGAACAGTGTATCTGGAAATATGGATTTAGACCTGCCGACTTTTAATGTGAATGTTACGCGGTTTTTTCCCTTCAAAGTTTTGCGTAAGAATAAAATCGGAGGTGAGAAATTTTATGAGAAAATTGGTTTCACTTACAACATGGAAGGGAAAAATCGAGCGTTGTTTCAAGATACACTTGTGAACAACCGTCAATTTGACTTGATTGGACAGCAATTTCAGAATGGGATACGTCACTCAGCTGGAATGGTAACTGCCTTTCAGCTTTTTAATCAAACAGTTACAATGTCCCCAACCATTAATTACAACATGCGGATGAACTTCCAGTCGATAGAACGTTCCTACGATGCTTTGAATAACGTGCAAGTAATTGATACCTTGCGCGGCTTAGGTATTTCGCAAGACCTTAATTTTTCTGCACAACTTTCAACAGCTCTTTATGGCTACTATCGATTTGCATTTGACCGCGATATGCGCATGCGTCACGTCATTACACCTCGAGTGAATTTCAGGTATGTACCCAACATGAGTTCCTATATAACCGATAACGTAGGTGTCAACGGGGCTGAACTGACCTACTCTCCATACGAGCGCAGTTTGTATCGAGAATCGAGTGCACGGGCACAAGGACGTATTGAATACTCGCTGGGAAATACGTTCGAATTGAAGACGCGGAACAAAAGAGATAGCTTGACGGATTTTAATAAATTCATGATCATCGATGCTCTTACCCTTAGTGGTAATTATGATGCATTAGCAGATTCCATACGTTTTTCCGACATTAATATCAACCTGCGGATGAGTCCTTTTCCTTCTTTAAGTTTTGTCTCTCGAGGGGTTTACTCGATTTACGCCTACGATGATAAGGGCAGGTCCTTTGACGTTTTTGCGATTGATAATGGGCAAGGCTTAGGTAGATTATTGAATTTTGATTTTTCCACAACCTTTACATTGGCTTCCAAGGAAAGTAAAGAGATCATTGAAGAAAATCAGCAACGGATTTCCAACTATTGGGATGGTGATTTTCAGTACTTCGCCATGAATCCGCATGAAATTTTAGATTTTCGAATCCCATGGAAGTTCAACATTACGCACACCTGGTTCTTCAATCAAAATAGAGATACCTTAAGTTTCTCTGACGAACGATTTACTCAAAACCAGAACATTGCCTTATCTGGAGACATCACTTTTACAGAGCGCTGGAAAATCGGATTTAATACCAGTTACGATGTCCAACTGACCCAACTTACGCAAACACGCATTTCCCTTACACGCGATATGCACTGTTGGCAATTGTCCTTCTTTTGGAATTCATTCGGCCAATCTCAAAACTTCTTGATTCGTTTTAATGGAACGGCAGCCATGCTTCAAAGTGCAAAAGTTGAATTCAGAAAGCCTCCAGCGTTCCTTTAGATCTAATTGCAAAGTCAAATTATCTTTCGTCTAAAACCCTCCGACTGAAAAAATCCCACAAGGTATCTTCCTTCGGAACTGGAGCTGTAATGACGATATTTCCTTTAGAGACAGGATGAACAAACATTAATTTGCGCGCATGCAGGCAAATGCTTCCATCTGGATTTGAACGTTTGGCTCCATATTTTAAGTCGCCTTTGATAATCGCTCCTATATTGGATAATTGTACCCGTATTTGATGATGCCGCCCTGTCCTCGGTAACACCTCAAATAAGTCATATCGATCACTTTCAGCAATCTTTGAATAGGTCAATTCTGCTTTCTTCCCTTCAGCAACTTCCTTGTCAAAAGAGAAACTTTTGTTTTTAACGGTATCTTTGCGGAGATAATTAATCAAGCGTCCTTTGTCTGGAACATTTGACTTCTCTGTAATGGCCCAGTAAATTTTTTGCACTTCTTTCGTCTGAAACTGTTGATTCATACGTGCTAATGCTTTCGAGGTTTTAGCAAACAAAACAATACCCGTCGTTGGCCGATCTAAACGGTGAATCACCCCGCAAAACACATTACCAGGCTTATTGTACTTTTCCTTCAACCATGCTTGGATGATTTCTGGTAGTGGAGTGTCACCCGTTTTATCCCCTTGTGTAATATCACCTGATCGTTTATTGACCGCAATCAGGTGGTTATCCTCATATAAAACCTCCAACGACATACTTAGTACTGTTCGTCCTCGTTAGGGAAGGAACTAGACTTTACGTCTTCAATGTAATTTTGAAATGCCCCCAACATTTCTTGATACAAGTTATGGTATTTTCGTAAAAAACGAGGGTTAAACTCATTGTTAATCCCTAACATATCGTGAACAACTAACACCTGACCATCTACTCCTCCACCTGCTCCGATTCCAATGATAGGAATATTGACAGCTTTGGCAACCAGAGTTGCAAGATCAGCTGGAATTTTCTCCAACACTAAAGCGAAACAACCCGCTTCTTCCAGCGCTTTGGCGTCTTCAATCAATCGATTAGCCTCACCTTTTTCTTTCGCACGGACTACGTAAGTACCAAACTTATAGATAGATTGTGGCGTTAATCCCAGGTGCCCCATAACGGGTATTCCAGCTGTCAAAATACGCTGAATAGATTCCAACACTTCTTGCCCACCTTCCATTTTTACCGCATGTCCACCAGACTCCTTCATAATGCGAATGGCATTGGACAACGCCTCTTTTGAGTTTCCTTGGTAGGAACCAAAAGGCATATCCACAACCACCAACGCACGTTGAACTGCTCGAACAACGGAAGATGCGTGATAAATCATCTGATCCAATGTGATAGGAAGCGTAGTTTCATGTCCAGCCATCACATTTGAGGCGGAGTCTCCCACCAAAATGATATCAATTCCTGCAGTATCAATGATACGTGCCATAGAAAAATCGTACCCTGTGAGCATAGAGATTTTCTCTCCCTTGTTTTTCATTTCTTGCAGGGTGTGTGTGGTAACGCGCTTCACGTTTTTATGTACAGACATACTTTTTTCTTTCTTAATAGGGCAAATATAGGGAAATTGTTTTCTATAGCTGAGTGATTGAGGTGTGATATTGGAGTTCTCCAACTTCGAACTGCTCGACTCATCTCATCCTATTCCACTAAATAAACAGGTAACTCATTGTGCGTGGGCTCATAATATGGTGAGTGCTTATAAATGAAATACAATTGCTCCCAGCGATTTTCTCTGAATTTAGGATCTTCTTGTTGTTTATCACGGAATTCTTTTTGGAGTTCAGGATTGTTCATAAGAATTTCAACAGCCTTCTCTTCAAACACATATGCCGAAAAATATTCCTTTTGTTGTAAATAGCTATCATAAAAGTTCCATGCAAAGAAGCTATCCTCCATTCGAGGGTCTAGCACCGAAAGGATATAATATGCTTTATCTTGCTTCATAGGAACAATAAAATCTCCTTTCTTCACGTGGACATTCATCTCCTTCAACTCAACTTTTGTTTGTGTATGCAGGTAATGTCCCTCATATGGTTTTGTCCCATTAGAGAAATGAACGACTTTGAACGCCTTTGCATTAACCACAGTATCGATGGAGGAAGGAATCATCTGAACCTCATTGAGTCGCAGATATTCCAGTGTTTTCGTTTCTTGTGCTCCCACAATGTAAAATGCAGGTACACGTACGCTATCCGTTGCCCTGTACTTGAAAAAATGCGGTATGTAGCGTGTAAAAGGCTTTTCTCTATCATAAAACAAGCGAGGTTGTTCAGTGAGTGAACTCGGGTTTTCACGCCATTCATACCCTTTAAATAAAATCGAGTCTTTCCTTGATTCATCCAAGACATAATTCGTTGAGAGTACTGATTTATATTTATAATCATTACGAGCAGTTTGGCGTGCAACTTCTATATCGCGAGCGTTTTCAGCCATCCATGTGATTGTCTCCCGGAGAAACGCGTATGTAGAGCGCACGCGATCTTCAAATGGCTTTAGCATGTGTGTTTCTGTTGTAAAGCTCAATGTATGAAACAAATCACAATATCCCATAGCGTATCTAGGAAGCGTATTGAACGCATGAATACCCTCGTCTAAACGTGACGAATTCATAGACACATAAGGAGTTATCTCATACTTCCAATGTTTCGATATGGAAGCTTTCAGGTGAGGGATCAATTCATCATACATCAGTTTCCGAGTAGCTTCAGGCATTCGGTCATATGTCGGAGCAATATATGTCATCGTGTACTGATAATCTGCTCCATTGCTGGTATGGGTATCGATGAAAACGTCTGGATCGATTGCGTGAAAAAGAAACGCAAATGTTTTGGCGTTTTCACTATCCATTTTGATAAAATCACGGTTTAAATCAAGGTTGCGCGCATTTCCTCTAAATCCATATTCCTCTGGTCCCTCCTGATTTGCACGACTACAGCTGGAACGGTTATGCATTCCCCCTACATTATAAGCTGGAATCAATGCTACGATAGGAAAGTTTTTCCGTTCTTTGTCTGACATAGTTGCGAAATCTTTGACTAATTGACGACTCGCATTGACCCCGCATGGCTCACCAGGATGAATTCCATTATTTACCAACAGCACAGTGGAATTTCGTGCCTTCGTGAATGTTTGAGAAGAATCTGCCAAGGCTCCTAAAATGCACACATAGATAGGTTTTCCGTAGTCCGATTTGCCCATGGCAAAAAGCTGAATGGCCTCATCTTGTTCCGCATAAGCTTTATAAAACGCAATCACTTCGTCATAGGTCGGTGTCGTATTCCCTTGCAATAAATCGTTGGTTTGTGCACTTAGGGCACAAAAAATAAAAAGCGTAATAATTGATAAAAAGATTTTCATTCGAATGTTTTCCTCAAATTTAGAGAAAAAGTCACATGTCATTCATTGAAAAGTCAGAAATTCGCAGGTGCATGAAACTTTACAACCTCGCGTGTTTTTGGATGTATAAACGCTATGAATTCAGCATGAAGATGGAGTCGGTCTGCTTTGTTCCCATATAAGTCATCCCCTACGACGGGTACATTTAATCCATTCGGATGGGCGGAGTGCACGCGCAGTTGATGTGTTCTACCTGTAATCGGGATAAATTCAACGCGTGTCTTACCATCACGGATTTCCAAAACCTTATAGCGCGTTCGTGAAGGCTTTCCATATTCGTAACACACTAATTGACGCGGTCTATCATTTAGGTCTACACGAAGTGGTAAATCAATGATTCCTTGAGTGGTTGAAAGCACGCCATCCAATAATGCTACATACCTTTTTTGAACAGATCGCTCAATAAATTGCCGTTGAATAAATTTATGTGCTTCTTCGTTCTTCGCTGCTACCAGAATTCCAGACGTCGACATGTCTAGGCGATGAATTAATAATGGACCTGTCGCCTCAGGATACATGCGCTTCAAACGCGTGGAAACAGCATCTTCGATTGTTTTACCAGGAACGGATAAAAATTCAGCAGGTTTATGAATGATTACAATACTATCATCTTCAAAAATGATACTCAACTCTTTGTCCTCAGCAGGATTATTTAATAACGGATTCTCATCTACTGTCAGTCCTTTTAGCATATGACCTAAAATTGGTTCACATTTCCCTCTGCATGCAGGATAATAATTCTTGTGCTTTCGAACTTCCGATTGCGGCGACTGTCCCCACCAAAATTCAGCTAATGCTAGAGGAGTTAAGTCATTTTCGTAAGCGTACTGCAATAACTTAGGTGCCGCGCACTCTCCTGACCCCGCTGGAGGTTTAACCCCATCTGAAGTTGAAAAAATTTGGGCTAAACTAGCTTGCTCGTTCTTAGCATTCAAAAAGTGATACTTTTCGAATAAGCGCTGTTGCAATTCACTAGATTTTCGCTTGCGTTCATATTTCAGCTCAGCAATTGCAGACTGCATTCCATTAAGTCGAGCCTCTTTTTGAACAATTTCAGTTTTCCAAAACGCCGATTTATCTTTTAAGAAATATTGCTCTTGAATACTTTCTTTCCGCAAGCGCTCGATCAGCTCTGGTTGATCTCCACCGGGAGCAGCGCGAAGTTCCTTTCTTATTAATTTGTTGTGTTTAATAGTTTGTTTCAGCTGACTAAGCTCCTGCTCCGATTGCACGCTGGTCTTAAACAATTCGTCTTTGCACTGAAGCAATGCGTCTGCTCCTTCCAATAGCTCAATCCGGCGATTAAAGTCATTCAGCAAGGCTTCTTCTTTTCTGAAAAAGCTATTTTCTTCGAGCATGTTAAAAATCGGCGGAACAAAAAAAGAATGATCGTTGGAATTGGCTAACTTTCCTGAGTAAGCAGCCAAGTATCCTAAATTGCCAGAACTATCTTGACAAACTAATACACCGAACATTTTTCCAATCACCAATCCTTCTATCGAAGTGTCCAATCCGAAATTGTGTTCAAAATCCGTCTGCTCCAATAAATATTCCTGAAGCTCTTCGGCTGCTTTAATCGCAAGTGGATGTGGATCATAGTAAAAAGGGAACGTAAACGCTTTAGGCATCGGAATCCGTTGCACTGAAGACTTAAACGGATGTAAACGCAAAGAATTGGTATGTGTCATCAACTACCCGTGAATCGTTTCTTTTTTACCATATTTCAGCATAAGCGTCGCTTCATACGCTAGAAATTCTTTCCAACGTTGTTCCACGTTGATGCGTTTTGCATACTTCGTGGCGAAATTTAAAAACATCATGTAGTGACGCGCTTCACTTTCCATTAATTCTCTGTAAAACAGGCGTAGTTCAGGATCTTCTAGCTCTTCAGAAAGCAAACGAAAGCGCTCACAACTTCGCGCTTCCACCATCGCAGCAAATAACATCCGTTCTACGAATTGCTGTTCATCGTCTCCTCCTTTGGTGATATAAGACAGTAAATCATGGATATACTCATCGCGACGCTCTCGTCCAAGCTCCATTCCACGCTTTTGAATTTCGCGGTGTACCATTTGAAAGTGCTCCATCTCCTCTTTCACCAGTTCTCCCATGGCTTCCACCACATCAGGATATTGCGGAAACTTCACGATGATAGAAATGGCATTAGAAGCCGCCTTCTGTTCGCAATACGCATGATCTGTCAGGATCTCCTCAATATTTTTTTCAACAATATTTACCCATCTTGGGTCTGTAGGGAGTTTTAAACCGAGCATGTGTTTGTTCTTTTATTTTGCAAAGTTAGCGTTTTCAACGAAATATACTTGTTCAGAAAGACGTCAATCACTAATTGTAGCTCGAAAAATTGAATCCAAGCTTTCTTTTGCTTTAACCACATCCTTGATCGATTCATTCGGAATCGCCACTGATAAAACATAGTGTTTGAGGTTCCAATCTTTGTTGCTTAATTCTAATACGCCGGAACCGCGACATGTCCCCATCCATGTATCTAATAACTCGTCGAACCAAATAACAGAGCTATCCTTACTGTAATAGATGGAGCGTTCGATAGCTGTGAAACTCCACGCTTTCCCTTGGTCAAAATAGGGCTTAGAAAAAGCAGCAAATTCTCCCTTCGACCAATTTTCTGAAGCATCGGTACCGATAAATACGGACATGCTGTCTAGTCTCCCGAAATAATCATCAAAATTTGCAGAAGCTGCTGCTGCGTGCCAATCATCCAAATAGGCGTCTATTAGGGAATCTGTTACTGTTACTGATATTGATGAAATTGACGTAGTCGATTTTTCAGGTGCAGCACAGCCAACTAATGCAGCGATACAACATAAGTGTATTATTCTTTTCATTTAATTCAATTTAAATAAGTAATTCGTATAACCATCATTCGCAGCTAAGGAATAAGGTAACGTATTTCCTTCCTGATCAATGCGGAATGGCTGGTAACCTAATTCTTTAAAAAAAGTAAAAATGGCATCCTCATTGTATTCTGCATGCTCAAGGACATCAGGACAAACTTCAATCAACACAGCAGGACGATATTGCGTCAAAACTTTTTTCATGCCAAGAAGCGCATAAAGTTCAGCCCCTTCAATGTCCATTTTTATAAAATCTACTTTTTCAATTTGCTGTTCTTTTACAAAGTCATCAAGTCTCACTGCTTTTACTCTTTCTTCTCTCCCGGTTTCTTCATCGTGTTTATGCATACTCGACATACCAAAATTCTCCTTACTCGAAAGGTGGAGCGTTAAGGTTGTATTTTCATGGAACAAAGCAACAGGTGCAATGGTGACATTTACCAACTCATTGATATCACAATTTTCTTGTAATCGTTCACGAACGTCACTCACCGGTTCAAAAGCGATTACACGCCCCGTATTTCCGACTTCTTTTGCTGCAATCAACGTATATACTCCAATGTTTCCGCCAATATCAAGAAATGTAGCTCCTTTTTTTAACTCCCTTTTTATGCAACGGATTCCTCGTTCGTCGTAATAATTAAAGAAATAAATCTGTTGTTGAATCCAATCGCGCAAATGAAGTTGTATTTGTAATGTTTTATCGTAAGGAATGGTCACCATCGTTTTTTTGAACCATCCCCAAGGACGAATAACACGTTGATAAATACCAAAGTAGCGCTTCTCGAAAAATGGAAAACGAAAGAGAAATTTTAAGATTCGCGCGAGTAAAATCACTTTTTTCTGCTAAAGTTAAGAAGACTTTTGAAATTGTTTCGATGATTTTGTGATTCATAAGTAAAACAGCAATGAACACTGTATATGAAGCATATTTTTTTTTGCAAGGATGAAAAAACCTACGTCGCTTGTTGAAAAATTGAAACCTCCTACTAGTTTAGCTCGAAAGAGTAATTTATTTATCTTCGTCCCATGAAAGAAAAGAAATTTGTTGAGGTATGTTTTACACCTCAAGATTATGACTACTTCAAAGGAAGATTCGAAATTGTAGTTGTAATAGATGTACTTAGGGCTACTTCAGCAATATGTTCAGCGTTTAACAATGGCGTTAATTCAATAATACCTGTTTCTACAATAGAAGAAGCACTTGAATATAAGCAAAAAGGCTATTTAGTCGGCGCCGAACGAGGAGGTGAAATTGTTCCAGGCTTTGATTTCGGAAACTCACCTTACAGTTATATGACACCTGAACTGAAAGGAAAGGACGTAGTGCTTTCAACCACGAACGGGACGCGCGCTATTAACATTGCCAAAGGCGCAGAAAAAGTTGTAATTGGATCGCTAGTGAACCTTCAAGCATTGATCGATTGGTTACTCGCACAAAATAAAAATGTGGTATGTCTTTGCTCTGGCTGGAAAGACAATTTCAATTTGGAAGACACTATCTGTGGAGGCGCTATTTGTGAAGCTCTATTGGCATCTGGCCAATATACATCTGATGATGATTCATCGGTTGCCGCCAAGTATCTGTATTTGTCATCCATGGATAACTATATGGGGTTTTTAAAGTCTAGTTCGCATAGAAGGCGTTTAAAACGATTAAATTTGAATGAGGATATCAAATATTGTTTAACACCGAATCAAATGAACGTTATACCTATTCTTCACGGGAATCGTATAATCAACTCTTAGACTCTATTGGTATCGTTGTTACAAGAATTCGACATTTTAGACTACAGCATATGAATTCCAAATACCTGCTTCTCGCTTTTTTATTTCTGACTTGCGCGCAACTATCTGCCAAGCAACGTGATACAAGTCAATTAGAATGGATCAAAGCCTACTTCAATACTCCATCTGACCACAGTTATGCACTTGAGGGAAATACATCTAATGACAATTGGGATATGATAGGTGAATTGGTCAAACTCATTAATCAAGCTCAGTATAGCGTAGACTTAGTAGCTTATGACCTTCAAAACATGCGAGTGGGACACGCTTTAGCAAATGCCGCTAGAAGAGGTCTGCAGGTGCGCGTAATTACAGATGTAATACACCGTAATCATGCCCCTCGCTTCGTTCTTCCGATGTGGGACACCTTAAGAGCCGCAGGGATTATAAGTTTCGACGACAGCGGAACAATTTATTGGCCCGATGGAAGGATAGAGTCTTTACCAAAAAAACTCCCCAACTCCGGTGCAAACATGCACCATAAGTTCTGCGTAATAGATGGTTTAAGTGATGATCCTAATGACGACTTCTTATGGACTGGAACAATGAATATTACATACACGGGACCATGGAATACCAATGCTATACTTGTCATTAAGGATAGCGGAATTTCGTCTGCCTATTTAGAGGAGTTTCAACAGATGTGGGGGAGTAAAAAAGCCACTCCAAATGCAAACCTTGCACGTTTTCACAAGGATAAATTAAATGTATCTAACAACATTCATTATATCAATTCCATTCGTGTTGAGGTCTATTTTGGACCATTGGATAGAGACAAAACAAAACCAAGCATCAGTGAGCGCGTAACTGAATTAATTACTGATTACGCCAAACATGATGCACGATTTCTAGCATTTGCTATCAGCAGTGACATACCTCTAAGCCAGGCACTCTTAGACCGTTCTGCTCGCGGAGAATTAATTCTACAAGGTGTTATTGATCCGGCATTTTTTGCTCGCTATCGCAATAATGGGGACGTTTGGGCTCGTCCTGAATCTCAATTTGGAAACAGATATATTACAGCAGGAAAAGAAATGCGTAAACTGCACTCAAAAACGCTCCTTCTTGATGTAACCTATCCTTATCCGGAAAGGCACAAAGCAGTTACCATTACTGGGTCATACAACTTTTCCAAAGCTGCTGAATTGGCGAACGACGAGAATATTTTAATTATTTTCGATAATAACATCGCCAATCAATACTACCAAGATTTCATGGGGGTTATGAGTCGTGCCAAAGGAGAAAGCTTTCATCAATACCCTACTGTTAATGTCGATACAACCTACGATAGATGTCGAGTGATAGACGGTCAATTATTGGAAGTTGAACTGACCACCAATGTATTTTATCCCGTAAGCCTACTAGGGATATCTGCACCTCGCGATTGGGGAGGTCATAGAGATTCCACATATTTCTATTCGGCGGAAGCTAAGGCAGAACTAAAAAAATTGGTAGCAGATAAGAAAATTATCATTACTGGACCTGAGCGTGAAATACCAGAACACAAATTTGGTCGCTATTACGCGTATGTTTTGGCTATTGACAGCAGTGGTAACGTAACACATGTTAATCGAGAAATGCTCATAGCTGGAGCTGCTAGACATAGCGACTACGCGCGTCACTCTCAAGACTCCGTTGTTGCTTTTCGCAAATACATTGAGGAGGCAGAGTTTCAAGGTGTCGGTATGTGGTCTCAGCCGGATAGTTTGGGGATGCGCGTTCAAACGGAAAAAGCAGCTATGCTTGAGGACTTATACCCTCTTAACTTGAATATTGCTACACAACAAGAAATTGAGCTAATTCCCTCTATTGGTCCAGGTCGTGCATCTTCAATTATTGCTTACCGACAAGAAAATGGAAGTTTTGGAGCCGTAGAGGACTTGCTGAAAATAAAAGGAATAGGTCCTGCAACTTTAGAAAAATTACGACCATTCGTAACAGTTAGTGAAGAGGAATAATCACTTCAGCTTTAATGCGGCTGAATTTAAGCAATAACGCAATCCTGTCGGCTTAGGACCATCTTCGAACACATGACCAAGATGCGCATCACAACGATTACATATTACCTCTACTCTGTTCCAACCATAATTGTTATCAACTACCTCACCGACATTTTGATCGTTCAAGGGCGCATAAAAACTTGGCCATCCCGTACCTGAGTTGTATTTCGTCTCAGAACTGAATAATGGTAAGTCACAGCATACGCAATGGTATATTCCCTTCTTTTTACTGTCCCAGTATTCTCCAGTAAAAGCAACTTCCGTTCCTTCTTTCCGTGTCACCTCAAATTGTTGAGGAGTCAAGATTTTTTTCCATTCTTCTTCAGATTTCACCACTTTCTTCAAGGTATCATCCGAAGGATTTTCATAATTTGAAGACTGTACGCCTAAATTTTGAGTTTCAGTTTCTGAAGTGCAGGCCAAAATAACCAATAGAACTAGCGCAGATATACTATATTTCATAAGAACATTTTCTTTAAGTACGGAACAAACAAAGCTTTTAGATGTTCGAAACTCTAGAATTAAAGTACTTTTGTAGAAAATTATATGCGCTCTTACAGTAGAAATTTCTGGGCACTTACCTTCGCCATGTTTCTTTTCATGACGAGTTTTAATTTGATCCTTCCAGAGTTGAACGACTTTATCACGCACTTAGGTGGCAAAGAATATAAGGGTTTAATTATTTCATTATTTACTATCTCAGCCGCAATTTCTCGCCCCTTCTCGGGAAAAATTGCGGATACGGTTGGCAGAAAAAGCACCATGTACATTGGCACAATTATTTGTATTGTTGTAACCTTTTTATATCCATTATCAGGTAGTATTACCTTCTTTTTATTCCTTCGTTTTATGCATGGATTTTCCACTGGTTTTCTTCCAACGGGGGCAACAGCCTTAATCACGGACATACTCCCTCCAGACAAGCGCGGACAGGGAATGGGAGTATTTGGGACGGGGATATCACTGGGTATTGGTGTAGGTCAATTTTTAGGAACCCCTATCACTCAATTAATAACGTTAGACGGATTATTCTTTGCCGCGGGAATATTAGCGATGATATCCATCTTAATGGTCAAATCGATTAAAGAAACCTTAGTCGAAAGACAATCTTTTAATTGGTCAATTTTCCGATTAAGAAAGGATGAATTCTTCGAAGTCAATGTGCTCCCCGTTGCTATGGTGATGTATCTATCGGCCGCCTGCTCTGGAATTCTATTTGTGCTTTCTCCTGATCTTTCGAGTTATCTGGGAATCGAAAATAAAGGATGGTTTTTTATGTTTTACGTCATTTCAACAATCTCAGTTCGCTTGACAATAGGAAAGCTTTCTGATAAAATAGGCCGTCGAAAATCCCTTATCATAGGTATGGGTTTCCTTATCATTTCCATGTTGATGGTGGCTTATGCTACCGATGTATTTTCATATACAGCGGCATCTATTGTTTTTGGAGTTGCCACAGGAATAAATAGTCCTACATTATTTGCATGGATGGCCGATTTATCTCCCGTCCATCGCAGGGGAATTGGATCAGGAACTCTATTTATATCATTGGAATTAGGAATTCTATTTGGTTCTGCAAGCACGCTATTCATATACGATAGTACGTATGAAAGCGTTTTCTACGTTTTTCTCTACGGTGCATCTTTAGCATCTCTTGCAATGACCTATCTTATCTGGCATTTAGTGAGAAGATAACTACCTTAAAATTGGAGTTTGGCACTTCGAGATCAATCAAAAATCAGCGTTTTAAGGAGGGGTTCATAACCTTCGTTTGGTGCCTAATTGATTCTTGATGAATGGCATCCATTATAGAACGTACAAATTGATTTGTAAGGTGCAAATTTTCCGCTTGTTCTAACCTGTTTGCAATTACGTTTCTCCAATGTTCCTGCTGCAGAATGGTGATGTCGTTCTCTCGCTTGTACAAACCAACTTCCTCTGCCATTTTCATTCGCTCTGAAAGCAAACTAAAAATTCGATCGTCTAACCCTGCTATTTTCTCGCGCATGACAACGATATAACTTAATTCCTCTTCAGAAAGTTCTTCTTTTCGTAGAATGATTTTTGAGAGTAACTCATTTAGCCCATTTGCTGTTACTTGTTGCGCTGGATCAGACCAAGCACCATCTGGATTTGGATGCGTTTCAATCATCAAGCCATCATAATTTAAATCCATTGCTTTTTGGGCAACTTCAAGAAGCCCTTCTCTTTTTCCTGAAATATGACTAGGATCACACAGCAACGGAATTTCTGGCATTTCTTCTCGTAAAGCGATTGGAATCTCCCAATTAGGAATGTTTCTATATTTAGCGTGTTTATAAATGGAAAACCCTCTATGAAGTGCGGCTAATTGCGTAATTCCAGCCTGCTGAAGACGTTCAAACGCACCCACCCACAACATAAGATCCGGGTTCACAGGGTTTTTGACAATGACTGGTACCTTTGCTCCTTTCAATGCATCTGCAATCTCTTGAATTGCAAAAGGATTTACTGTAGTTCTTGCTCCTATCCACAATACATCAACTCCGTATTTAAGTGCAATCTCAACATGCTTTGCATTGGCCACTTCTGTCGTAACAGGTAAATTATTTTTCTTTCCTGCTTCCAACAACCACGGCAAAGCCAATTCTCCGAGACCTTCAAAAGAATTAGGTCGGGTTCTTGGTTTCCTTATTCCTGCTCTCAGCAGCGCTGTTTTTCCATCTCGAGCGATTTCATCTAGCACAGTGTGGACTTGTTCTTCAGTTTCTGCACTGCAAGGACCAGCGATTACAAAAGGCCTTGACTTTTTTATTTCCTTTATTAAATCCATATTCTATTAACACTTTTAACCTATGTCTTGTTTCAAAAAAAAAATCCCATTCGCACATAGCGAATGGGATTTATACCATTATATCTTTATGCGCCCTATCCAACAATCATTGTTGAGCGCCACCAGTTCATCTTGTTATTAGTATTCATTAACATGGTGCTAATCTAAGAACAAATTTATACACACGCATAATTTTTTAATAAAAAAAAGCCATTCGCTAGGCGAATGGCTTTTCGAACTTCAAAATCAACTATTAACCAATAACTTTAACGTTAACGGCATTTAATCCTTTTCTTCCTTGTTCTACTTCGAATTCAACTTTATCGTTTTCACGAATTTCGTCGATTAATCCATTTGCGTGTACGAATACATCGCTTCCGTTTTCCTCTTGTACAATGAATCCAAAACCTTTGTCATTGTTGAAAAACTTAACTGTTCCTTGTGGCATAATAAAAATAATTAATAATAAAGTGCAAATGTACTACCATATATTTGATAAACCTAATTAATTGAATAATAAAAAATTATTGTGGAAAGAATACTAAAAACCTAACTGTCATAAAGTATTCGAGGCTTGATCGTTTAAGCTTAAGGTTAGTTGCCATGTGTCATAAAAATTATGACAGAAATTCAATGCCTCTTCTCGTTTGCTGACAGAATGTCCCGGAATACTACCTGGCAAAAAATTTGACAAGAAGAGAAAAACATTGAAATATGGCGAAGAAAGAGGATCAGGAAGAAGGAAAAGACATCACTCAAGAAAAAGATACCCTTGATCAAAACGATTCAGGGAAAGAGGAAACAACAGAAGAAGTTGTGCAAGAGCCAACAATGGAAGACAAATTCAATGAGTTGAATGACAAATACTTAAGGCTTTATTCTGACTTTGATAATTTCAGAAAGCGAACAATCAAGGAGAAAGCTGATTTAATTTCAAATGCGAATGCAGGGGTGTTGAAGGATTTGCTAACTGTATTAGATGACTTCGAGCGTGCTATTCAATCCAATGAAAATACTGAAGATGTTAATGGACTCAAAGAAGGCTTTCAACTCATTTATAACAAGTTCAATGGAATTCTTGCATCAAAAGGTCTAAAGCCGATGGAGAGCAAAGGTACTCCATTTGACTTGGACTTGCATGAAGCCATTACAAATGTGCCAGTTGAAAAAGAAGAGGAGAAAGGAAAAGTGATTGACGTAGTTGAAAAAGGATATTACTTACATGAAAAAGTGATCCGATACGCGAAAGTGATAGTCGGACAATAATAAGATATGAGCGATAAAAGAGATTATTACGAAGTATTAGGTGTTTCGAAATCAGCTAGCGAGTCAGAAATTAAAAAGGCGTATCGGAAATTAGCGCTTAAATATCATCCAGACAAGAACCCGGACGATGCTAGCGCAGAAGCCAAATTCAAGGAAGCAGCTGAGGCCTACACAGTACTGAGTAATGCAGAGAAAAAGCAGCGTTACGACCAGTTTGGGCATGCAGGAATGAGCGGTGGTGCCGGAGGATTTGGTGGAGGTATGAACATGGATGATATCTTCTCTCAATTCGGAGATATTTTCGGAGGAACATTCGGAGGCGGCCAACGACGAGGCGGCGGTGCGCGCGCTACAAAGGGAACCAACCTCCGCGTGAAAATTAAACTAACACTGGAAGAAATCTCTGAGGGGGTCAAAAAGAAAATTAAAGTTAACAAACTTGTTAATGCCGAGGGTGTTACATTTAAAAGTTGTTCTGGCTGTAATGGTTCCGGACGTGTAACGCGTGTTACTCAAACATTTTTGGGAGCTATGCAAACTGCTTCCACATGTGGAGCTTGTCAAGGAACAGGAAAAGTAATTGACAAACGTCCTTCTGATTCAGATACTCATGGGCTTAAGCGACAAGAAGAGGTTATCGAAATAGATATTCCATCCGGTGTTGAAGAGGGAATGCAGCTTAGTGTCAATGGTAAAGGAAACGCTGGTCCATTTAATGGAATTCCAGGTGATTTATTAGTTGTTATTGAAGAAGTTGAACACGAACATTTGCGACGTGACGGCCAGAATTTACACTTCGAAGCATTTGTAAATTTTGCGGACGCTGCATTAGGCGCATCGATTGAAGTCCCTACATTGGGGGGAAAAGCCAAAATAAAAATTGAACCAGGAACACAAAGTGGAAAAATGCTGCGCCTCAAAGGAAAAGGATTGCCAAGTGTTCACAATTATGGAACAGGTGATTTATTCGTGCACATTAACGTATGGACACCAAAAACACTCTCGAAAGAGGAAACGTCGATTTTGGAAAAATTTCGATTGAGTGAGAATTTCACCCCTTCACCAGACGGAAAGGAAAAAGGATTTTTCCAACGAGTAAAAGATATGTTCAGCAATTAAGAATTGTATTAACCAAAAAAAAGTCGATATCGGCTTTTTTTTGGTGTAAAATATTGAGAGTTACTTCTCCTCTTTTCTCTGCTCTAAATTATATTTCGTTCCGTATTCGTTGTCTGTTAATTGATTCCCGTCAGGTCTTACCGTGAAAGTCTTCACTCCTCGAGCAATAATTACTTGATTACCTTCTTGTGTATAATTACCAAATTCGAAAATATCAGATCCTGAAAACAAAAACTCTACCTCTTTGCCATTTCGTAGAAAATCAAAAGAACCTAAATTCCCACATCCCTCGCAGCCTTCTTGAAAGTGCGCTTCTCCCTCTTCAATAAATGACTTGCCCTTCACATCCATAATCGATGTATTCGGAACATCTATCAATTGGAGTTTCAAAGCTATTGGCTGACTTACACTTTTCTTACCAGATGAATAAGAAACGGAAGCGCTGGCTACAATCAATTCATCATCAGGCCACTCTTCCACTATCAACTCATCATCTTGCGTGGACAAAAACTCTACCGTTCGCACTCCATAAACAGTCTTTCCTGCTTTATAAAGGCTATCAAATGTATGATGGGTATCATCTTCGTAATAAATCGCTGTTTCAATTTCGCCGTTCCAAGCTCTTATACTTCTTGCTGTATTGAAATAACTATCCGCCCCACCTGATTCTGCATTCAATAATAGTCCCAGCAAGGAACTCTGAGTATTTGAAGCGTTTTTCATTTTGCTTTGACTCCCTGCTATAATTACCCAATTTGAAGGAGCAGAAAAAACATATACCAATTGGAAAGGTGCCTTACTTAACCTAATGACCCCTTTATTGTGCATAATTTCTTGGTTGTTTTGATAAACTCGGATCTGATAGTCTTCATTCTGCGCCATAGTTACGAAGGAAAGAACAAACAGAAGATAACAAATGAGCGTATTTTTCATAAAGAACTATATATTTAGAATTTTACACCGAACGTTACGCCAGTGGCATAAGGGATGCGATTCAAAGATGCATTACTAGATACTCCGAAAACTCCATAGTAGCAATGAGCTTGAACAAAGGACCGAATTCTTTTAGCTTCATAGAGATTAAAACCAATTGCCAAGTTCGCAAATAAATTTACCCTACGGAAATCTGTTGAATTGTCTTCAATTACAGTTCTTTCCGTATCACCTTCTCCTTCAAGATAATACAATATACTGGTAGATGTATTCAAAATATTTATTACTGGACTTATCCCTCCTACTAAATAAAATCGAGGTAGAATGGAATAACTCATAAAAATAGGGATTTCCAAATTATGATGGTTATATACCATTCTTGACTCTATGGGTGGATTAGGGTTTCCAGAAGGATTATTTGGATTATCAATAAAGAAAAGAACGCTTTTCTTTGTACGTTGGCCATTATTTTGATATCCCAAACCAGCACCCAATTGAATTTTTTCATTAAACCTATATTCGACTGTAAATGAACTGCTCAACGATACCTTACCGATTTCACTTTCATTGTATTTATCTTCCAACCATTGTGGAGTATTTCCGTCATTTGTTATCAAACCCCAAGAATACATGGGAGAAACCGAAATACCTAATTTAAATCTTGATTCTTGCGTAAGACCCATTCTAAGGAAAAATAACAGAGAAATGACAAAGAATATAAAAGTCTTCATTCTTTTAATTTAATCCACAACGAACTAAAAGCATAAAAGTTGCTTTCAATAGTTTTATCATTCCTGCATTTCTGAAAACAGCGGGACAATCTGAAGATAATCAATAGTCTTGCTCTTGGAGTTAATAACTGCCGTAATGGTCTGAAGACCATTCGTTAATATCAAAAAATTTACACGTAATTTAAAATTGTACTGTGCAATTTGGTGTAAGGTTTTTTCTGTCAATGCAATCTCAGGAGCTTTACATTCTACAATTGCTATCGGTGCCCCATCATTGTTATAGAGGACAGCATCGCAGCGACGTACGAGAGAATTCACTTGAATCACCTGCTCAACAGCAATTAAACTCTTCGGCACTCCTTTTTCAGAAGTCAGGAAATGTAAGAAATGCTGTCTAACCCATTCTTCTGGTGTCAACACAACCTGCTTCATGCGGAATTCATCCCAAACCATAAGCCTTTGACCCTTTTGAGAGAGTTTTAACTTTGCTTGGGGTAAATTTAATGGAGTTAGCATAACTTAACGTTTCACAAGAGGACGAATTAAATGTTCCAATCCGTTCACTTTAATCTCATACATCAATCGAAGTTGATTCCCTAATTTATTGGATGGAAACCCTTTAGAATTGTACCAAACAAAATACGGTTCAGGAATATCCACCAAAAAACACCCTTTGTATTTTCCAAAGGGCATTTTCATATTAGCTAATGCTAATAACTCAGTCTGTTCTTCCGCTAGCATTTATTTTTTGGTGTTTCCTTGAGTACGTCCAGAAGAAACTCCCAAAACTTCTGGACAGAGCTTATTTGAACACATTCATCAGGTGAATGGGCATGACGAATATTAGGTCCAAATGAAATCATATCTACATCCGGCAAGTGTTTTCCTAAAATCCCGCACTCCAAACCAGCGTGACATGCTTTGATTTGTGGCTCCTCGTTAAACTTCTCGCGATACATTTGGGCCATAACGTTCAATATTGGGGAGCCTGGATTCGGCTCCCAACCTGGATAATCTCCAGTTTGCTCAATGTCAGCACCAATGAGCTCAAATGCAGCTTTTATGGTATTTGCAACATCAGTTTTTGTAGATTCTACACTACTACGTTGTAATGACTGCGTTCCAAAATTACCGTCTTTCACCAATACACGCGCCAAAGATGATGACGTTTCTACCAGGTCATCAAAATTCAAACTCATTTTAAACACTCCATTATGAAGAGAATAAAGGACAGATAAAATTTTTGATTGGTCCGCAGCGGATACGCACGTCGAAGGGGTTGATTCAGCCTTATTTATCGTAAAGCTCATATTCTTTTCAATTGGACTGAACTCCATTTTTAACGTTGCCTCTTGCTCCTTCACGTAGGCTTGAAAGGTTTCTTTGTGTTCCATTGGAACAGAAACACTGACAGTTGCCTCTCTTGGAATGGCATTTCGTAAACTTCCCCCATCGAACTCATGCAGGAAAATATCTATTGGGGCATCGTATAAAATACGCGTCATTAATTTATTTGCGTTACCTCTTCCTTTATCGATATCCATTCCCGAATGCCCTCCCATCAAACCACGCAACTTAATTACAAAGGTTACCACATCAGTTGGAGTATCCTCGGAAGCAAAGTCATACGACGTATTGGTATCTATTCCACCTGCACAGCCAATCGATAATTCATCGTCATCCTCTGTGTCGAGATTCAATAATATTTTCCCATCATAATATTCAGGCTCCAACTCCATAGCACCCGTCATACCAGTTTCCTCATCTACAGTAAACATCGCTTCAAGCGCAGGGTGTGGAATATCCGTAGATCCTAACAACCCCATAATCGTGGCAACACCAATACCATTATCTGCTCCCAAGGTTGTGCCATCAGCTTTCACCCAGTCACCGTCGACAATCATGCGAATACCTTCGGAATCGAAGTCAAAAACCGTATCAGCGTTCTTTTGGTGAACCATATCTACATGGGACTGTAATATCACTGTTTGTCTATCCTCCATGCCGGAAGTCGCGGGCTTTTTAATGATGATATTACCAATCCTGTCAGTTTGAGTGTCCAAACCAAGTTCATTACCAAAATCAACCATGAATTGAATCACGCGTTCTTCTTTCTTACTTGGACGAGGTACCGCATTCAGTGCTGCGAAATTTGTCCAGATCGCTTTAGGTTTTAAATCTTTTACTTCCATATTTTTTTATCTAACGTGGTAATTCACAAGTTGTTAAGCCTTTTAGCTTGACACTAATGTTTTTCCGCTAATTATTTTATTCATTCCTTAGTAGTAAACCTAAAGTTATAGGAAATCAACCAACTTTCGACTCAACTATCTCCTATTTAACCAGTTTTCTGTATTTAATGCGACGTGGCGTTACATCACCCAGACGTTTCTTTTTGTTTTCCTCGTATTCAGAGTACGATCCTTCGAACCAGTAAACTTGCGAATCTCCTTCAAATGCGAGTATATGCGTACATATTCGATCCAAGAACCATCTGTCGTGAGAAATCACAACCGCGCAACCCGCAAAATTTTCAATTCCTTCCTCTAATGCACGTAAGGTATTAACGTCGATGTCGTTCGTAGGTTCATCCAATAAGAGCACATTCGCTTCAGTTTTTAACGTCATGGCCAAGTGCAATCGATTTCGCTCACCTCCAGACAATACACCTACTTTTTTGCTCTGATCGGAACCCGCAAAAGCAAACTTAGAAAGGTATGCGCGCGCATTTACTTTTTGATTTCCTCCAATTTCAATGAATTCAGTTCCTCCAGATACGACATCGAATATCGATTTATTCGGATCTAAATCAGCATGAGTTTGATCGACATAGCCAATTTTAACTGTTTCACCTACATCAAAAGTACCTCCATCAGGTTGAATTTCTCCCATTATCATTTTGAAAATGGTCGTTTTACCGGCACCGTTTGGTCCGATAATCCCAACAATTCCAGCTGGCGGCAATGAGAAGTTTAAGTCGTCATATAATAACTTGTCTACAAATCCTTTAGATACATTTACTGCATCAATAACTTTAGAGCCTAAACGCGGTCCATTTGGAATTGGAATCTCCAATTTTGTTTCTTTCTCTTTCTGTTCTTCCGATAATAATTTATCGTAATTGGAAATCCTTGCTTTATTTTTGGCCTGGCGTCCTTTCGGGTTCATCCTCACCCATTCTAATTCTCGTTCAAGCATTTTCTGACGTCTCGACTCCCCTTTTTCCTCTTGTTTTAATCGGTTAGATTTCTGCTCCAGCCAAGATGAATAGTTTCCTTTCCAAGGAATACCTTCTCCTCGATCTAGCTCTAGAATCCAACCAGCCACATTATCCAAGAAGTATCTATCGTGTGTGACTGCAATCACAGTACCCGCGTATTGCTGTAAGTGTTGTTCTAACCAATCAATCGATTCAGCATCCAAATGGTTGGTAGGTTCATCCAACAATAGCACCTCTGGATTTTGCAGCAATAAACGTGTTAAGGCTACGCGACGACGTTCACCACCAGAAAGGTTTTCAATTTTTTGATCATCCGGCGGACAACGTAAAGCATCCATTGCTCGGTCAAGTTTACTATCTAGTTCCCAAGCATCCAATGCATCAATGCGATCTTGAATCTCCCCTTGACGAGCAATCAATTTATCCATTTTGTCAGGATCGTTCATCACTTCTTCATCCATGAACGCATTGTTGATTTCCTCGTATTCCTTGAGCACATCTACAGTCTCTTGAACACCTTCCATTACAATTTCTTTGACCGTCTTGCTTTCGTCTAACTCTGGCTCTTGAGGAAGATACCCCACAGAATAACCATCAACAAAGCTCACATCTCCTTGATATGATTTATCTAAACCCGCAATAATTTTCATTACTGTAGACTTACCGGAACCATTAAGACCGATGATTCCTATTTTCGCTCCATAAAAAAAGGATAGCGATATGTTTTTAATGATTTGTTTTCCAGCAGGAGTTGTCTTGCTCACTCGGTGCATAGAAAATATGACTTTTTTATCGTCTGACATACTTTATAAATTTAAGCTATAAAATTACAGAAATAGTTAGGATGTTCTCCCATTTACCTTAATTTATTCTTAAATTTGAACTTCTTCAAAGACCTTGTTTATGCTCATCGAAATTCAAGAATACAATATAGATAAACGCCTTATTCAACAAGTTGTAAAGGCATTAAAACAAGGTGAAATCATTATATACCCCACAGATACAGTGTATTCCATGGGATGCGATCTGATGAACAAAAAGGCGCTGGAAAACCTAGCTCGATTGAAAAACATGAAGTTAAATAAATCTAAGTTCTCTATTATATGTAAAGACCTCAGTGAAGTTTCCAATTATGTCAAACAGATTGATCGTTCCACGTTTAAATTATTAAAACAATGTTTGCCAGGGCCTTTTACCTTTATTCTGGAGGCCACGAACGATGTTCCGAAATTATTCGACAACAAACGAAAAGAAATTGGAATAAAAATACCTGATAATTCAATAGTCTTGGCGTTAGTAGAGGAATTAGGTAACCCATTAGTGACCACTTCTCTAATTGATGATGAAGACGAATTGTTAGAATATTTTATTGATCCCTATGAAATCTATCAACGTTTCGACGATAAGGTCCATACGATTATCGATGGTGGCTTGGGGAAATTAGAGGCTTCAACTATTGTCAATTGCCTCGGAACATCCCCTGAAATCATACGTCAAGGAGCAGGAATATTGTAAGCCCATAAACGGATTAATTATGCAGTTAATAAATCAAATCTATACAGGAGCGAATGATCGAAAGAGTCTTATAGACCTTGTTGCCCCTGATAATGAAACCTTTAAGAACGTTGTATTGTTCGTACATGGCTACAAAGGATTTAAAGACTGGGGTTGTTGGAACTTAGTTTCGGATTATTTCGTTACTCATAACATTGGTTTTTGTAAGCTAAATTTATCTCACAACGGTGGTACGATTGATGATCCTATAGATTTTCCTGACCTCGTTGCTTTCGGTGATAATCGGTACACATATGAAATCGATGATATTTACGAGGGAATCGACTGGCTTTATCGAACATTGGATATGTCCGGAAAAAAGTTATTTCTTACAGGACATAGTCGTGGTGGCGGTGACGTTATTTTAACTGGACAAGACGAACGAGTTTGTGGTGTCATCACTTGGGCCAGTATCTCGAGTATCGCAAACCGTTTCCCAATTGGTCAAGAACTCCAACAATGGAAAGAAGAAGGAGTTCGATATATTGAAAATAATCGCACAAAGCAGCATATGCCTCACCAATTTTCATTTTATGAAGATTGGTATTACAACCAAGATTTATTGGATATCAAAAATGCTTCAATTTCACTAAAGAAGCCATGCCTGCATATTCATGGAACCAAAGATGAAGCCGTTCATATGAAAGAGTCTGAAGTCTTGACAGAATGGACCTCAGGAGAATTGATTGGTATTCAGGAGGCTGATCATACTTTTGGAGCTTCACATCCTTGGTCAGAAGACAACTTACCTCGGTGGCTCGAAGAAGTGAGTTCCTATACTATTAAATTTATTCAAGCTCAGCATTAGAAAAGCCTTCTACTCCAGAGTAAAAGGCTTTCATGCTAAACTACTTATTTGTAAACTGTAAAACTACTTTGTTTTAAGGTGTAGGTTATTCCTTTAAGGCTTCTCTTTTTTCAATAGGAAGAGGTTGAATAGTTGAAATTCTTACAATATTTTTTCGATTATTCGTTGATCTCTTCTGGGCTTCTGCCTTGTTTTTACCTCGGAAATGCTGTACCTTTACTTTGTATGGTGTTAATTTTGGGTTCACTTTGCCTTCCTGAGCACTTGCTGCAAAAGCCAAACTAAAAAAAACTACGGCTAATGCAATACCGTTATAAAATATCGTTTTCATAATTTCTTTTTTTTATGTTTACAGACGGTTTCATTTCAATTTACATGCCAAAAATAGTATGAGCAGTAACATTTTTATAATCAGTATTATCCCGGCTTTTTCATTGGGAGTATTGAATAGCATATATTGGTATTACCAAGGTTATAGAGGTGGGAAGCTCTTGTTTTTGGGCACACTCGGCTTTTATGCGATTTCTTTGCTCATTCTAAAATTGATTTATTCGTAATTATGAAGTTCATTACTGACCATTTTTCAGCAATTTATCGTTCATTCGTCCTTTTAACTCAAGGAAAATACCTCGTTTACTTTCTTCCCGGAATAGTTTTAGCCATCGCATATTTCTTCTACATCCAATCATTAAATTCTGTCAATGAATACATAAGTGTTGTAAGTTATATTCCTCACATAGGAGAATCCTTGAAAGCTGGAGTTGATATATTCTTTGGCTGGATAGAAGGTCTATCGTTGTTCATATTTCAGTTTATATTGATTACACTACTGTCTCCATTCCACACAATCCTCAGTGAACGCTTAGATCGCGAAGAAACGGGGTCGAACTTTCAAAATAGTTGGTCGAAAATCATCAACGACATCGTTCGAACTATAGGGGTCGCTATATTGGGTGGATTGATGTATCTCTTTATCAAATTTATCTGGTTAATGTTGGCCTATATTTGCGGTTTGGGCTTTCTTACACCATACATGACCATTATTTTTATTGCCTTTTTTACAGGATTTAATAGCTATGACTTTTCACTAGAACGATACGATTACTCGGTTGCCCAAAGTTGGGGATATGCATTTTCTCATCCACTTCATATGATTAGTACAGGACTAATTTTTACTGGATTTTTAGCCATTCCTCATATTGGTATTGTATTAGCGCCTGTTTTCTTAACGATGGTAGGAACCCTTTCTTTTTTGAAAATCAGAAATCGAGAAACGGCAGCCCTACCTCCTCAAGAAAAATAGGCTCAAAAAAAACACAGTTCCTAGACAAGCCAGTAACTGTGTTTATAATAAATTGATAAAGGGATTATTCTCCGAAACGTTCAATTACTTGCTGCGTTACACCAGTATTGCTAAATCCACCATCATGAAAGAGGTTTTGCATAGTTACATACCTCGTTAAATCAGAGAACATAGAAATGCAATAATCCGCACACGCCTCAGCCGAAGCATTTCCGAGAGGACTCATTTGCTCACTGAAATTAATAAATTCTGTAAACCCTTTGATTCCCTGGCCTGCAGTAGTAACTGTTGGTGACTGTGAAATCGTATTTACACGCACTTTTTTCTGTATCCCATAGTGATAACCAAAGCTTCGAGTAATGGATTCCAGCAATGATTTAGCATCCGCCATATCGTTATAGTCAGGGAAAATACGCTGCGCAGCTATATAAGTAAGCGCCACTACTGACCCCCAATCGTTAATTGCATCTAGTTTCATCGCGGTTGATAATGTTTTATGTAATGATCCTGCAGACACATCCAATGTTTGGTTATACCACGAATAATTGATATCGGTATAATGTTTTCCTTTTCGAACGTTAGGAGACATACCAATCGAATGCAGGACAAAATCAATTTTTCCACCAAGAATCTCCATAGATTCTGTGATTAATTTCTCTAAATCCTCAACACTTGTCGCATCTGCTGGAATAACTTGACTTCCCGTTTGAGCAGCTAATTCATTGATTTCTCCCATTCGCATAGCGATTGGAGCATTAGTCAGCACAAAAGTAGCACCCTCTTCATGCGCGCGTTGTGCGACTTTCCATGCAATAGATTGATTGTTTAACGCTCCAAATATAATTCCTCGTTTTCCTTTTAATAAGTCGTTTGCCATAATTCAAGTATTTATTACCTACAAAATTAGAATAATAATTGAATGCAAAAGACCCAAAGCAGGGTTTTGATAACGGAGACCAATTGACTTTCCTATAACTTAATTAGATGTATGTTTGTGCTACTTATCCATTGGTATAAATGGAATTGCAATAGACAGTAGGAACATATTCCGCTCAAATCTGCCCTATATTTCACCCAAAACAAAACAAATCCGCTAAGAAAATGTTTCCTTAACAGAACAGTTCAATACCATGAGTGAAAAGGAAAAAGAAGAGTTTATCAATCCCATAGATCCTGATAAAATAACGGAAACCCCCCATAATTTGCCTTATGCACATCACACAGGCAGTGCTCTAGTCAAACCAGAAGATCAAGGCAAGATTAAGAGTCGCGGGTTAAACGCAATGGAACATCAAACCGACATGCAACTCGGCCAAATTTATGAGCAAATGCAATTGCTTGCAGATCAAGCAAAAAAACTTCAGGATCGTAAAGAAATTTCTGAACGGATTTACTTGGCTGAAATGCGTTTTGAACCATTAATCAACCACATTTATCATCTATACAAAAAGGAAGACGGGAATCACCTACTATCGCTCATTGCTCCGAACCAATGGGGCAAGTCAAAAAATACGTTTCAATTCATTGCTACAGTCCGTTTACTAGCTGATCATACTTGGGATATATTGGAGAAGTCCCCTGAAGTGGAGTTATAAGGAAATCATTTGTGAATAAAATTCTGGCGTTTTCGAACACGACAAATTCATTTCCTTTACTTTTATGGTGTGGAACGTTTTATCAACATACTCATTATTGACAGTGACGAGAATACAGTGCGTGGACTTAAATCCATTTTAAATGGAGGTGGAAATAATGTAATTAGTGTTCCAACTGAAGAAGAAGCCAATACAATTCTGAACAAAAGAGACATAGGAATCATCTTAGTGAGCGCTTCGGAGAAAGAAGGGGGCGTTGAACTCCTAAGGCGATTAAAGCAACATCCAAAAGGCGCCGAAATTTATAAAATCGTCATTACAGATGAAATAGGAAGCGGAACAAAATTAGTAAAAGGTTTCCGAGAAGGAGCAGTAGATCACATTATAAAACCATTTAATCCAAACCTGGTCAAAGCAAAAATAGAAGTATTCAAAGCGCTTTTTTTTAAGGACCAACGAATCAATCAATTGCTTACCAATATCTTTCCTCAAAACGTCTTAGAAGACTTAAACGTACAGGGGAAATTTAGCCCACAGCGTATTGAGGAAGGAACTGTTTTGTTTACGGACTTTGTTGCCTTCACCAAGATAGCGAAGCGCATGCTTCCATTGGAATTGCTAAAAAGGTTAGAAACCTACTTCAATAAATTCGATGAGATCATTGATCGTTACCAGTTAGAAAAAATAAAAACGATTGGAGATGCCTACATGGCATTATCAGGCGTAACTGAGAAAAATAGCAAACCCGCAGTAAGAGCTTGTCTAGCCGCATTAGAGATGCGCGACTACATGGTGAACGAGAAGTTGTTTGCACAAGCAACTGGAAAGGATTATTGGGAAATACGGATTGGAATTCACTCTGGTCCATTGGTTGCTGGAATAATTGGAGCTAAAAAAATTAGTTTTGATGTATGGGGCGACACCGTAAATATAGCAGCCAGAGCTGAACACCATTCTGTTCCCAATGGTATCACAATTACCGACAGAGTAGCAGGTCACGCAATTCCGTACTTTAATTTAGAGCACCGAGGAGAAATTGACATTAAGCATGGTGGAGCTGTAGATATGTATTTCCTAAATAACCTGAAAGGTCCTTATTCGCTATTTGAAGAAGGAAAGTTGCCCTCCTCCAAGCTGAGAAAAGGATGCGGATTAATGACGATGGATTTCGAACATGCGCGTAGAACTATTTTAAATCGCTTGAAGTCTTCACTGCCTGACGAATTGACCTATCATGATATCAAGCACACTTTAAATGTCGAAAAAGCCGCTCAGCAGTTTGCAAGACTGGAGGGGATAAAAGGAGAAGAGCTTGTATTGCTTCGAACTGCAGTCCTTTTCCATGATGCCGGTTATATTCTCACCAATGAAGGTAATGAAGAAATTGCCATTAAGTTAATGCGTTCAGAACTACCGAACTTTGGCTATACAGAAAAACAAATTCAACAAGTTGCTGCGATAATTCGGGCTACAATCCGTGGAACACGGCCTACATCCCTGCTGGAAATGATCATGTGCGATGCCGACCATGATTACTTAGGTAGAGCCGATTATCATGCCGTCGCAAGCAAATTACGAATAGAACTTGAGGAGCAAGGAAAAACAATGACTGACATCGAATGGGTGAAATTCCAATTAAACTACCTAGAAAACGAACACGAGTACTACACTGAGACCGCCCAAAACATACGTAACCTTGGTAAGTCAAGGAGAATTGCTGAATTGAAAAACCAACTCAATGAATTAACCAAAGGAGAATGATAGGCCAAATTTTCAATGCTAAAAGTCGTCTCCTCCTCCACCAGAGCCTCCACCTTTTCGATCTTCTTTCTTTTCGTCCATCCTACCAAACTTGTACGAAACGGAAAGATATACTCGTCTGGTTAGCCACTTATATTCTGATTGTTGAACCGTTAGTCCTTGGGTGAATTCCAATTCAAACCCTTGGTTATCAAATATATCCGTTACACGCAGACCCAGTGTTAATTTTTTATCAAAGAAAATACGGTTTATTGCTAAGTCAATCCCCGTTCTTCTTCGATAGGTGCCCTGTACGGCATACGACAAAGAAACGTATTGGGCATTCAACTGAATGGTAGTTGTGTTTTTAAATAAGTTAAACGTTGAATTCAATTTTGTATTCCAGCTAAAGCCACTATTCCGCAAGGTAACGCCATTAATATTGGCGGCTAGGCGTGTTTCATTTCCGTTGAATGACAACGTATTCTTCCACCATTTAAAAGGACTATAGATTCCTATAACCTCGATTCCGAAATCATAACTTTCATCAATATTTGCAAAACTCGTAATACTTCTTCCGTCTGGAAAAAATTCACGTACGCGTTGAATTTTATCTACTGTTTGGCGGTAATAGAATGACCCTGTTAGCGTAAGTTTTTCCATTTCTTTCAAGTATCCTGCCTCCATTGAATTGATATATTCTGGTTGCAAAGCAGGATTCCCTTGCCGCAAATTTAATGGGTCATCGTATACGGCAAAAGGGTTTAAATTCCATGAGTTAGGTCGATTTATTCGACGACTATAACTTATGGAGAACTCCATTTTGTCTTTGGGCTCATACACCAAGTGCGCAGAAGGAAAATAACTAAAATAGTTATTCTCAAACTCTTCGTTTGTTGTCAATAATCTTGGGGATGTAAGTGCCTGTTCTAGACGCAAGCCAACCTGATAGCTAAATTTTTCGAATGGTTTGTGTGCCAAAATACCATAGGCAGAAATGATATCTTCATCAAACTCAAACTCGTTATTCACATTTAAATCCGGAACAAAGGTTTGTGTGACTGTATCGTAATACTCTAAATAATTCGACCGAAGCTCTCTGTTGCTAATTATTTTAGCACCCGTCTCATAGCGCATTTTTTCACTAACATTCCTCGTCAAATCAGCACTCGCAGAAAAATTGGAACTTCGTTCCTTACCTAATTGATTCTGAAACAAGAATTCTGGTTCGCCAATGGATCCGTCAGAGTTAAAATAAAACTCCTTGAATACACCAACAGATTCATTGTTTCCAATACTCTGAGTAACCACAGCAATAAAATCTCCCTTCCCTTCTTTAAAGTCTAATTTGTAATCCGCTTTAACATCAATATTTTGTCTTAGCCTTGGATCATAGGTAATACGATTCCAATAGCGATTAAGTTCCTCATTAAAACTTTCAAAATTGAACTGATTACCTGTTCTGGTGCGATCATTAAACGAACCGCTTAAAGAAACACCTATAACTTGATTGTCTTTAATGAAGAAATCAGATCCAATTTTTCCTGTATGTGATTTACGGGTGTCCGTGCCTTCTCGTTCCTGCAATAAGTTTACCGTAGAGTCTTCAAAGAAGGTATTTCGATTGTTGTAATTATTCCTGTAGCCTTCAACATAACGGTATGAATAATTGGTGTAAAAATTAAATTTTTGATTTCGCACATTGAAATTTAAACTTCCATTAAATAGATTGCCCGTTGCACCGCTCAAATCGACTCCAAGATTTGTTCCTCGCAGTTTGCTTTTCTTTAGAACTATGTTAATAATTCCTGCCGTTCCATCGGGATCATACTTCGCAGATGGATTTGTTACTAATTCGATACGTTCAATAGCGCTCGCAGGAATCGCATCCAATGCACCTTCTACCCCTCCAGACAAAGCACTTGGTCTTCCATCGATTAGAATGGTTACATTACTATTACCACGTAATGAAATATTACCATCGTTATCCACCTCTACAGAGGGAATGTTATTTAAAACATCTGTAGCCCCACCTCCTTGAGACGATAAATCATCTCCAATACTGTAAACTTTTTTATCAATACTTGTACGCAATAAGCTCGTTTCTGCAACTACCTCAACTTCTTCGAACTCCTGTCCCATTTCATTCTCCAAAGTAACAGAGCCAAAGTCATAAGTTTTTTTACCGACAATCTCAAATTCAGGAAGAAACTTTTTTTGAAATCCAAAGGCCGTAATTACAGCATAATATTTTCCAGGTAATAATTCGTCAATTATGACTTCACCTTGGCTATTTGAAAATCCACCTTTAAGCACTGTAGAATCCAATTTAAATACTCTTAAGTTTGCATATTCCAGAGGATCAGCTTCTTTCGTAGCAATAACCGCAGTAATTTTTGATTGAGCTCCTACAAAATGGGGCATTAAAAATAATACGAAAAGAAGTGTGCGAATGACTATCAAAGAATGTGAATTTAATTGGGTTCAAAATTAAATGAATACTCGGTTCTAGGTGTTAATTATTTGTGAAAACAGCTGGTGCGTCACCCGCGTAATTTATCAAGAAGGTCACTTAAAGATTTCGCTTCTTCCTTCGTAAGATTTCCGTTTAGAGCCTGGTCGTCGAACACCTGATCTATTTCAGAAAGTACCTTTAGCCCTTTCTCAGCTATAGAAATGTACACTACACGTCGGTCCGATTCACAACGCGTTCGCTCTACTAATTCCTTATCTATTAATTTATCAATCAACCTAGTCGTATTCGGAGACTTCTCCAACATCCTCTCCTTTACGACCTTAACACTCAATTTCCCTTTCGCACCTCGAAGGATACGCAGAATGTTCAATTGAGGAAAAGTAATATCAAACTCTAATAATTGATGATTGTAAAAATTCCCAATCCAGTTAGATGTATAACGCACATTAACGATGGCCTTATGATAATCATCTTTAAACTTGGCTTGAATCAACTCTTCTATCTTCATATTGCAAAGATAGTTACCTTGGTAATATATTCAAGTTTACGAACTAAATTTTACATCATTGGCACTTCCATGACCAAAACATAGGTGGACGAGGAACATGTAATCAATAAAGTATCCACATTCCAAATACCCAGACCATCTCTTCTTGAGAGTTGGTTACCAGCCACCACTGCAGTTCCCTCTAAAACGAATATGTACACTCCATTCCCTGAATCCCTAAGGCGATAGTTTATTCCTGTCTCTATGCTAAAATGACCAATATGAAACCATGCATTCTGATGAATCCATACACCATCGTCATTTTCATTAGGGCTAACCACCTGCACCAAGTTGTTAAGCCGATTTTCAGGAATCAAGATTTGATCGTATCGGGGTAATACATTTCGCGTGTTTGGAATTATCCAAATTTGAAGAAACCGGGCTTCCTCTGATGAAGAACCATTCAATTCGCTGTGTTGAACACCTGTGCCGGCAGACATTACTTGAATTTCTCCAGCTTTTATAAGGGTTTTATTCCCTATGCTGTCTTTATGCTTCAAACTTCCAGATAAGGGTATAGAGATAATCTCCATGTTTTCGTGAGGGTGTGTACCGAATCCAGTACCAGCTGCGATGCGATCATCATTCAGTACCCTTAATACTCCAAAACTCATTCGCTCTGGATTATAATAATTGGCAAAACTAAAAGAATGATACGATTCAAGCCACCCATGGTCGGCATGACCACGACTTTCTGCTCTATGGAGGATTGATTTCAAAAGACACTACATTCCTCTAATCAAGGACTTACTAGATTCAGCGTCAACTGAACGTAAGGAGCACCAGTCACATCGTTTTCCATCATGTAAGGAACATCTTTGAAAAAACCTCTAAAGAATTCACCATTATCAACATCAAAACGATAGTTCAGAGCATATCCAACCTGAGCTGAAAGCCATATAAAGCTGGTTATTCCATATTCGTATTTAGCATGAATACGAATTTCTGAGCGACGCAATTCTAAATTTTCGGGATTATAAGGTGACTCCCCTGGTGGGTTCGTAAAATTTGGATTTTCTGGGAAATCGACGTAGGGACGGTTTAATAAATGATAACTCGTACCTTCTAATTCAAATCCAGCCATCAACAAGCTGCGTTGACCTAATTTATATCTGTAATGCATACGAGCAGGAAGCAAAGCCTCAATACCCCAATTTCTATTTTTAGACGTGAAATTATACATCACAATTGGAAATAGATTCACCTCACCTGCTCGATATGATTGAGTGGCACCAAATCCATACTGCAAGCGATCATGAGGTTTCCATCCATAAAGAAGGAGTGCACTATGCTTAACAAATTGAATAGATTGAAAGTAAATAAAATCATAATTTCCACTATACTCAGCCGAATAGAAACCTAACAAGAAATTCTTCTCATTCAATGGTTTAAAGACAGTAGTATTCAAACCTAATGACCGAATATTTCCATTAAGTGCTCGATGCAAAGGGTGTGACAATGAAGAGTTGGTAAAACCGTAATTCGCTTTTAAATAAGTCATTCCGACATTAATCAAAATCTTGTTATTGGACAACACAGGAAGGTTTAACCCTAGACGCAAACCATGATAGTTTGATACGTCCTCAGATTGAGCGGGCACTAACCCCCCTATACCTCCAGCATTGATTGTATGCGACCCTGCAAAATCGTACCCTACCGTTATTAATTTAGCGGGGCTGATTCCTGCAATTTTTGGTGTACAATATCTCTTAACTGTTTCATCAATTCCGAAATCATCATACATGCTGTAATCCTCCTCATCTTCTCCTTCAACTTGAGTAAAAGAATAAGTCGAAACTGATAGCGCTGCAAAGAATAGCGATAAAAACAAATATTTATTTTTCATGTGAACCATTTTTAAAAATCAAAAATAACAAAATACCTACACACATTCAATAAACTTCAAAAAAAGCAAAAACGTTAGCGACTTACACTGAGTCATTCAAATTATAAATCGCTCATTTACTGGATATAAATTTTTCCAGAAAACGGTTTGTTATTCATGAAAAGTGTGACATTATACATTCCTTTTTCAAGATGATCCAAGTGAACTTTATTGGAATAATTCCCAGGCGCATAATTACCTAAGCGCTCAAAAAATACCGATTTACCGTTCATATCTGCCACATTTAGGTACAGCTCCTCTTTTTGATTAACGGTAAAGTCCAAAAAAGCTTGTTGTTTATCTGGGTTATATCCTACGACAAAAGGTAAAATATCTATCTCTTCAGCTACAACACTTGCAATACTTGGCGCATTAAACGTATGTTCAGAGACATACACTATATCACCAGTATTTTGTGCATTTGCATTTGTTCTATTCGTGGCTACATAAAAAGTAACATCTCCTGATGAAGGAGCAGACCAATCGAATGTCCAAGTAGACAATGTTGTTCCATTTGAAGTATGTGTGATGTACTCTCTATTCAAAAAAGCACTGGCGACGAATTTGGTATTAGTGGCATCACTAACCGCCAGTGAACCCGCCATTTCTTCCGCTTCATTTAACGCCACCAATTGAAATCCATTTTTAGACGAGGCATCATTAAATGTTAACTGCATGACGTTAACGGCATCAGGGACATACTCTGTTCCACCAGCCACCAATGTCAAGCTATTTACCCCAGCATTTCCATCCAATACTGAACCGTTATGGCAAGATGTACAAGTTGCCTCACCCGGAGCACCTGTTCTAGCAGATGGAGACCCACTCGAATTTAATTGAACTGCTGATTCGTGATATATCGAATAACTTCCCGTAGAAGTTGCACCAACCATACTTATGGCTATAATACCAGCCCCTATTAAACTTATTCTAACTGAATTTTTCATTTTAGATTTATCCTAATTAATTATTTAATTTTCCTTGTTCTAACCAACATGCGAAGTTATTAATTTGTTCATCAGACCATTTAGACGCTCCTTGAGGCATAGCCTGAAAACCGGACTCATGACGAATTACACTAAGAATAATCGACGCATTGTTACTCACCTGACTGTGGTTTTCAAATACAAATCCAGCAGATGAACTTGCAGCATTGTGACAACCAGAAGTTGCACAACTCGTTGTAATCAATGTTGCGATGTCACTTGCATAAGAAATCTGTGCACTGCACTCTGGAGTAACAGGCGTGGGTTCTTGCTTTTTACATGCCGGTATTAATAGTCCTATTGACAATATCAGTATTAGATATATTCTTTTCATATATTAATTTGATTGTTCGGCTAATATTTAAATGTTCGTGTTATTGTAAAACCAAAGCGAAATTGGCCTTCCAACCATTCCGTTTGATTTAACGCAATATACTGCAATTCTCCAAAACCTCTTGCATTCGTAAGATTTAAAGTGAAGTTATGTCCATTAGTTATCCACTCTAAACCAAAGCTTAAGCTATTGTTATAATCACTTCGTGCTTCCGATGTATTCACATTGTAGAAATATTCGGCGACCAAGCCGAGCGACTTTGTGAGTTTAATGTTTGCCGCTCCACCCAATGAGAATAAACCGTTTTGATCATTTTCATTCACCAAATTACGGTGAACATACGTCGGCATTAATGCGACACTTAATCTCGGATGAAACTTCCGAGTAATCGACAATTGAGTAGCGTAATTAAAACGGTGGATAAACTTAGGAAAGCTAGCAACTGATACAGGATCACTACTCGCAGGCATATACGTGGCATAGGCTGTTCCAACTACAGCAACTGACACAGGCATACGATTATCCTTCGTTTGACTTAAAAAACGATACTTAATATACCCTTCAAGAATTGATCTGTAAGGATTATTTGCTCCTTTCAGTCGACCAGCACCAACCATAATATTATCTGTAATCCCCAGATCAAATCCAAAACGGATGTCAGAGGCATTGTCAAAACCAAACGCCGTTTGAACACCACCAGCTGGTCCTGCGATATCTCCAAAACGATGCGCAATTACATAACGCCATTGTCTCTTTTTCAAGGTCTCCGCTGAGTGCCCATTTATTATGTGGACAGTAGAGAATGTCTCAAAGACCATGTTGGTATCAGTTTGTGAGAAACCATTGATTACGAATAAGAATGTAAAACCAAGTAATGTATTTTTCATCATTTGTTTGCTAATTGTTTAATGTAAGCCAGTAAATCTTCGATTTGACCATCTGTAAGCTTTTCCGTTGTATACAGGGGCATATATTGCTTTCTTCCGGCAATTGGATATGTACCCCAACGAATAACTTGGTAAATCGATTTATCACCATATCCTTCTTTGTTGTTCCAGAGAAAACTTCCAGATAACACATCATTTTCTAGGTTCAAATATGTTACTCTAGCATTGCCATGGCAAAACATACAGCTGCTTTCATATATCTTTTTCCCATTCAGTGCATTACCAGTAGCACCATATGTTCTTTTGTTTTCATTCATAGCACCAGGAAAATGAGCACGATAAGCCGTTACATAATGGTCATTTAACACAGACAATGCAGCATCTTTAATTTTAGCTGTTTTGTTCGAAGCCGTTGACACTAAATCCATTTCATCCGTCGTCAACTGCAAATCCTTTAGTGTTAATTCCTCCCGTTTAAAATAATGCATCATGGCTTCCAGCTCCCAATCCAATAGTGTTCGACCAGAGGCACAGTACTCGGCACATAATTGAATCGCGTTTCGCAAGGAGTCACGTGCACCGAAAACGAGATTTCCGTATTTCTTGTCATAGTCATCGTTATAAAACGAAGTTCTATTGTAAACACCAAATAAAGTAGACCCGGGCAGAAAAGGAATTTTATTTTGTACAGCATAATCCAGCCTGTCTTGTTGACTTACAGATGTTAACTCTAGTGTTTCTAGACCAAGGTTATGACAATCCGTGCATACAAAATATGAAGAAATACGTTTACCTTTAAATTCCTTATAGTTAGCCTTCCCTTGAATAATCAATTGTTCACCTACAACAGCCAATTCCGCATCAAACGCGTCCATATGATGAATAAGCGGTGCAGCTCCCAAAGCAATCCTGGCTTCTTCGAGGCTAGTGTTCTTATCGATGGGCTTTATGCTACTCGTCCCGTCAGCTGCTGCAGAAATGACCCAGTAAAAGGCAATGGAAGCTAAGCAAAGAATACACAGGTTTAGTTTCATATTTCAAATGTACAATAAAAATATATGGTTGCGCCCCCCTTTTGGTTTTCAGGTTTCGAAAATGAACTTGAATTACGTTATTTTACCTAACTTTATGGTCATGAATTAACCATCATGACCAAAGCTGAATTAAGGAAACTATACAAGGCACGAAGAAAGGCCATCTCTCCAAAATCACTGATTGAATCAAGTGAAGCAATCACAGAGCGCGTACTGTCGAATTTTCAATTGGAAGGAAAAACGATAAGCCTTTTTCTTCCAATCGAACGTCATCATGAAATCAACACATATGGACTCTTAGAAAGAGCTTTTGGAATTGGAGCGAAGGTAGGACTTCCAGTTGCTGATTTCCATCACCTTACGCTTGTGCACAAAACCTACACGGAAGAAACTATTCTTAACTTAAATGAGTTCGATATTCCCGAACCAACAAATGGAAAGAAAATTCCATATGAGCAGTTTGATTATGTTTTTGTGCCACTTCTAGCAGTTGACAAAAAAGGTTTTAGAGTAGGATACGGAAAAGGTTTTTACGACCGTTTCTTATCGTATTGTCATCCCAATTGCAAATTTATAGGGTTGCACCTTTTTGAATTAGAGGAGGCTATTCTCGACACCTACGAAAATGATATTACATTACATATAGTGGTGACTCCAGAAACCATACATTATTTGAATGTCTAATCCACACCAAGGTACATTTCACCTACTGATTCTATTTGGGATTCCAACTGCTTTGGTGTTATTTTTTGTGGTTCAAAATTGGTGGCTCACATTCAGCTTTTTGCTTCTGTTCTCCACAGTGTCATGGTTTTTATTTAAAAAGTGAATAATTAAACCCACTCTGAAAGCTCAATCCAGCGCTCCGTTTTTTGATCAAGCTCCTCTACCAATTGTGAAAGTTCCTTTCCCGCCTGTATTAAGGCTTCAGTTGCTGAAGAAGGGTTGCTCAACACTTCCGTTAATTCAATCTTTCGCGCCTCGAGTTGCTCTATATCTTTTTCCAACGTATCGAATTCCATTTTTTCTTTGAACGACAACTTTCGCGTCTCGGATTCATTACTTTTCGGAACTTGTTGCTCTATGGCCTTCTCCACTTTAATGGCTTGCTTTGCCACTTCGCGCTGATCTTCTTCAGCTTGGAATTTTTTATCTTTTTCAAGTTGACGGAAAACTGTGTAATTCCCTGTTATATCGTTTACAACACCTTGTCCTTCAAAAACGAATAAATGATCTACCATCTTATCCATGAAATACCTGTCGTGAGAAACCACAATTAAACACCCTTGGAAATTCTTCAGGTAATCTTCTAATACACTAAGTACAAAAATGTCTAAGTCATTTGTCGGCTCATCCAAAATCAAAAAATTAGGATTAGCCATTAGCACCTTCATTAATTTTAGCCTTCGCTTCTCACCTCCACTTAGTTTTCGCACATAGTTATAATGCATACTCTTGTGAAAAAGGAACTTCTCAAGAAACTGAGCAGCAGTCATTTCCTTTCCTTTATCTAAAGGTATGAACTCAGCGACATCACGAATAACATCGATAACTTTCTGGTCATCAGAAATCTGAATATTTTCTTGCGAGTAATAACCAAACACGACTGTATCCCCAACGACAACCTTCCCTTTATCAGGCTCCTCCTCCTGCATGATCATTTTCAAAAAAGTCGATTTTCCCGCTCCATTCGGCCCTACAATCCCTAGGCGTTCTTTCCGCTTAAAATTGTATGAAAATTTCTCTAAAATAGTTAAATCGCCGTAGGCTTTCGATAGGTTGTGGAGTTCCACAATCTTCGAGCCCAGTCGTTCCATTTTAGTGCCAATTTCAAGCTCGTCCCTTTCGATGTTTTGTGAAGCGACTTTCTTTGTCTCATGAAAAGCATCTATTCGTGCTTTTTGTTTCGTACCCCTTGCTTTAGGCTGTCTACGTATCCACTCTAACTCAGTACGCATATGACTTCTCGCCTTACCCACGGTAGCTTCCTGTTGGGCCTCTCGTTCCGCTTTCTTTTCTAAGTAATAGGAGAAATTTCCTTTATATCGATAAAGCGTTTGATCTTCTAACTCAAGAACAATATCTGCTACAACCTCTAAGAAATAGCGGTCATGAGTAACCATGAAAATAGTCGAGCGTGACTGCGAAAGATATGTTTCTAACCACTCAATCATATCCAAATCAAGGTGGTTTGTAGGTTCGTCTAGAATTAAAAAGTCCGGCTCAGCAATCAGCACTTTCGCTAAGGCTACCCGTTTCCTTTGACCTCCCGACAACGTTGCTACCTTGCGTTCAAAGTCCGTCAACTTAAGCTGAGTAAGAATTTGCTCTACCTTATATTCCAAATCCCAAGCATCTAATTCAGAGACTTTCTCGAAAAGTGCCGCCATTCCCTCTTCGTCATTCTCCTTAAGCGCCTTATTATATTGTTTAATCACTTGAAGCTTTGGTAAATCATGATCAAAAACTTCCTGCATGATCGTATTGCTGTCGTTTAAGTTTTCTGCTTGCTCAAGATAACCTAATGAAATATCGTTACGAAAAACAATACGGCCAGAATCAAAGGACTCCTGTCCGATCAGGCACTTCAATAAGGTAGACTTACCATTTCCGTTTTTGGCAACAAGAGCCACTTTTTGACCTTGTTCAATCCCGAACGTTAAATCTTGAAATATAATTCGATCCCCAAAGCTTTTTGTGAGGTTCTCAACAGAAAGAAAATTCATTAACGTATACGATCAATTGATTTGATTAAGTCCAAATCGCGCTTAATGCCAATATTGGCGAGAAAAATAAATGCGGTTGCAATTATTAAACAGAAAAATCCCAAACCAAGGTAGGAAGCAACCTCTCCATTTTCTATTACATCGCTGAATTCACTTTTCAAGACGTAATAAAAGACAATAGTAAAAATAGTAGCCAACAAACTGAAGAAAAATGCCATTCTTCCAAAACGCAGCTGAGTCGGGAGCTTTTTGAACGTTAACAAAGTAGCAATAGTCAACATCGATAAAAACAATGTAATTGAGAAAAATGGAAACTTATTATACGCTACACCTTTCACCTCAGAAAGCTCTTCTTGGGTATTTAAAAATACCTGTAATGACGCTCTATCAGAACTAGCGGCTGTTGCATCAATTGTCCCGTCGATTTGAATACCATATGAGTTAACGTACACATCGAGGTGAGTTGTTTGTTCCTTAACGATGGCATATGAATACACCTCAATTCCTAAGGTAAGCGTAATGAGCGCAGCAATCGCCAAGATAAGATACAAAGTCTGAACGCGTTGAATCATACATGTAAAATTTTATGCAAAAATAGCACAATTCACGGTTTCTTGAATTGACTTCGACACAATTGTTTACGATTCACTCACTTCCTGTCTACTTCGCACCTAATATAGACCTAAATTCATTATCTTTGCTAAAAAAAATCAAACGTCTCATCGTCATAGCGGGCCCTACGGCCAGTGGAAAAACGGCACTATCAGTGGCACTTGCAAAACATTATTTGTGCCCCGTTCTTTCTGCGGATAGTCGACAGTTTTATAAAGAAATGTCGATAGGAACCGCAAAGCCAGACTCGGTTGAAATGGAGAATGTCCCCCACTACTTTATCGACTCTCATTCTATTCATGAGCCTTTGAGCGCTGGAGAGTATGCTCAACAAGCTGGACTGATTTTAAAATCATTATTTACCAAACATGATTCTGTAATTCTTGTGGGCGGTTCAGGATTATTTATTAAATCCTTGATTGAGGGAATCGACGATATTCCTGGGGATGACGATGTACGAATGAAATGGAACGCAATCTATGCAGAGAAAGGGATACGCTATCTACAAGAAGAATTATGTTCCAAGGATCCTATATATTTTGAAAAGGTAGATCAAAACAATCCGGTTCGATTAATTCGTGCGCTAGAGGTAATTGACATCACTGGCATGCCCTATTCCCTTTCTCGGCAGGGAAAACTGCAACAAAACGAATACACTACTCATTATTATATCGTCAATCATCCACGGGAGATTCTTTATGAACGCATCAATGAACGCGTCCAGCAGATGTTTGATAAAGGTTTAGAAAAAGAAGTTCGCAATCTCTTTCCTCTCAAAAATAATCAGGCGCTAAATACCGTCGGCTATAAAGAACTATTTGCATATTTCGAAGGAAGCATTAGCTATTACGAAGCATTTAACCTAATCCAACAGAATACAAGGCGCTACGCGAAACGTCAACTTACTTGGTTTAAAGGGATTTCAGGAGCCGTTTGGGGAACTCCAACAGAACTTCATCCGATCATTACGCAAGAAATACCAAAGACGAATTAGATTTTCTTTTGACTAAATCGAATCAAATCTGCTACTGGAGAAAATGCCAAAAATAAGGTTCCGTAACGAGTTACAGTAAATAACCAATCAGGATTTGCGGGAATTACAAATGGAATTAATACGGCAGCCAAACCAATGTAATACGTGTACTCATACCACTCTACCTTTTTTGTTACAAAACGCTTAATCATTTGTATCAAAATGTAAACAATAATTGAAGACCAGATTAATGTGGGTAATTGACGTAACCCTTCTACGCTTGAATTTGTCCAATAATAAAAGAGTACATAGGCGCTTATTGGAAGCAATATAATGAGCATGAGTAAGTGAAAAAAACGCTTGATAGAATGGTTCATAAGTTGTCTAGTTTAATAACTGTTTATTCCGTTAGCTTATTCTAGGATATTCTTTATCCGATTTCTACTGCGTCATTTACCTTTTCACCTGTTATGGCAATATCTAAAACCTGTTTCATTGTATCGACATAATGAAAATTTAACCCTTTTAAATATTCGGGAGTAATCTCTTCAATGTCCGCTCGATTTTTCGAGCACAAAATAATTTCCTTTATTTTCGCACGCTTTGCGGCTAATACTTTTTCTTTAATACCACCAACTGGCAATACTTCTCCGCGCAACGTAATCTCCCCTGTCATTGCAAGATTTTTCTTAACTTTTCGTTGCGTAAAAACGGACGCTAAAGAGGTCAACATGGATATGCCAGCAGAAGGACCATCTTTAGGGGTTGCCCCCTCTGGAACGTGAACATGAACATTGTAACGATCAAAAACTTCTTGATCTAATTGAAACCAATGGGCATGAGCACGTAAATATTGTAGGGCTATCACGGCTGATTCCTTCATTACGTCACCAAGATTTCCTGTCAACGTAAGCTTACCTTTTCCTTTCGCCAAGGACGATTCGATGAAAAGAATATCGCCCCCCATTGAGGTCCACGCCAACCCTGTAACAACACCGGCGATATCATTATTCATGTATTCCGTTTTCTTTCTTCCTGGGCCAAGTATTTTTTGCAAGTCACTTATAGATACTATTGCCCTTGCTTCTTCCTCCATCGCTATTTGACGCGCTCTATTCCTTACAACCTTTGCAATTCGCTTGTCTAACCCGCGAACACCTGATTCTCGTGTATACTCCTCTACAATCGTCTCTAAAACGGTTTTCGCGATACTTAGGTCTTTTTTAGCAATTCCGTGCTCTTCAATCTGCTTAGGAAGTAAATGCCGTTTCGCAATTTCAATTTTCTCTTCCAGCGTGTATCCGTTCACCTCAATGATTTCCATTCGATCACGCAGAGCAGGCTGAATTGTATTTAAATCGTTAGCTGTCGCAATGAACAAAACCTTAGAAAGGTCAAATTCCGTTTCGATGTAATTATCATAAAAGACATTATTTTGGGAAGGATCGAGAACCTCCAACAACGCACTCGATGGATCACCATGATTTGACCTTCCGAGTTTATCAATTTCATCTAATACAAAAACAGGATTCGCCGATTTCGATTTTTTAATATTTTGCATGATTCTACCCGGCATGGCTCCGATGTAAGTTTTGCGGTGTCCGCGAATTTCGCTTTCATCGTGCAATCCTCCCAATGACATTCGCACGTACTCTCGGCCTAAAGCCTCGGCTATCGATTTCCCTAATGAGGTCTTTCCTACTCCCGGAGGTCCATAAAAACACAATATGGGCGATTTCATATCTCCTTTTAACTTCAAAACAGCTAAGTATTCAAGTATTCGCTTCTTAACTATTTCGAGGCCATAATGATCTCTCGCTAATATCTTTTCAGCACGCTTTAAATCTAATTTATCTTTTGTGAATTCTCCCCAAGGCAAATCTAACAACAGATCTAAATAGTTTAACTGGACAGTATACTCAGCCCCTTGAGGATTCATGCGCTGTAAACGATCTAGTTCTTTGGAAAACAACTTTTCCACCTCCTTGTTCCATTTTTTGGATTTCGCTCGGTTACGTAGTTCTCGCACATCTTGTTCTTGCGGACTACCACCTAACTCCTCTTGTATGGTTTTCATTTGCTGATGCAGAAAATATTCGCGTTGCTGTTTATCGATGTCCGTTTTAACGCGTGTTTGTATCTCATTGCGCATTGCCAACTGTTGGGATTCGATAGTTAGGTGTTGGAGCAAATCCATCGAACGCTTTATGAGGTCCATTTCTTCTAATAACGATTGCTTCTTTTTTACATCTGCATTCATGTTAGAAGAAATGAAATTGATTAAAAATGTTGGACTATCGATGTTCTTGATTGCAAATTGAGCTTCGGTGGGGATATTAGGAGAATCTCTGATAATGTTCAATGCCAATTCCTTCATTGAGTCTATGATGGCTTTGAATTCCTTATCTTTTTTAGGTGCTTTCGTTTCTTTGAAAAAACGAACTTCAGCCTTCATAAATGGCTCGCTTTGCGTGGGCTGGATAATTTCAAAACGTCGCTTACCTTGAATAATTACTGTCGTGCTTCCATCCGGCATTTTAAGCAATCGCACAATTTGAGCAACGGTACCAACCGTGTGCACATCTGAAAATTCTGGCTCTTCGACCTCTTGATTCTTTTGAGCTACCACACCGATTATTCGATCTTCTTTATTGGCTTTCTGAACCAATTTAATTGATTTGTCGCGTCCTACTGTAATTGGAATCACAACTCCTGGAAATAAGACGTTGTTGCGCAATGGAAGAATTGGTATTTCATTCGGAAACTCTGCATTATTCATTGTTTCCTCTTCCTCTTGAGTAATCAGCGGGATAAAATCGGCATCACCATCTATTGGCACGTTAAATTCTAATATACTATCGTCAAATAATTCGCTCATGTGTTCTTTCTTTACGTCAATCTGTCAGTTTTCTACCCATTAACTCTTGGAACTGCTTCCTTGAGGGCATTTCAATTTGACGAGTCTTAATTCGTCAAGCGTTGTGCCATTTCGTAAAATCGGAATTTATGTCGCATTATTATAATTCTTTTAGGTCAAAAGAAGTTCTTCCGACGCTAATGCGTGTCATATCAATCGCTTTATTCAAACGATCAATCACGATTTTTGCTTCCTCGCGAGACAAGTATGATCCCGCTAATTCATTGAGTTCTTTTTTCAAACTTAACAAAACTGCTCTACTTCTGTAAGCACTTAACAATTCATTCTTAGATAATTGAGCCCCCCTTTTTTTGTTACGGATGGCTTCTGAAAAATTACTAATGTTGCTTACTACGGGGTCAGTAAAGCTATTGATTTCAAGTTGAATTTCACGATCCACCCCTATAAAGACTTGCGCTGTGCGCAATCTTAAGAATGAGCTATCCATTTTCGAGCGCTGCTTTTCTTCTATTGTTCTTCCAGGGTAAGACGATAACGTCTTGGGCTCTCTGTCGATAACCGTGCGGAAACCATTCCATTTGCCAATACCCCCTCCACTCACTATCGTATTTATCGGCTTCTTTTTATCCAACAAAGCATCAAATAACACGCGAATAGCGATTGAATCTTTAGAAGAGAACAAAGGTGTGGTTAGTTCATATTCATCAGACCCAAAAGCGTCGAGTAATTCCAGCTGTATTCGTGCATTGTAGAGCGGTTTCGCATCCATCACATTGATGTGCAACATTACTTCGTCTGCTTGATGGCTTTCATGCGATAAAGGTATTGCCAATAGTCGTATTTCGAATGTTTCGGCACGTTCTCGAGGAGGAAATGTAAACTCTTGGGTATACATATCAAAGGTGGAAGAATCAGCAAATACGTACTTTCCGACTTCAACCGAAAATGGAACCCATTCTCTACCAATCAAATCAAGCATTCTACTCTTGTCTTGAAGTTTATTATTTTGCTTAAGAATGACTTCTTCTTTAAGCGTTTCAAGCTCAAGAATCTTTCTTTTGATAGCGCTTAACTCTTCGTAATAGCGCACCACCTTCTCCTGATTTTTCTTACGGCGCTTTTTACCCGATTTCGTATTGTACTTTTTGTCGTTTGTTTTAATGGGACTCATACGTAAATCACTGAGCAACTTTTCCGTCTTGTCAATCTCCAACAGCTTCCCTTGTTTTCGTTTCTCGTGGTATGCAATCCAATAATCAAATCCTTTTTTTCCAGAAATCATCTCCTCCAATTCATTGATTTCTATCTGAAGTTGATTAATCAAAGCGTAGTAAGTCATTCCCGAAGCGAAGGAAGAGTCCGGTGAAAGAAAACGGGTTTCTGAGGAACCAAATAAGGGATACGACTTACCTTGCTTTTCGATTACGACAGTTGTTTGTTTATCAGAATTATAGCCCCATACATCCAAATGAATATTCGTCATTCGATTATTTCCCGCTGACTCGAACTGATGAATTGCATAGATTTCTGGCCTTACCGACTCTCTGCTTCGCTTCGGGTCTTGGAAGAGTATTGTCTGATAAGGAAAGAGTCCCACCGCTTTCGGCATCCCCTTATTCCATCTTCCGCGTTCATCCTTTTCCCGTTCCTCGAACAGACCAGAGGTATTGGACCCATCACCTGCGGCGGTTAAGACATTTAAAAACATGAGCGCCTCCCCTCCAAGGTGCTGAAATATGGCGTAAGAACGCTCTTGCACCCATTGATTAGTGGCTCGAGAAGCGGCATCGATAATTCCTTTTTTATCCTGTGCAGTGAGAGAGGACATCGCATTCAGGGTAGCCAGTTTATCTTGAAACGAAAGACTGGGGTTTAAAGCATTTTCGACTTTAGGATGTACGATAACTTCTCCCTTTTTACGTTTAAATGCATTTTCAGGTAAATGTTGTTGAAAAAAGGCTTCGAAGCGCGCAAATGCTTCCACATATCCTTCTTTATCTAATTCATCCGCTCGCTTCGCTTGTAATACTTTATTCAATTCCCATACCGCCTGCTTGTTTGCCGCCTCTGCTAATAATCCTTTTGGAGACTTCTTGATCTCGTCGGTGTATATACGTAAAATATCCGGCTGATTGATAATCATCAACTCCATTGAATCATAATTCAACGTTCCATTAGGCAGTAGAATCTCCTCTCCCGTGTACTCAAAAAAGCGTCCCAAATTCTGGTCTAAAATTGGACTTTTCTTTACAGTATGGAACAAATACGCCTTATCTTGAGGTGACAATAAGTGATTCTCTTGAGCGTCAATCTGTATGAATAGCCCACAAAAAAATGCTAAAGCAAGTATTTTCATTCTTTCATTTAATTAGTTGGTTCAACATGTATCAGAATATGATCCAATTCAGTAAATTCTTCTTTCAAGGCATCTTTAGAACGTGCCCGATGGTATGTCCATCACGCACCGAAATGCTTCCTTCCACAATCAAGTGCAGTTCGACATTAAAATTCATTCGAGCCTTACGAACAACACATTTTTCAGTATCTTTTACACCATCTACCGAAAATGAAAACTCTTTAATTTGTTGAACGAATTCATCGTATATGTGCTCGTCCATCATTTCACTCAACGCAGGGCGAAATATGATGAAAGCATTATAGATCAAAAAGCTTCCCGCTAATAATGTTGCCCAATCGTCTAAATTTTCATAACCCTCACCTAGCAGTAACCCTAATGAAATCCCAACTAGAACGGCCAATGACGCAATGGCATCAATCCAATGCTGCCAAGCATCAGCATTTAAAGAAGCGCTCTTTGTTTCTTTGGCCTTTTTGAACATCATCCGATAAGAGACGTCTTTCCATATAATCATACCACCGACAACAATTAACGTCCAAGATTCTAGCAGTTGATGAGAAGTATTAATATTGACAATGCTTTGGTAACCGATAAATAAAGCCGAAAAAATAATGAGTAAAACCATTAAAAAAGTGATAATGGGCTCAATTTTACCATGACCATAAGTATGATTTTCATCTGCAGGACGCTTTAAATACTTAAAACCTAATAACACTAACGTGGAAGATAGGACATCTGCAACCGACTCAAGTGCATCCGCAATTAATGCAAATAAGCTTCCAAAAAAAACCGCCAACCCTTTAATAATTGCCAACATAAAACTACCCAAGATGCTCCAAGAACTTGCGTGAATCGTTTTATCTAAGTTAGTGGCCATTACTTCTGATGAATAGACACAGACTTGAATTCATTATTTTTTACTTCCGTTAAATGATCATAAATAGCATCTAAAGAAGCTGTTAACGCTTTCTCTTCCATATCTTGAGCATCCAACATTACTTGCGGATCAGAGAAATAGTGTTTTACGAAATTGGTATCAAAATCGCCGCTACGAAATGCGGTATGTTTCATCACATATTTCCCAAAATCTAGTGTCGTTCTTAACCCGGAAATTTCATAGTCATCGATCGCTTGAATCATCCGATCAATGGACTCTTCTCTCGTTTCTCCTGTGGTTACTAGCTTTGCAATCATAGGATCATAATAAATTGGAATTTCCATACCCTCTTCAAATGCATCATCCACACGAACATGATCTCCCTGCGGCTTTCTATAGCGACGCAGTGTTCCAATGTCTGGCGCAAAATTATTCAAGGCGTCCTCTGCATAAACTCTTACCTCCATTGCATGTCCTTTTATGGAAAGTTCTTCCTGTTTATTGGGTAGCACCTCATTTCGAGCAACACGTATCTGCCATTCTACCAAGTCCAAACCAGTGATTTCTTCAGTTACAGGATGTTCAACTTGAAGTCGGGTATTCATTTCGAGAAAATAGAATTTTTTATCCGCGTCCACTAAAAACTCAACCGTACCTGCTCCTGAGTAATTACAGGCACGTGCAACATTGCATGCTGCTTGTCCCATCTCCTCTCGCAAGGCTGGTGTTAGCAAAGCACTCGGAGCTTCTTCAATTACCTTTTGATGACGCCGCTGAATGGAGCATTCTCTTTCAAAAAGGTGAACAATATTTCCATGATTATCCGCAAACACTTGAATTTCGATATGTCTTGGCTTTGTTACAAATTTCTCGACAAAAACAGCGTCATTCCCAAATGAGGAACGCGCTTCCGATTGCGCCAATTGCATTTGCTCCACCATTTGGTCTTCACGCTCCACCAATCGCATACCTTTACCACCGCCTCCTGCAGATGCCTTTATCAAAACAGGGAATCCGATTTGCTTGGCAATTTCTAATGCTTCTTGGGGATCTACAACTGCTTTATCTACGCCCGGAACTAATGGTACATTGTATTCCTTTACGGCTTGTTTCGCGCTCAATTTATCCCCCATTACCTCCATGGCCTCAGGAGAAGGACCAATTAAAGTTATTCCTTCTTGCTTCAATCGCTTCGCAAAATCTGCATTCTCCGATAAAAAACCATATCCAGGATGAATTCCATCGACACCTAAATCTTTCGCTACTTCAATAATCTTATCTTGCACTAAATAACTTTGCGTAGAAGGAGCAGGTCCGATACAAACTGCTTCATCCGCTTCGAAAACAAATGGTGCATCCTTGTCTGCCTCAGAATAAACTGCTACAGAACGAATACCCATTTTCTTCACTGTTCGGATTACCCGTCGTGCAATTTCTCCTCTGTTCGATACTAATATCTTTTTCATTCTTCTTCTTTTATCGCGTGTTGATCTATTATCTCTTGGGGAATAGGAGTCAGTTTCTTGCTTCTGCCCTTACCTAACACCTTTCTGTTTTCTTCTTTTCTAAAGACATCAAAAATAAACTGAATTAATTTAAAATCTTCAATATTGTGGAAATCTTCTTTATAATTGATACCTACTCCTTGGGTTAAAGGTCCTTGGTTGTTTTGCTCCAAGGTATTCGTCGTATTCGAACGATTGAAAACGTTTACCCGAAACGTTCCGTCTTCATTCAACAAGTATTCTACACTTACATCACCTATTAAGGCACCTTCATTGGCTGTTCCTTGATTCCCCACTCCAAGACTCGTAGAAACTAACAATTTATCATCAAAGAAACCTTTCGAGACACCAAACTCCACCGAACCTTCCCCTGTCACGTCGTCACTATCGATATCAACCTTCATTTGATACTCATTAGATACTTTTGATAAAATTGAGTTTATTTGTGTAGAAACGAGGTCAACCAACGCATTTCCTCCAGCACCACCGCGCGACTCTTGACCAGCTAAAGGAAGAAAACGTTTCATGATCATAATAGAAAAAAACTGTCGATTCAATTCATCTTGGTCACTTCGAATTCTATTCATTACGGCTTTACCCGCTTCAGAAGCTTTAGGCGCTTCCATATCAAAGGAAATCTCTGGACTATTCATATCTCCATTTAAAATAAGGTACGAATAGATTTCCTCGTTATCGGAGGCTCTATTTTCGATGACATCAGGCATTACGGCTGTTAAATTCGCTACCGTCCTGTAGTATGTTCTCACATCCAGTTGCGCATCGTAAGGGGTGCCCATCCATTGAATGGTTCCACCCGGAGTGATTACAAAATTCTGTTTATAAGGTCCTAATGCAAAATTGTACATACCATCCGATAGCGTATACGTTCCATCCATCGTAATATCGCCATATTTATCGAGGCCTATACTGATTTTCCCTCCACCCGTCGCAGTAATTTCATCACCAATGTTCGGGTCAAAAATTAACTTTACGCGCGCATCTGGGGTTACATCAAAATTTAAGTTCATCTTTACCCCAGAAAAGTCAATCTTTTGTTCCAATTCTTCTTCTGTCTTGTTGGGTGTTTTAAACGAAATAAAACCATCTTCACTCACAGTTGTAGGTCCATACATCGGAAAATCAATCCATGTACCACGCTTCGTCTTCGCATTAACAATGATATTCATTTTATCATTGAATCCAGAGATGCTAGCGGTTCCTGTGACGTATGCGCTACCATAGTAAACACTTCCTTCTTCATACTTCGTTTTGAGTACTAAGAACTTGTCGAGCAGCAATGGTTCAGAAGGTCTAACGGGATTTCTCAACGTAGGATGTTCTTCCATATTGATACTGATATCGTAGTCAAAATTGGTAAAATGATCATGGGAAATCATACCCGTTAAAGAGCCCGTGTTACCCTCCTCATCGGTAATGGGCATGTGATCCACGAGGACACCAAAATCATCAGAAGTCAGCACCCCATTATATTTGTAACTCGTGCCTAGAAGTCCTACTTTCACATTACCACGGTTTATTTTTACTTTCCCGTTGAATTCTGGAGCGTGTATGGAGCCCAATAATTTAAATTCTCCAACCAACTCACCAGCGATGTCAGAAACAAGATCTGGATCTAAAAACTCGTTCAGCACAGCAATATCAGTTCTTCTGAAAAGCAAATCAAAATCAATGTTGTCTTCAGTGCGTCTATACCAATAATCTCCCGAGAAGTTAAATGTTGGTAAGGACTTGTAAATTAATTCTCCATCGAATTCCATTCGTTCAGAAGCTGCATTCAATGAAGTACTGAACAATACATTCCCCACTTCTCGCTCATTCAAATAGAACCCATCAATTGTAGCTGTACCATCAAACACTAGGTCTTTAAACGGATTCGATATAAAACCATCTATATTTGCGATTCCTTTCATATTTAGCTCTTTAAAAAAGGCAGCACCCACATCTTCGAGGTCCAAATTGGAAACCATCACATTGAGCTTGTCTTCTTCATAATCGGAGAGTTGACCATTGGCACTTATGAGTTGATCATTTCTACGTAGCTCGAAGTCTTCAATAAAAAAACACTCGCCACTGTAATTGATATGCGCCCTATTTTCGAGTTCCCACCTATTCTTATTAAACGACACATAGGAAGGCAGAATATCGATGTCAATCACGTCATTGTCTAACAAATGGGTATACCATTCAATATTTGACTTAGACATCACAGCATCTTCAAACTGCATGTTCGCATCCATAAAGTTGTTCGACGCAATATTGGTGAAGTGTAGGTTTTGAAATGCGAGTGAATCCGACTTGTTCACTGTTCGAATATCGTAGAGTGCGAGTAACTGCCCGTCATACAGCTCTTGAAACATATAAATTTGATGAAAAGAATAATCTTGGTAATTCACATAGTCACTTTCCACTGTTAAATCAAATGTATTATTACCTCCGTTATATCGACCAAACAGTTGTGTACCTTCGGAAACCTCAAGGTTAGGAGAAAACACATTTAACACAGGGTTCAACCGCTTGAGAAGCACAGCGTATTCGAATTGCGATGTGCTATCTACAACAGGATCTGCTCCAGTAAAGAAGGCTGGAAAAATCTGAGTCCCTTGATATAATAAGTTTGCACTTAATTTTGATAAGTCGACTAAGCCATTGAAATCGATATCAACAACATCCGAGCGCATCTGAAATCTATCTGTGGTCGTATTGCGCTCAACGGTGACTAAAAGCTCATTAATATCAAATGCTTCTTGGTTTTCTTCATAAGTGAGGTTGGACACTTTCAGAATACCCTCCAGTTCATTAATGTTACTTACTCTACCCTTAAGCTTCATCTTGCCGGTCAGTTCTCCTCTATCCGCTAATGTTGGATGAAGTTTATTCAGATGTGCACATTCAATGTCTAACGAAAAATCCATTTTAACTTCTTGTTTAATTTCCATCCTCCCGCTATACGTAAGGTCTAAATTCTCATCACGAATGCTTATATACCCATTCAACGTGGATTTAGGAATAGATTGCCCAAATGTTAAGTCATAATCAGCTTCTTGAACGACAACATTTTTATAGCTATAACCTGCAGCATCAAAACGTGAAAATAAGCCGTGTACCCCTTGGATTTTCAAGGTTTTAGAGGCGATAAATTTCGCATCAAACCCGAATGCTCCGTCCACAACACCCAGCTCACTGGTGCCGAGCATCCTGCCCAAATCGAACAGTTCAAAATGAATGTAATTTTTTTGCGAATCAGCACTGGTGAAATAAAACCCATCCCCTTTATCTTCCTTGAACAGAACCAAATTCTCATCGAAGGTGAGTGAACCAAGCCCCGTAGTGAGGCGGTTAAGGGACATAGTAACACCATTCAAATTACCTTTTAACGTTAAGTCTTCTCCAGCTACATAGCCAAGGTTGGATACCTGATCCGGCAATACCAAATAGATTGAAGATCCGTTGTCCGGCAAACGAAATCCCTGGATATCGTTCATGGAGATGTGCAATTCGCTAATATGCTCCAACCAAATTTCTTCATTCGGATTCCGAAAATCAGGCAGTGTAAAATCTCCTGCTATATAAGTGCTATCACCTATCGCCACATTAAAGTCCGAAAGACGCAGACCCGCGATCGATTCCGAGATATATCCTGCAATACCGAATCCTGCATCCATTCCTTCAAGGGTTGGTACAAAATAGGAAACATCTTTCAACGAAACATGTGAACTTTCTAAGTGAACATTCCAATTCACACGATCAATAAAAGCACTGAAATCCGCCAGCTGGTTAACCCTCATATCGAATGTCGATGCTGCAATACTTGAATTAGGCAATTCAAGCAGCATATCCTTTACAGAAAGACCGCTATCATCGAACCGCGCTAATGCGCTTAACTTCTTCAAACGGATACCACTCTTATCATACGCAGAAAGATGCTGAATCCCTGTACTGTATATTCCGGGTAGAATTTGCGCATCGTGTGCCAGCAACTGAAGATTAGTAATGTCTAAATGCGCATAATCTATTCCATTACTAATGGGCTGAATCTGCTGATTATCGAAAACAAAACGACTGTCAACCAACTCAATTTGCGTCACGTTCATTTCAAAATCAGTTGCTGCTTTTGAAGTATCTGGCGCTGACTTGAATGCGTCTATAATAAATTGAAAGTTAAGGTGCTCCTCGCCAAGGTATTTTTTGAGTTTCACCGTTGTCGATGATAAACGCACCTCATCAACATTGATGCGCATAGTTGCTGCATCATACTCCCCAAAATTTACGTATAACTCCTTGGCATAAAGGAGGGTATCATTATGTTGATCCATAACGAGGATTCCATCCAAAAAGGCTTTATCTATAAATGTAATGGCTACCCGTTCAATGCTTACTTCAGCTGCTAAAAGCTCTGTTAAGTAATGCGTAACCTTTTGAGCTAAAAATGTTTGAACGACTTCTGTTCGAATAAAAAACGCAAAAGCAATAATAAAAATCAGTACATACTCGAGTACGGAAAGAAAGGTATTCCCTATTATTTTGGCTATTTTTGTCATCAATTCTAACAAAGATATTTAAAGTTGAGCAAAAAAGACATAATCATTCTAGGTATTGAGTCTTCCTGTGATGATACCTCTGCGGCCATACTCAAAAATGAAGCCATCCTCTCAAATGAAATCGCGGGGCAACAGGTGCATGTATCCTATGGCGGTGTGGTTCCGGAGCTTGCTTCTAGAGCTCATCAGCAGAACATTATCCCTGTTGTAGATGCTGCCATAAAAAAAGCAGGTATCTCTAAACAGGACATTGATGTCGTTGCATTTACAAGAGGTCCGGGCTTATTAGGAAGTTTAATTGTGGGTACTTCTTTCGCCAAGGCATTTTCGCTTGCAATGCATATTCCAATGGTTGAAGTGAACCACATGAAAGCGCATATACTAGCTCATTTTATTGACGATGCAACAAAAGAAAAACCTCAATTTCCTTTTCTTTGCTTAACTGTCTCTGGCGGCCATACCCAATTGGTTGTGGTTGATGGCTTTGACGACATGCAAGTGCTGGGAACAACTCGTGACGATGCTGCTGGAGAAGCGTTTGATAAATCTGCTAAATTGCTCGGGCTTCCCTACCCTGGAGGTCCTTTAATTGACAAATATGCTCAATTTGGAAACCCAGTAGCTTTTACGTTTACGAAACCCTCGGTGGATGACTTCGACTTTAGTTTCAGTGGATTAAAAACTAATATTTTACAATTCATTCAAAAGCAAACTAAGACACAGCCTAATTTCGTTGAAGAAAACCTTCACGACTTGTGTGCGTCGATACAAGCAACGATTATTGAGACCCTCTTTGAGAAACTAACCTCTGCAGCTATGCACTTAAACATTAGAGAAATTGCGATTGCAGGAGGAGTTTCAGCTAATTCGGGGTTGCGCAGTCGGCTGGAACTCGAGGGTAAAAAACATGACTGGAAGATTCACATACCAAAATTCGAATATTGCACGGATAATGCCGCAATGATTGCAATAGCTGGTCGGTACGCGTATTTAGCAGGACAATTCGCGCCTCAAAGCATCAGTGCGAACCCGCGGCTCAAGATATAAATTTTCTTGTATTATTAACATTGGACAGCCGTCGGAATATCTTTCTTTTATTTTAATGTGCGATTTGGCGCAAGTACTTAACAAATAAAGAAAACCAACCCAAAATCATCATTGTTCCTCCGATTGGAGTAGTAGGCCCCAAGAGCTTACCTAATTCCCAATCGATCAACGGTGCCACGGCTAAAATAAATATAGAACCTGAAAATAATATGGTTCCAAAAAGAATCATGCGAAAATGAAACTTCATCATAAAGTCAAAGCGCTCACGTAGTCCTCCAATAATCATCATTCCGAAGCCGGAATAAAACAAATAATCCACGCCTACTTTAAAACTTTCAATTTTCCCTTGTTCCAATCCTGCTGTACTTAACCCGTGAGCTGCAAAAGCACCTAAGAAGATTCCGAGAAAGACAAACAATATTCCTGCTAAAATAAAACTCCTTTCCATATCTATTCATTCATTAAATTCTTCGCATTTTCCAGAGCAGCATCGTTAATTTGAGTTCCACTCATAAGGCGAGCAACTTCTTCAACACGCTCTTCTCCTGTCAAATAAATTAGCTCAGTTATGGTTTTTCCGCTATCAGTAGACCGCTTGATGACCTTTAGATGGTCTTTTCCTTTCCCCGCCACTTGTGGCAGATGGGTAATTGCAAGAAGTTGCATGTTTGCCCCCATATTCTGCAATAACGCACCAATTCGCTGAGCCACTTCACCAGAGACACCTGAATCAATTTCATCAAAAATGACTGTAGGCAATTGTTGTTTCTTCGAAAGTAAGTGCTGCAATACGAGCATGAGTCTCGATAGTTCACCACCAGAAGCACTTTTTTCAATAGGTTGAGGAGCCATTCCTGTATTTGCCGAAAACAGCATGTTAATACCATCCGTCCCCGTTTTAGAAGGAGGAACTTCGAACAGGTCGAATCGTATTGTCGCATCGGCCAACTTTACTTCAGTTAAATAGCCACAAATGTCTGCTTCTATCTTGGTTACATTTTCGGTTCTGAACTGTGACAATTCACTGGAAAACCGGAAGAACCTATTCTGTAAAGCCTTCACTTCTTCCTCGTGTTGAGCTACGTCAGCGTCAGCGTGTTCCACATGGGACAAACTTTCTTCTAACTTCGCTTGCAATTGAATCAAGTCCTCTTGAGAAAACAATCCGTGCTTGCGCAATGCCGAATTGTAGGCATCAAGCAAGTCGCTTTTCCGTTGTAATTCTTCGGGAGAACTGTATTCCACTTCCACACCGTCTTCTGCTACACTCGAAATATCCTGTAATTCGATGCGCACAGAAGCCAAGCGTCTCACCAGTTCGTCGAGTGTAGTATCACTAAATGTTGGAAGTTTCGCCAACCCCATCAGCTGATCTACTATTCCGCCTTCCTCTTGAAGCCCAGCAAACAACTTACCATAAGACATTTTTATTTCTTCCGATTGTTCTCCTCTATTGACTTCTTCTTCGAGTTTAACAAACTCATTGGCGTGTAATTCAAGCTGACGCAGCTCATCCAGTTGAAACTGGTTGAAATCATTTTCCCGCAATGCTAGGGCGATTTCCTCCTTATATAACTGAAGTACTTTTTCTTTTTGTTTCCACTCTCTGTGGGTCTCACCGACTTTTCTTCGCAACGTATCTGCATCAATCAAGGTATCCAACAAGGCTAATTGAAACGACTTATCTTTTAAATTGAGCGTATGATGCTGTGAATGAATATGAATGAGTTGTGCTGTTAATTCTTTTAAGACACTGAGCTGAACTGGAGTATCGTTGATAAATGATCGCGACTTGCCTTGTGCATGGATTTCCCTCCGAATAATGGTCTCGTCCGCGTAATCCAAATCATTCGCTTCAAAGAAATCTGCCAGATCAAGTCCATTCACTAAAAAAGTGGTTTCCACCACCGTTTTCCTTTCCGCATCGCGGATAACGACATAATCAGCGCGCTCCCCTAAAATAAGACGCAATGCACCAAGCAAGATCGATTTTCCGGAACCTGTTTCTCCCGTTAACACCGTAAATCCTTTATCAAATGTCAGTTCAACATTTTCGATTAACGCAAAATTTTGAACAGCTAACCGTTTAAGCATTAATTAATAATTTCTTGATATTTAGAGGAGTTGGACGGATCCAGGCGCTTGAGCAGGATTACAATATTGTTTTTATCCTTGGCTTCGGCGTCTGCATAAAGGTTCTGGAGCTCTTTTAGCTTCGCTTGCAGAAAGTTGAGCACATTCACCGAAGCAGGTCGCGCGTTGTTGACAGGCGTTAATTTCTGAAGGGCGTTATACATATTTTCGCGCGCTAAATTCTTATCATCATACAGCTTATCTAAACCAGCGCGGTGATATTCGTAAAAACACTCTCTTAAAGGCTTAAACAACTGCTGAAGTTGATTATCCACAAGCCAATACCGATTCTTTCGACCACGCTCATTCGACCTCCAACCAGATCCCCCTGCATTTTGAGCAAGCACTACGATGTCTTGTGCTTTGTTGAAATAGGTAGATCCTCCTTCTAAGGAGAAGGTATCGAAATCATACCCAATAATCATGAATGCATAAAAAGCCAATACAGAAGTCAAATTGTCCCTAAATTCGTTTGGCGCATAGTTTAAAATAGCATTCCGCTGGAAATTGAATTGAAGGTCTTCATCCAAGAAGTTAAATACTGTAGAGTTGTACGTAGAATTGAACACAGGACGGGTAGACTGTATTTGCATGGAGCCTTCGAACTTGTTCTGTGCCGGAATAGAATTAATGTTAATGACGATATTACAGTTAATCTTCTCCTCTATTTCAAATGATTCTTTGGTCCAAGCGGTATTGTTCATTAGTTCAAACACGGTGCGCTCGAGTTCCTTAAAAATTTCTTGTTCCGTGGTAGTAACGTCTAAATTTGGATTGGGAATCACCGATACTTGGCAGTTTAACTCTTGAGCAGCTGCAGCACCACCAACCATTATTAGAAAGGCCAAGAAAAATCTCATAACTTATTTTTTACGATATATTCAACAATGTTGTGCGCGGCAACATCTTTAGATGATAACTCATAAGCCTGCTTTTTATTGTTGGAATCTAAGATAGTAATTTTGTTTGTATCCACCCCAAATCCTGCTCCAGAATCTTTTAAGCTATTTACAACGATGCAATCCAGCTTCTTCTTCTCCAATTTTCCTCTTCCGTAATCGAGGGCGTCATTGGTTTCCAAAGCAAATCCAACGAGGAATTGACCGTGCTTCTTATGGTCTCCAGCCCATTGCAGAATGTCCGGGTTTTTCACCAACTGAAGCGTTAATTCATCCGCTGTTTTTTTCATTTTCACTGAGTGCATTTCTGCCGGACGATAATCAGAAACCGCAGCAGAAAATATTCCTCCTGTGCAGGTTGGAAAATGTTCCTTTACTTGCTGTAGCATTTCTTCGGCCGAAACAACGTCGCACCGCGTCAACTTATTATGCGTTAATTGACATTGCGTAGGACCAGTTACAAGGATTACTTCCGCCCCGCGTTTAAGTAAACTTTTGGCAATCGCAAAACCCATTTTCCCGGAGGAATGGTTCCCGATGAAACGCACAGGATCAATCCGTTCGTAGGTTGGACCGGCTGTTACCAACACTTTTTTACCGTATAGGGAAATTGACTGCTCAAAAAAGAATGAAATTTCTCTCACAAGATCATTGGGCTCCATCATTCGACCTTGACCTTCGAGTCCGCTCGCCAAAAATCCGTGTTGCGCTGGTGTTATAAGTACACCATGCTGGGCTAATTGCTCTAAATTTTGAGTCGTTGTGGGATGTGCATACATGTCCAAGTCCATAGCCGGTGCGATTAAAACAGGACATTTCGCAGAAAGGTAAGTTGCCAATAAAAGGTTGTCGCAATTCCCATGTGTCATTTTGGCTAACGTATTGGCTGTAAGCGGTGCAATGACCATCACATCTGCCCACATACCTAACTCCACATGGTTTGTCCAAGTGCCGTCTTTCTTATTCCAGAAGTCAATATAGACTGGATTCTGCGACAATGTAGCCAAGGTCAGCGGACTCACAAAATCACAAGAGGCAGGTGTCATTATACATTGAACATCTGCCTCTAATTTTTTTAACTCTCTTACGAGAAGTGGTATTTTGTAAGCAGCTATACCCCCGGTCACTCCAAGAATAATGCGCTTTCCTTTTAACATGGTGTGGATTTACTCCTCTAATTTCCGTTGGTAAATTTTGTCTTCCAACAATTCTTGAATTGCCATAGCCACAGGCTTAGGAAGTTTCTCATAAAAACGAGAGATTTCAATTTGCTCACGGTTTTCAAAAATCTCTTCTAAGTTATCTGTAGAAGAAGCAAACTCTTGAAGTTTACGTGTCAATTCTTCTTTGAGCTCGACGTTAATTTGGTTTGCACGTTTCCCTAACATGGCAATCGACTCGTATACGTTTCCAGTTTTCTCCTCGATATCAACTACATCACGGGTAATTGTTGTACGCTCAGCTGTGCTATTTTTAAAGCTCATATTTTTATTTATTTTATTGTAAATTTTTCAGTTCCTTATCTGCTTTATTAGAGGTGTCTTCTGCCTTTTTCAAAAACGCTGATTCAGGATACTTTTTTGCAAATTTATGATATCTTTCTATTGTTTCCGCTAAAAAGTCCATTTTTTTCTTTGTGGAAAGGGATTGCGAAGACGCATAGGCATCTGAAATTTCGTTATACGCCACACGTTCATCTACTTCCTCCAACATCGCCAATGTGTTTTTATAGTAATCTAACGCACGCGCTTGATAGCGTTTCTTTTCGAGGTCTACCTTATACTTTTCATAAATCGACAGGACCTCTTCCAAGCGTTCTTTCTTTTTACTGAAAATACTTTTGGAGGCTAAAATATACCCATTCTGCAACATGATGTACGCTACTTCTTCGCGTTGCTGCGACTGTGGATAATCTTCAATAAAGGCTCTTCCAGCTACTACAGCTGCTTGATATCGCTCTGTCTGCGCGTACAATTGCACCGACAAAAACGCTTTATTTTCCAACTTCAAGCGTAACTTATCCATTACTTGGTTACAGCTATCTACTAATTCACTTTGTGGGTAACGCTGCACAAATAATTGAAGTTCGTTGAGGGCGATTTCAGTTTCTTCTTGGTCTAATGGAGATGCCGGAGAATTCTTCACCGAACACATGGCACTCATAAATAATGATTCCTCCGCTTTGGTACTCACTGGAAAACGATTGACGAAATTGCTGAAATAGTATCCCGCCATGTAATAATCTTCAATCGCGTAATAGGATTTCGCCAAACGGTAGTAAGCGATCTCCCCTCGTCCGTCTCTTGGGTAGCGCTGATAAACTTGTTCATACAATACCAAGGCACGGTTATAGGACTTAGACTCATACAAAGACTCTGCTTTCGCTAATTTCACATCGTAATCGTCGCTTTTAACAATCTCATTGTATTCCCCACATGCTAGTAGCATGAGCGCCAGAGCGGCAATTCCCAATAAACTCTTCCATTTCAACATTCCTGCAAAAATACAAGGAAAAATAGAAATACCACTTGCCGGTGAAAAGTTTAGCATATTTTTCATTTTCCGTTTCTGCAATTTATTACCTATATTGGCTAAATTAATGTTCTTTTTTTTTGGTAAAACGGCTTATTTACTTTAGAGTCTGCACTTCTTTCAGTATAGTATTGTAAATATTTTCGTACAACGGCAAGATTTCTTCCAAACTAAATAGTTTCGATTGTTCCCGCGCATTGGTCTTAAACTGATTTAACGTGGCCTCGTTTGAAAGTATTTTAATGGCATTTTTTGCCATTCCATCCACGTCTCCCACATTGGACAAATAGCCTGAATAACCATCCTTATTCACTTCTGGAATACCTCCTGTATTAGAACTCACCACTGGAATTCCCTCCGCCATAGCTTCCAATGCTGCCAACCCGAAACTTTCTGTTTCTGAAGGCAGCAGAAACAAATCAGTCAACTGCATGAGGTTCGCTGCGTCACGAATCTTTCCCAGTGTGATTACGCGGCTACATACGCCTAATTCGCGACACAAGCGTTCTGCATTGTAACGATCAGGACCATCCCCAATCAACATCAAGCGCGATGGAATAACATCGTTCACGCGCTTAAAGATTTGAATAACATCTTCCACCCGTTTCACTGGTCTGAAATTCGATACATGACATAAAATACGTTCACCATCTTGCGCATATTTCCTTCTACGTTCTAGCAATTCTAACTCAGGTAGAACGGAAGAGGACTGGATAAAGTTAGGGACAACGTGTATTTCACGATTGGTATTGAAATGCGTAAAGGTATCTTTTCGTAAGCTCTCTGAAACAGCGGTTACCGCATTCGATTTATTGATGCAAAATGAAATTACTGGTTCAAACGACTTATCCTTTCCCACAAGCGTAATATCGGTTCCATGCAGTGTCGTAACAAAAGGAATCATAATTCCATGGCTTTCTAAAATTTGCTGTGCCATATATGCCGCTGAAGCATGCGGAATAGCATAATGCACATGTAGCAAGTCTAAATTTTCGTGTTTAACAACATCCACCAATTTACTCGCTAATTCTGTCTCATACGGCTGGAATTCAAACAAGGGATAATTAGACACCGCTACTTCGTGGTAAAATATATTTTCTCGGTAGGAGCCCAATCGGACTGGCTGCGCGTAGGTAATAAAGTGTACCTCGTGTCCTTTTTGCGCCAACGCCTTTCCTAATTCCGTAGCTACTACTCCACTCCCGCCAAACGTGGGATATAACACAATTCCTATTTTCATAATTTTCTATACTTCGCCTGATGAAACCACAAAACTGTCTTCCCTGTAACACCAGAACCAGGATTATGTTTTGCCTTTGGCGTAAACGCGCCGAAGATAGTGCATTTTAATAAATCAGATGAAAAAAACGACTTCTTTACTGATTCGCATACAGCTACAAAAAAAGCAGCGCACTTATTCAGTACGCTGCCTTTCTTTACACAACTTATAATTACTTGAATTTCAAATCAAATCGATCAAGCTCCATTACTTTTTCCCAAGCAGCAACGAAGTCGTTTACAAACTTCTCTTTCGAATCGTTACTTGCGTAAACTTCTGCAAGCGCTCTCAATTCAGAGTTGGAACCAAAAATTAAGTCCACGCGTGTTGCTGTATACTTCGCTTCACCCGTTGCACGGTCCGTACCTTGAAATTCTTCTTTTGCATCAGAGGTCGCCTTCCATTCTGTATCCATGCTTAATAAATGTACAAAGAAGTCGTTCGTTAACTGATCCGTATGCGCTGAGAAAATACCGTGTTTAGACCCATCGAAGTTCGCATTTAATGCGCGCATTCCACCAACTAGCACCGTCATTTCAGGAGCAGTTAACGTAAGTAGTTGGGCTTTATCAATGAGCAATTCTTCGGTGGAAATGGTGTATTGTTTCTTCAAGTAGTTTCGGAAACCATCTGCCATCGGTTCCAGGTAAGCGAAGGACTCCACATCTGTTTGTTCTTGCGCAGCGTCCATTCTACCCGGGTTAAACGGCACATTAACCGTGTAGCCGGAATTCGCTGCTGCTTTTTCTACCGCTGTATTTCCTGCCAATACAATCAAATCCGCCATAGATACTTTTTTATTACCAGACTTCGCGTTGAATTCTGTTTGAATCTTTTCGAGGGCCGCCAATACTTTTTGCAATTGTGCAGGATTGTTTACTTCCCAGTCTTTTTGAGGTGCTAATCGAATACGTGCACCATTGGCTCCACCTCTTCTGTCGGAACATCGATACGTAGACGCCGATGCCCAAGCTGTTGACACCATTTCACTGATGGTTAAGCCCGAATTCAACATACTTGTTTTTAGCGCTGCGATGTCTTTGGAATTGATTAATTCGTGATTTACAGCAGGAATAGGATCTTGCCAAATCAGCTCTTCGGTTGGCGCCTCTATTCCTACATACGTGGAACGAGGTCCCATATCACGGTGCGTTAATTTAAACCAAGCCCGTGCAAATGCCTCATTGAAGGACTCTGGGCTCTCTAAGAATCGACGAGCAATTTTCTCATACTCTGGATCGAAACGCAATGACAAATCCGTTGTTAACATGTACGGAGGATGCTTCTTCTCCTTGTCGAAAGCATCTGGGATGATTTTATCTGCATCTTTTGCAATCCATTGGTGCGCGCCGGCAGGACTTTTCGTCAATTCCCATTCATACTTAAACAAGAACGTCAAATAATCATGGCTCCATTGCGCAGGCGTGGATGTCCACGTCACTTCTAAACCAGACGTTATCGCATCTGTTCCTTTCCCTGATTTATACGAACTTTTCCAGCCTAAGCCTTGCTCTTCGATATCAGCAGCCTCTGGTTCTGGACCAACATGTTTTGCGTCGCCAGCACCATGTGTTTTACCCAACGTGTGACCACCGGCAATCAGCGCGACAGTTTCTTCGTCGTTCATTCCCATTCTACCGAATGTTTCACGAATATCATGTGCCGCTAACACCGGATCAGGATTACCGTTCGGACCTTCTGGGTTGACATAAATCAATCCCATTTGAACTGCTGCTAGCGGATTTTCCAATTCACGGTCACCCGAATAGCGCTTTTCATCCGACAACCATTTCTCTTCCATCCCCCAATATACATCGAGCTCAGGTTCGTACACGTCTTCACGACCTCCCGAGAAACCAAACGTTTCAAACCCCATTTCTTCGAGGGCAACGTTTCCCGTTAGCACCATTAAATCTGCCCAAGAAATTTTATTCCCATATTTCTGTTTAATTGGCCACAGCAATCTTCGTGCTTTGTCTAAGTTGGCATTGTCAGGCCAGCTATTCAACGGCGCAAAACGTTGTTGACCAGAACGAGATCCTCCTCTACCATCGGCCGTTCTATACGTACCCGCACTGTGCCAAGCCATGCGAATGAACAATCCACCATAATTTCCGAAATCGGCTGGCCACCAGTCTTGCGAATCCGTTAACAACGCTGCAATGTCCTTTTTCAACGCTTCGTAATCCACGGTTTGAAACTCCTCAATGTAGTTGAATTCCTCCCCCATTGGATTCGATTTCGTTGAATTGTGGCGCAGGATGTTTAGGTTTAACTGATTCGGCCACCAATCGCTGTTGGTGGTAGCCGCTTTGTTGGACTTACTTTTCATCGTTGCTCCGGAATATCCGTCTGCTTCGACTACTGCTTCTCCTTTTTCTTGACAAGCGGTAAACACGAGACCAGCTGTCAATGCATAAAATAAAGTACGCTTCATATTAATCGATTTTATTTTTAAAATGAATAGGTTAAAATTAATGCAACTATTTATATTGATATAATTGATTTTATTTATAAAGTGATAGAAATTATTGATAACATTTAATATTTGTTCACATGATTAATCAGCCTTACTGAATGTGTAATTAGACCATGCCATAACGCTTATCGCTTAATCGCAGTCAAACCCTCTATTCGTTACATTTTGATTACTCAACAATTCCATTCTTAATTCCAGAAATTAAATAATCCCCAATACCCAAATCCCAACACTAGGACAACATACAGTGCACTATTTAACACCATAGCGACTTTAAAAAACCTCATTTGGAATGATTTTAATTGACTTCTTGTATGGATTAAAAAGGGTATGAACACTGCTAAAAGTATGAATGGCGTATATGAAAAGGCACTGATTAAATTTGAGCTGTAATGTTTATAGGGAACGTCAAAATAGAAAATGCTCTGGTTCGTAAGTAATACAAAAATATACGCAATGAAAATCACATTGAATATTGAAATTGCGGCAACTGTTTTTCGCAAACCCAAGTTGAATTTATTTTTCCAGAATAGGGAAAGAATGAACGTAAAAGTATTCAGTGCCAATAATCCGGCTATCAGCAAAAGAATGATTCTCAATACTATAGAATTTGAAGGGGTCTTAAAGTTGACAAGTGTTTGAAATTCCTCATTTGCAGGAAATATTTCAGGAAGATTGATGCTAATATCCCCTTTTGATAGCTCATCTGTTAAGCTATATTGCACTAAGGTATCAAAGTTATGGTAAAAGTAAAGATTCACCATCTTTGCTTTAGTATCGAAAATTGAGGTTATTAATGTACCGTCTCCATTTCTGCTTCTACAAACCGACATTGTATCTGAAAGGGCGGTACAGAAGTCTAGAGAAGCCATTGCTTGATGCGTTTTCAAAAAATGTTCTCCATTTCGGTATCGTTCAATTTTTCGAGCTTGATTACTATCAGTTATTGAAGGACAGAAATTGGAAAGTACATAATTGGGGTCGTTACCTTCTATAAACTTGTATGGTTCTACAATCAAGTAATCTCCCAAACTGTCAATGTAAATAAAGACATCATTCAAAAAGAAGCTATGGTCATATGCTTCAATGTGTTTTTTCACCTCTTTTACAGTTGCACACTTATGAAGTATAGCCGATAAGTAGTCAGCCTCGTTTGTTATTTTTTGCCTATCAGAAAATGGATTATTTTGTTCTGGGTAATATGAAGCCAGACGCGAAAATACCAGCCCCACGGTGTTCATACCAGATTGTGGAGTTGTTCTACTTTTAGAAACTTCTCTTGATCCTGTAAAGACAGTTCCAAACTCATTTTGTTGTTTGGCATTCTCAAACCATATTTTGGGTGTAGTCAACCAAGCATCGTGATTGCAGCCCACTATTGTGTTTCCATCAACAGTAATTTTATACATGCTACACGCCTTCATCTTGTTTTGAACTAATGCTAAAGCAAAGGGCACAAGAAAAACAATAAGGCTTTTTTTAATTGTCATATTTTGTAAAGTTCATACGTGTCGTTTCGTTACATACTGTCCCATGCTGGGCAGTATAGCCAAAAACACGAATATACTTAAAAGCGATGAGTTGCAGGTATTGTAAATACCGTTAATCGATGGTACCTTCCCTAATGGTGTTCGTTCCGTGTTGCAGCATCACTACTGCAATAGGTGTCGCTATTCCAAGGACGATGAAGACTGTCCTATAATTCTCAAAGGGTTGTGTAAGAAGGTACTCCAGAAGGAATGGTGATGATTGATCATTTCCCTAAGTAAAGAGTCCGATAGCAATTCCCCCGACAACGGATAAAAAAGTTGTCCCTATCCCCATGAGCGTCATGCGCATCAGTTGGCGTGGATAGTTCAACTTGCACTTGATGATCGGGTACGTAAACAACAAGGGCGAAAACCAAACGAGTAAATGGTCAATGGGCTTCAGTTCAACGGCGAGGAATTTTTGAAAGTATGCAAAGGTAAGGTCACCCAGGTTGATCAACCCATAGAAAAAAATAAAATACATAAACGCAACCGTTGCGAATACGCAGATGATGGTACTGATGCTATTTAGAAAAAGTTGGTTCAATGGGAGGGGCGCGGTTTGCTAACGTATTGGCTAAACTGCGTTTTAATGCAGTTTAGGTTTTGTTATGCACATTAGTTTGTTTTGACAAATTTAACTGCTTCATTAGCAATTCTAAGAATATAAACATTTGGGGGTAAAGATGAAATATCAACCGTTTCAGTTTGCCCATTTATCCTGCCAGATGCTACTTTCTTTCCTAAAAGATTAATAATGTTGAATTCATAATCTTCAAGATTTTCACTTTCAATAAAAAGTTGATTGCTGGCGGGATTGGGGTAAACAACAAAATTGTTTTCATGCCTAGTAATATCATCTATCGCATTAACTTGATAGTCTTTCTTATACACCCAAGCCATGTTTGTTGAAGAGTTACTATTTGGATCAAACCCACCAAAATAGACCGCAGATTCACCTGGAAATGGTGAAGCGACATAGCATCTGTTAGCAACTAAAGCCGTATCATTTGCGCCTATAGTTCCATTTATCTCTTCTATCGAGTACTGACCATTTGAATCTCGCTTAGCGAACAAACCACCTTTATAGTAGCCGTTCCATATTGGATGACCACCTCCCGATATATTTGCTTCAAACCCTATAAGGTGAATAGTATCGTTGCTTATGGGGTCAATATATTCGTAAAACTCATTGTATGCTCCAAGAACATAGCTCGCATTTGACCCAACTAAAAAACTCGCTATCAATAAGGATAATTTAGTTTCATAAATACGATTAAATCCTCCAGCACCATCTGGTTCGAGACGATAAATAGTTCCTTGAGACTGACCGTCAGGGCACCACATCAACAGGAAGGCATCGTCAACTCCACTAGGGTTATCGATTTTTGTTAAACCTCTAATGCCGCCTACAGCAGAATTGATTGTAGCGCCAAGGTCACTAAAGTCATGGTCTATTACATAGCTTGGCGAAACTCCGTCAATTCGTCTATAGAGTTTACTTCCTGATGAAAAATGAAGCGCCCCATTCGCTACTTCAATACCTAAAGGTCTAATACTTAAGGGGCCAAATTCTGCTGTTGATATCCAATCGATTTTACCTGGAGCTGCAGGATTATATTTCCCTTTATAAATTCCTTGTGTTCCGACAGTAGCAAATACATATTCTAATCCAGTTTGCTGGTCTACATATATTTCAATATCTCTTATGGAATAGTTTTCACCTGCAGGGAAACTCCCTTGCACAATTTGACTTTCTCCCCAAGTACCATTCACATCATTTCTTACGAAACTTGTAACCGTAACGATACTCGTTATATAATTAGGCGAATAGCCAGCGGCAATTAACACCGTATCTGGAAATGTTAATAGGTTACCAAATTGATCTTTTGTAAAAATAATTTGTTTCAGAATTTCCGGCCGTAGATGGTTTGCTCCCATAAATAAATCTTCTTGCCAAATAGCAGAAGGATTATCCAACCGATTTATTTGCCCCCAACCAATATTGTTGTTAGAACCTCCATACCAAATGTTATTCTCATCTTCCCAGTATCCGACAGATGCAAATAGCATGCTTTTATGATTAACTAATTGTAAAACCTCTGAACCACCTAAGAATTTATTATTTGAATCGTAGCCTCCTGCTGTAAATGATTTGCTCCAGGATTGAGCATTTACCACGTTGTAAGAGCATATAAGACAAGTCAAAACAACGATTCTCTTTGTCAAATTTATTTGCATTTCATTAAATTATTTTCAGTTGAATTTTAACACAACTATTTCGGACGTGATTTATTGTGCATAACGTTTAATGTAAAATGCGTTTTAATGCATTTTACATATTGTTAGTGGCTGCTTTTATTTTAAATTTTTCAAATGAATTTCCGTTAAACTTATAAATACCATGTTTGTCGGTTCCAAACCAAAGTACACCTTGGATGTCTTTGTAAATAGATGTTGGAGTAATATTTCTTTCGGCGTCTTTAATAAAAAACTGAGTGAGTTGTTTACCATTATTTCTCCAAAGTCCATCTTCGTTGGCAAACATCAATAAATCCCCGTTTGTGTCGAGTTCCATTGATAAGAAATATAAGTTCTCTCTCCCTTTAATGTCTATTCCAATTTGGCGTTTATAGTTTATTGATTTGAGTCCATCAACTTCTTGGTCATTTGGCAATAGTGTGTATTTATAATTAGCATTGCATATCCAATAATTTCCATCTTGATCCTCCGTTATTGATCGAACTCCGAAATTCCCCCCATCAGGAGTCTCTATCCATTGATTTTCATACATCCAACTAATTTCATTTCCGTCAAATAAATAAACACCCAGATTAGATGTGCCGAACCAAATATTCCCCTTACTGTCCTTATAAATTGAATAAATGGCATAGGGATTAAATGATGCATTCGGATACTTCTCGTAGAATTCATCTTCCATTTGATTTTTTGGGAATTTTAAGTGATAAAGATTTTCTCCATCAAAGCGATAAGGTCCATTCTTATCCCATCCAATTCTAAACCACAAATCTCCAGGTTCTGCTTTCCATTCATCTTCAGATTCCTTACTTTCAACAATAGGCAAAGCGGAAAATTTTTCTCCATCATATTTGAAAACTCCTTCTGGGGTATCGAAATAAAGATTCCCTAAACTATCTTCTTGAACACTTATAATTCTGTAACTACCTAGAGCGTCATTTGAAGTAAAAAGAGTAAGGTTTTCGCCATCATATCTGTAAACTCCCTTTTCCTTTTCCATAAACCATAAGTTCTCTTTTTTGTCTCGAAAAATTACAGTTGCTCTCGAATCAAGTTTCGTTTTTTTACTACTCTTAAATTCCTGTTTTATTAAAATTTGTGGGTTATGAGTATTGGTTTTACCGTTGCAAGATGAGAATGTTGTTAAAATGCTAAAGACCATCCCGATCGTAAGGTATAATTTATTCATTCTCTCTTATTTGTTGTTTTTCTGGTTGCCACTAACGTTTTGCAGCTACACGAAGGGCGGGATTTTTACCACTAAACTTCATTCAGAGAACTGAACTTTCGGTTACCACAAAACTGTCTGCAAAGCTCGAAACCCCGCCTTTTGGGTAGGTGCTGTTAGCGGTTCGTTCTTCTCTTTTATCAATTGTCATTTGTATACATTTATACTTCCTATTCATTATTCTTTGCAATCCGTTCAGCAACTAACTGCTTTTCAAATTTATTATGTATTACAAGCATTAAAAGACCGAATAATATTGCAAAAACTATCAATGCAGTATTAGTGATGCCAGTTACAGAAAAAGATATTCGAATTAATATAGTAGAAATAATAAACCCAGAGTTTCGCATTACCTTATGGAATTCGTCTGTGTGAAAAAATGAAAATAACAATAATATTACATCAGCAATAATTAAAATATTAAAAAACTGTTCAAAGAAAATATTATTGATGTTCTTAAAAGAAATAGGGTTTGTATCACTTGTTTGAAAAACACCAATACTCCAATTTAAAAATGAATACAATGCTACAAATATTAACAAAGGAACCAGGGCAGTAGCTATCCATTTTTTTGCGTTTATAAATTTTGAAATACTTGAGGAGTAGTTTTTATTATTTTTAATGGTTTCGTAAACTTTTATTCGGTGAATATGAAATAGGTAAATTAAATAGAATAGTAAGATTGATGCTACTAAATCATAGGTAAATTGCAAATCATTTTTAATGTTAAACCAATTAGACGTAAGTGATAAATCTGAAAGGTCTTTGAACAATCGCCTTATAATGATGAGAGCAATAATTTCATATTGCTTTGATACATAAGTAGAAGTAGATTTTGGGAGGTAGTAAATTAAAAGATACACCTCGTATACTAAAATAAAAGAAAAAGGGGTATAAATAGCAGCGATAGGATTTTTTAATAGATTGGATGGTTCATAAATGAAAATAATATCAAACTTTATCAACGCAATTATTAATAAATGAATTATAAAACTTATTAAAGCAATCCATAAGATAACCCTCTCACTCTTCTCTTTAGTTTTTTCTGAAAGAAGTTTTGGATAAATTTTATCTAAAAATTTTGATAGTTCCATATTGTTTTACTTGGTCAAAATAATTTATTTTTTATAATCAGTTATAATGTGTGAATGACCGCTAACGGTTTGCAGCTACAAGAAGTTGGCGATTTCGAAGCACAAAACTTTCTGCCACCACAAAACTTGATACGAAGAACAAAGCTTCATTTAACCACTGAACCGCCAATTTCTTGTAGGTGCTGTTAGCGGTTCGTTGTTTATTTCCCATCTTGTTCAAAGAGTTCTTTCAATGTCTTTAAACTTTCATCCATGTCTTTAGGGAAATTCTTTTCTGCCATTGGAATAAATATATTCATTGGATATTTTATTGTGCCAGAATTAATTAATGAGACTTTAGTCTTACTGTCGGATATTGCTTCTGTCTCCATTGTAACATCTGCAATCATAGCCATTGGTTTAACAAAGCGAATTTGAGTTTCAATTCTTTTTCCTTCAATTATTCCCATAATTTCCTTTTCTCCTTCACCTGCTTTTTTGTTACCGTTCCAAGAAATAATGAACCCTATTGTTCCATCTATTCCTTTAAATTCCCATTTTCTGTCAGGGTCTGCCTTTGCCCACTTATTGAACTTGTCTTGATTTTTGAGAAGCCTTAAAAAATCAAAGACCTTTTGAGATGGCGCATTGATGATGATTTCACGTTTTACATAATGTTCTTTTTTAAGAAAGAGAGCAATAATTAAAAGTAAGGCAATGATGCCAACTACTACAAGTAGAATTGTGATTACGATGTTCATTTTATTTTATTCTTGTTAATAAAAAATATTATTGTTGATGCAATTACACACATTACCAAAGCACTAAAGATAAGTGAATTGTCTTTTTGTAAAACGCCAACAATCAAGTCGCCTACAAACATTACCAAGAAGAAAATGTATGCAAGTGTCAGCATCGGAATTGATTTTTTTATTGTCGCAAAAGCAAAGATAAAACCAAGTGCAAATTGTCGTGTTGCCCACATATAAATTAAGAAGTCAACTCCTTTTGCGTTAAGGTCAATTTTGTCTGCGACTGATTGCGGGGTAAAGAATAATAATAAACTTACTCCAAGTTCCATGAAAGCAAATAGCCCCGATACTATGAGTATCCATTTAGGTATTTTTTTTTGTTCTTCTGGCATAATTTACTTTGTTTTTACTTGTTTTTTGTCTGTCGTTTTATCATTGCTCTGTCGTCCTTTACAATGACCGCTAACGGTAAAGTATAAGCCCCGTTTTAATGGGGCTTATACAATGTTAGCAAATCGTTTTATTCTTTTACCAATCTAATCACTGCCTTTTTATCTCCTGCTTGAATAGTGATAAAATATATTCCTGCAGATTCGTTTATAGAAAGATTCAGAATTTCTGATTGAGTAATTGTTTTTGATTCGCGTAACCTACCAGTAACATCAGTAATTGATATAACTGATTTGTCGTAACTATCTCCAAGATCAATTGAGAAATTACCACTTGTAGGGTTAGGATAAACTGATAAACTATTGCCAAAGTTGTTTTCAATTACACCAACAGTACTTATGTTTACACAAGCAGAGGTATCTAAACAACCATTTTCAGTTAACTGAACTGCGTAGTTGCCATTTGCTGTTGCAGTGAATGATTGGCTAGTCTCAGATGCAATTAATGAATAGTTATTATCACAATCTAACCATTGATAATTAACTCCTGTATTGTTGGCTGTTATGTTTACTCCAGAAGTTGATGTAGTTAAATCAGATACATTATTTATAGTTAAATCTAGAGTAACTAGAGAGTCACAACCATTAGCAGCGCCTCCAACAATATTGAAAGTAGCCGAGTTGTTACTTGCTATATAAGTATTTCCATCTATCCAAGTGTAAGAATTGCATTCTGTTCGTGTATCTGTACCTGTAGCGGAATTGATGATTGTCAAATCAAGTGTAACTAAAGAATCACAACCATTTGCAGCACCTCCAACAATATTGAACGTAGCAGTATTATTACTTGAAATATAGTTGTTCCCATCAATCCAAGTGTAAGAATTACATTCGGTTCTAGTGTCTACACCTGTAATTTGTTCTTCGCAGGTTATTGATTGAAATAGTATATCTTGCCCAGAGCCAGCAGGTGAACCATTGTTATATGCAACACCTCCTGCATAGGAACCATTGAACTCTGCCTCCAGACTAACTGATAGATCTTGACAAGACTCAGATACTCTCTTTAGCTCCCATGTATATGCAGAACCAGAGGATATAGGTATTGCGGTTGAAAAGTTAAATGCTAATATAGAATTTGAAATCACACCAGAGTATAGTGTATCACTAACTCCTAAAACTGAACCAGCAAATCCATCTCCGTTATGCACTTCAATCACTAACCCAACAGAATCATTAGGATTGCACGTCATGAACATATCGTCAATATTCCCTAGAACCTTTAATTGACAAAGGTTACCAGTGATGTAAGGAGTGAAGCTTTGCCCTTGATCATTGTCTTGGCCTAATGGATGACCGCCAAAAGATGTGGTAGTTGGTATCCCAGTAATATAATCTTGATCTAGAGTTTGACACTTTCCATTCAGAATGATCATTACCAATAGAATTACAGTTAAAATTTGTTTCATGTTTTTTTGTATTTACAATTATTAATGTTTGCTAACGTTCCGTGTATGGTGTTGAAGCTATCCCGCAGGGTAGCTATGCACTATACACGTTGTTGTAAGAAGTTTTATTACAGTGGTTGTTCATAATTTTTAATAATGCGACAGAACCATTAATTATCTTGTTCTTGTCGATTCATTTTTTTCATCTCTAACTCTAATGAAAAACTCCAAATTATCTTCAGGTTGTCTTAAAAATAGAGTATCACCTTTTACCTGATAACTAAATCCAATTACTTCTTCATCCGTATTGATTAAAAGAAAATTATCATTGAATGAAGCCCAATTTATTCTTTCTTTCTTAAATTTCTTGATATCGTCAGTAACCACAACATTTTTATCTTTTGAACCTATCCCATTGCTATATAAATCTAAATGATACTTGTTTTTTCTAATCCATTTGCCAACTAATTCAGGATCGTTGTTTGTTGTTGAAGAACTGCCGGATTCAGAATTTGTGCAGCCTGAATTAAGAAATATAATCATATATATTCCGAATAATGAGATAAATGATTTCATACTGTTTTATTTTATTGTTTACAA
>JAQWYK010000017.1 GCA_029254025.1 Crocinitomicaceae bacterium | reverse complement strand
CACTAATGAAAAATCACCGATTTTGCGACCTTTACAATGTTAAAAACGACTACTTTTGAAGACTAAGTAAAATTGAATACTCCATGAAAGTAAAGGTAATCAATCGTTCACAACACGATTTGCCAAAATATGAAACAGCCGCATCAGCTGGCATTGACCTGCGTGCTAATTTGGCCAAGGCCTATACTCTGCAGCCGCTAGAACGTACATTGGTTCAAACAGGGTTATTTTTAGAGATTCCTGCAGGATACGAAGCACAAGTGCGCCCAAGAAGCGGGTTAGCATTGAAAAAGGGAATCACGGTGTTGAATACACCTGGAACTATTGATGCGGACTATCGCGGTGAAATTGGAGTTATTCTAGTAAATATTTCAAACCAACCATTTGTAATTAATGACGGAGAACGAATCGCTCAGCTTGTATTTGCGAGAGTGGAGCAAGCAGAATTTTTAGAGGTGGAAGAACTCTCAACCACAGAAAGAGGAGCTGGAGGATTTGGAAGCACTGGTGTAAAATAGATCTATGAAAGTAATTGTACCTATGGCGGGAAGAGGTTCTCGTCTTCGACCACATACATTAACAGTTCCCAAACCACTTGTTCCTGTTGGAGGCAAGCCCATCGTTCACCGTTTGGTGGAGGACATTGCTGCGATCTGTAGCGAACCAATAGAAGAAATCGCTTTCGTTATTGGCGACTTCGGTACGGAGGTAGAGCAAGAATTAATTGCCGTTGCTGAAAAGTTAGGAGCTACAGGTTCCATACATTATCAAGACCAACCGTTGGGCACTGCACATGCTGTTCTATGTGCAAAAGAAAAATTATCTGGTCCTGTTGTGGTCGCATTTGCGGATACTTTGTTTCGAGCAGATTTCAAAATTGACCCTTCTGACGATGGAATCTTATGGGTCAAGCAAATTGAGGACCCAAGTGCCTTCGGAGTGGTGAAATTAGGCGAAGGTGACCGAATCGTTGACTTTGTTGAAAAACCAAAAGAGTTTGTTTCGGATTTGGCGATGATTGGCATTTATTATTTTAAAAAAGGGGAGGAACTTCTTACTGAGCTCGAATACCTTATCGATAATAATGTTATTAAGGGCGGAGAGTACCAGCTGCCAGATGCATTACGCAGATTAACGGATAAAGGAACCATCTTCAAACCTGGGAAGGTAGACGAGTGGCTTGATTGTGGAAATAAAACTGTTACAGTATATACGAACCAACGCGTATTGGAATTTGATAAAAATAAAGACGAAAAACTAGTTCATCCTTCTTCAGAAATTCAAGATTCCATTATTATACCGCCTTGTTTTATTGGTGAAGGAGTGCGGGTTATTAACTCTGTTATTGGTCCTCATGTTTCGTTAGGAGCGCATACTAAAGTGGGCAATAGCCGCATCTCGAATACAATTGTTCAAGAAAATAGCATCATCGAGCACGGTAATATCGCTAATGCTATGATTGGAAATCACGTCCAGTATTTGAAAAAGGCACAAGATTTGAGTCTTGGCGACTATTCTGTTATTGAATAATTGATGAAAGTAATAGCACTCATATTCCTCTTTATAATTGGTTTTCAATCCGATTTTCATGCGCAAAAAAAGCGCAAAGGGAAATCAGCTGAACAGATTCTTCAAGATCAAGGAAAAGATGATTTAACCGTGTTTTCACAGCAAGATTATCCATATTTAGAAAAATTCCATGATGCTATCGTCTTAAAATTTAGTGGAAATATTGCTGAAGCAAAACGCCTTTTAAAAGTATGCCTAGCTGAAAAACCAACAGATGATGCTGTACTTTTCGCACTTGGAGAGATTTCAATAAGTCAAAGCTTAGGTTCCGAAGCATTGGAATATTTTTTGGCTGCTCAAAAAATTGACCCCCAGAATAGACACTATACTCAAGAATTAGCCTACTTGCAATTTGAAAAGGCAGACTTTAAAAGTGCTGCTAGCAACTTCAAACAACTCGTTAAATGGGAGCCACGACATGTTGAGTGGATTTACGCATACGGCCAAACACTCCTTTACAACCAAGATTACGAAGGCGCCATCAAAGCATTCAATCAAATGCAGGATCAAATTGGACCTATTCCAGAAGTCACTATGATAAAAGTGGATCTCTACCGCGACTTAGGAAAGCCCGAGTTAATTGAACAGGAGTTACTTGAACTTAAAAAAGCATTTCCAGAAGATATCGATATATTAAAAGCAGTTATAGGCTACTATGAAGGAGAGGGCCAGGAAGAAAAAGCTATCGCACTTATTCAAGAACTCGTACAACAAGACTCTGAAAATGGAGTCGCTCATTTTATTCTTACAAAAAATGCCATTGAAAAAAAGGACTATGCTGCATTTATAACATCGTTACCCGCAGTAATGACAAGTGGCGATATACAATTACACGATAAAATACTTCTTATTCAATACTTTGAAGAAATTGGTTCCGACTATAATGCAAAGAAAATAAAAGCACTCGACTACCTTGTAAATACTCATCCAGATGAAGCAAGAGCTCATGCCATGCGGGCGGAAGTACACAATAGTCAAGGGAAAACGAGGGAAGCCATATCATCCTACCGCAAAGCATTGGAAAAAAATAATGCTGAGTTCAGACTATGGACAAGCGTTTTGGCCATTGAAAGCGCCTACAAAGAGTACAAAGCCCTCTACGAGGATGCAACTGAAGCGATTTCTCTATTCCCTTCATTACCCTTCGTGTATTTCGCAGCGGCGGAAGGAGCCTTCCAATTGAATAACTTGGATGAAGCAACTGACCTTCTCAATCAAGGAGAGTTGTTCATTATTGATGATGCCACTCAAACGGCCCGCTACGCTATGCGCAGAGGAGAAATTGCCTTTGCCAATGGGAACACTAAAGATGGAATAACTCAATTTGAAAAATCATTGGAATTCGATGGAGAATCAATTTTAATTAATAGCACTTATGCTTATTCTTTGGCGCAAGCAGAAATGGAACTCGATAAGGCCGAGAAACTGCTCAAGCCTTTCATTCGGGAGGATCAGACGCATACGACTTTTATTAACGCATTGGCGCATGTTTACTTGAAACAAAAGGAATTTTCAAAAGCAATTGCTTTACTCGAAAGTGCAGTTCAAAAAGTAGATTACAAAGCTGAAATAACAGACTTATTGGGAGATGCCTACTTCTTAAATGGAAATACGGAAAAAGCGGTATTGACTTGGAAGATAGCTCAAGAACTAGAATCTCGAAACACAATGATTACAAAGAAAATTAACGAAAAAACATATTATGCGCCCCGCTATTATTAAATATATTACATTTACCGGGGTACTTTTGCTCATCGCCTCTTGCGGAAAATCTAGACATGCAGAAATCGCTGAGAAACTTCCTAAAGTGAAAGCCGAGGTATTAATTGCAAAACTGGATAGTCTTTCGAAACGAAGACCAGCACATTTCTACACTAAGATTGCTTCCCGTTATAGCGACAAGGAATTAAAGATTTCGTTTAAAACATCTATACGGATGAGAGCTGACAGTGCTTTGAATGCCCTAATTACATTTGCTCGAATTCCAATCTATAATACCATGGTGACTCCAGATACGTTGACCATTGTAGATAAACGAGGAGATTGCTATATCCAGGAAGGAATGAGCTACCTGAAAAAAACATTCAATATTGATTTTGAACACAAAAACATTGAAGAGTTTCTATTGGGTCTGCCAGTAGGCTGGGATATTAACGAAAAGTATCATCAAATTAATGACCCCTATAATTACGTGATTTCTTCACATAACAAAAGAAGTTTACGGAAGTCCGACAAAGATGATTCTGGCGATGTTTATATCCGTTACTTTTTGTCTAATGACACCGAACAGCTCAAACGAATTATTATCGACAGTCCTGTTGATACAACTTCAATCATGGTTAACTATTTTTCTTATGAGCTCGTTAACGGATATTCAGTCCCCTTAGATAGTGACATCACTGTATTTACGCCTCGTGATACCATTTACATCGATTTAAAATATACGAAATCGACAATAAACGAACCAAGCGAACTATTCCTCGTAGTACCTGAAAATTACATACGCTGTGAATAAACTTGTCCTCATACTATATGTACTGGGATGCTTTTCAGCTTTTGGACAGAAAGGATCTGATCGACTTAAAAACGAGCAAAAAAATTTGGAGCGACAAATAGCAACCACCAAGTTGCTTTTTGAAGCAAGCAAGCAGAAAACGGACCTATCTCTCGAAGAAGTTCGGCTTATTGACCAACAGGTGCGTTTTAGAGAGCAATTATTAGCCAATATTGACAATCAAATAAAAGCTGCGGAACTAAAAATAGAGCAAAAAAAGCAACGAATAGAAGAACTCGGGAACGAAATTGATAAACTAAAACAACAATATGCTGACCTACTGCTTTACGCATATAAACTGCGCAGTAAATATGGTAAAATGATGTATTTCTTCAGTGCAGAGTCGATTGAAGAAGCTATGAAACGAAAGCTATATCTAGAAAAATTAGCTGAGATTCAACAGAAACAGCTACACTTAATCCGTCAGAATATGGAGTTGATGGAGGTAGAAATAACTGAATTAGAAACAGTACTCGAACGACAGTTGGAGCTCGCTGAGTTAAAACGAATAGAGCGTGCCGAAATTGTTGCAGCTAAAAAGGAAAAAGAGCGCATCTACCTACAATTAAAAGCCAAAGAACAAGAAATATTAGCTGAACTGAGGGATCAAGAACAAAAGAATATCGTGCTTCAACAACAAATTCAGGCAGAAATTCAACGTGAAATAAAAGCAGAACAAGCGCGAATCGAAAAAGCAAGAAAAGAGGCTGAAGCAAAACGAAAAGCAGAAGAAGCCAAGCGACAAGCAGCTGGAGATATTGCGACGGTTGAACCACCTAAAAAAGACAATGTTCCAGCACCTTTTATGGACACAAAAGAATCAATCCTGGCTGGAAACAATTTCTTAGTGAATAAAGGTAGACTGCCTTGGCCTGTGGAAAAAGGTACAATTACAGTAAATTATGGTAAAAATGCCCACCCAACTCTTCCTGGAGTATTTACACAAAACAACGGGATTGACATTAGCACGCCGAAAAATGCTGTTGTAAGAGCTGTATTCGACGGCGAAGTAACAAGCATAATCAATATTCCAGGAGCCGGGAAAGTAGTGATTGTAAAACACGGGAATTATCGAAGTGTCTACTCGAATCTTCAGGATGCCTACGTAACTAAAGGAGCAAAAGTTAAAACAAAAACTCCTGTAGGTTCTTTGCTTCCTACAAAAGACGGAAAAATTTCTGTAGCACACTTCGAAATTCACGAAGTAAAAGATGGACAAGTGAATCAATTGAATCCTAACCTATGGATAGCGAAATAGGACAGAAGCAGAACTTGATTCTTTTTACCCATCTACTCTTTCACTACCTTCACCTTCCATTGAAGTTCTTCTGAGCTAAGTTCAAATACGTACATTCCACTGGAAATATGAGGTGGAAGTGACAAACTAACCATTCCCGTATGATTCTGAATATCGGACTTTTTCCATACAATTTGGCCACTCATTGAGTATAACGCCACATCAAAAGATAGAATTTCTTGATTCAATTCAATTACAATTTCATCTTGTATAGGATTCGGAAATAGAACAAATGGTAGAAACTCATTCTCTGATAGGAAAGCATTCACTTCTAAATACTGCCCATTCGAAGAAACAACATCACTTTCCAAACCAGCACCATTCACCGCCGCGCTATTTACAAAATAAGTGGTATTCGTTGCTAACGACAACCCAGTGAACGTATGACTCAGTGTATTCCCCACGTTGCTCCATGGTATAATGTCATTTGCTCCTGGAACTGTTCCCACACTAACCATATAATGGGAAATCCCAGAATTTGCATCCAACGCTTCGTCCCAATTCGCAGAAATAGAATTAGGTGTATAAAACGTATCGATGTCTGAACTTACTCCGTCTGATATGTTTATCAACCCTGTCGGTGGAGTCCAATCAACATATAAATCTTGGAAATGAACAGCGGATAAATTATTCGCCTCATCATTCACAATCGACTTAACTTTTGCTGAAAATAGCGTGGGAGATTGATTTTCATAACGTATATCCACAGCAGAAGAACCTACAGTTATATTCACTTGAGGAAAGCGTGTGCGATATACTTTCAAATTGCTAATCGCCAAATTGCTATTTCCACTTCTAAATGAAATGTAGTCTCCCGATTGTATTGGATTGTCATCTTGCCAATCCCCTACTAATCGGTCATCCATGTAAACCAATGTCTCCCCAGTAATTCGATCATAAACAATTTTGACATCCATCCATGTGTTTTGTTGAAACTCTACAGGATACACCTTTTCTTGCGAAAAGGTATCATTGTTCACGCGATAAAACTCCAAGGTTTGTAACTCCTGACGAAACCAAATAAAATATGAATTACCGCGATTCGTTGCCGTAGGATCGTCACAAAAATAATGGAACCCGCCCCGTTTATTGTTCCCTGTTCCATCCAATTTGAATTGAAAGTTATACAAATAGCGATTTGATAAATCTTGTTTCAAGTGCGCGTAAATATTGGTGTTACTGAGTGACTCATCAGTTTGTTCCAAATAACCATTCGAATTTGTCCATGAACCACTCACCTGCGTCCAATCTGGATGGATTCCGCTGACCTCATCAAAATTATCACTGAAAAATCCACGATCTGCATTCGCACGCCAATTAGATCCATCAAAATCAATTACTTGGTAAAACCTACGTGTAACTCCACTACCATTTACATTATCTTCATCGGTAAAGTCTACCAGGAAGTCTTGTGTTTGCCAGTTATTAGCAGTAGTTGAACTTGTTGTTGGTAACGTCCAATCCACATAAATTTGTCGTGCATCTTGATCCGACCAGTTTCCCGCTATATCCTTAACAATCGAATTTATACGACATGCATCTTGTGTTGTATTTGGACTTTCAAAACGCACATCATTGGTAGACAAATCTCCTACTGTAATCTTTTCTTGAAAAGACCTGCTCTTTCGCACTTTTAAATCATCAAAATACACTTCTGAATCTCCATTTCTCAAGGAAATAAATTGTCCCGAAACGAATGGTGTTGGATCCAAATAGCTCCCCACTAATACGTCGTTGATAAATGATTCTATACGACCAGTTTGTGGATCAAACGAAACCTTAAAATCATACCATGTGCTTGTACTAATCGTCCAAGGGACTGCTTGCACCAAGTTTAACACGTCATTTTCAATCTTATATAAATGATATTCATCATCATCCGCACGAAACCATGCCAAATAGGAATTTCCGCGATTAGGTAAAGTGGGGTTGTCTGCAAAAAAATGCAATCCGGCACGGCGATTTGTTCCTGTACCCCCAATTATTCCTGACCACTGGTACAGGTATGAATATTGATCCGATTGAGTTAAGGAAGCATACGCATTGGAGTTCCCAACTAGTTCATCACTTTGATATAAACTACCTGTAATGATACTCCAAGTGCCATCTTGAATCGTCCATTCCGGGTGGATTGTTGACGTGAAATCATCATTAAAAAACCCGTTTTGTGAATTCGCCCTCCATTCTGAACCATCAAAATCTAATACTTGATAATACTGATCTTCAACACCGCTTCCACCTGGATTATCGCTATCACTAAATTCGGCCCAAAAGTCATATCCGCGCCAATCATAGGTTGCCTGAACTTCTGTGGCGGGATTATCAATATCAGTAATTACGCTATTGCAATCATCAATAATTTGTTTCGCAGCAGCACGCAAATCTGGAAGTTGGGCATGTAAATCATTTCCTGGGCAAGACGTGCTTCCAATATCTCTATGACCTGTTATACGCGGTTGAACCTGAATACCAAAAGCTTGTGTTTGCATGCTCGCGGTCGAAAGCGGGTCATACGCCTTGTGGTCAAACCACCACGCTAAAAGTTCACTCACACGTTGCATCTGAATTGGAGTAGCAAGGGTCACGTCTAAATTCCCTGGATAATTAATCCCAATGGAGGCATTGTTTGCAGCCCCAGCATGTGCCCCTCTTACATCCGTGGTTGGTAAATTAGGATTGTGTCTTCCTTGAAAAAAGTTGCCATACTTATCCACTATATAGTTGTAACCAATATCTGCCCAACCTAGGGTGTTTACATGATAGTTGTAATATGAACGAACGACAGCTTGTCCATCTGTGTATGTGTTTGGAGAAGCGCCATGGTGAATCACGATGTGTGTGGGAGATATATATGTAGGCGTATATGGGGTTAATACTTGACTGCACGCTGCGGAACCTCCGCACCATTGTTCTCTAGTAATCATTGGCGGAAATTCAGGACAATTTCTGCCGGATTTTTCTACTAATGTGATAGGTTTCGAGTAATCTTTTAACGCAACATCATCTGCTGATTTATAATTCCCATCAAAGATATCTATTTGAATTTCTTCTACCAAAACCGGAGTAATAATCTTCAATTCTAATTCCAGGTGACTCTCTGCATTATGGGTAAAAATAGCCTCTGTCCAATACTTTCCCGTCGGTGTTTCATTTGGCGCTATTTCACCTTCCATTTCAATCCATTCAGACCAACTACCAGTTGGTTCTAACGTGCGATATATTACTCGAAAAAGAGCTGGATCAACCGATAAATTGGCCGTCTGCCAACCAACCCCAAAACAAGAAAAAACATGTGTAGGAGCAATTGAAATAAATTTTTCCTCTCCTGCCACCATTCCGTCCACTGAGGAATAAGAAGTGAATGGCATTCCCAGTTCTCGCATGCGGTCATTTGCTAAAAAGCCAGAATTCTCATGCTTCCCTTGAGCAATAGCTCCACTGAAAAATAATAGGACAAGGAGTAATCCAATAAGTAGTTTCATAGGTATCAAAATAATTTTAGTCAAAATTAAGTGAATTCAGAGTAAGTATAAAGGAAATAGCTTCTAAAAAATACTATTTGTCAAAAAAACGAAACAAAAAGGCAGGACCATCAATAAACGACTGTTAAATCAACTATCACCTTAAAATGGAAGGATAATGTTCCGGATATTCAAGTCCAAGAATCACATTTAGAATACTCTTACTATATTTATCCAACTAAAATCGTGGTATGCTTCAACTCGAAGGAATATTCAAATCGTATTATCGGCAAAAAGTACTGGAAGACGTTTCCTTTGATGTTCCCTCTGGACAAATTATTGGGTTACTTGGTCCCAACGGTGCTGGAAAAACTACCCTAATCCGTATAATCAATCAAATCATCGAGCCTGACAAAGGATATCTTTCGTTGAATGGAAAACGAATGACCAGTGAGCACCTCAAAAATATTGGTTACCTGCCAGAGGAACGAGGCCTCTATAAAACAATGACTGTAGAAAATCATGCGTTATTCCTTGGTCAATTGAGAGGTTTGCCAAAAAATGATGCGCAAGAGCAGTTGGACTATTGGTTAGAAAAGTTTGAGATAGAGGGATGGCGCAAAAAACGGATTGAAGAGCTTTCTAAAGGGATGGCGCAAAAAGTTCAATTTATCTGCGCTGTTCTTCACGATCCAGACCTACTTATTTTAGACGAACCTTTTAGTGGGTTCGACCCTATTAATGTGGATTTAATTCGAGCTGAACTAAATGCCTTTCGAGTGGCAGGTAAAACCATCATTCTTTCTACACATAATATGAAAAGTGTAGAGGAAATTTGTGATCGTGCCGTGCTCATTCATAAAGGAAAAAAAATAATGGAAGGCGCCATACATGACATTCGCAGTGAACATAAAGAAGGGGTGTTTTCAATTACATTTACAGGTAATATGATTGCTTTTGCCACTGCTCTTTGGGCTGGGTATGAGATCATTTCGAAAGAGGTGCACAACGATACTACATTTACTGTTTATCTCAAAATGCGGGGTGAAAATGAATTCAATGACTTGTTGTCTACGCTTCTTCCCGCAGTGAAGATCATTAGTGCTCAAGAGGTTCTGCCAAGCATGGAAGATGTATTTATGAAAAAAATCAATGCAGGAAAGGAGGTAGAACATGCGTAAAATTCAACTTATCGCGCAACGAGAACTGAAAGAACGCATTAGCTCGAGGTCTTTTTTGCTAACCGCATTACTTGGGCCACTTTTTGTCCTTGGATTAGTTTATGCCCTTTTTTCATTGGGAGGGTCTGAGAAACAGCATTGGAACGTCCTTATTATGGACAAAACTGAAATTATGGAGAATAAAATTGCTCCAAAACAAGACCCTCGCTTTACATTTCATTTCATAAATGAATTCGTAGAGTACGATCAATTTGCTACACTCGACCAGTTTAAAGACTACGATCTTGCCGTGCTAATCAACGAAAAGATCATTTCGAATAAACAAGTAATTGTTTCCTACCGAGAATTGCCCTCTGAAAGCATTCAGCGGAGACTAATTTATCACGTTGAACGTCGCTTTGAAGAAATCATGGTGAAACAGTTTACTGACCTAGAGGTTTCGAAATTCAGAGAAATCAAACAATCCATGAATTTCTCTTTCAAAAACACCTATGACCCTAAAAATGAAATCAACCATAAAGCTGCTTGGGTAGGATATCTTTTTGGAATCGGAATACTGCTATTTGTCTTTCTATTCGGCATGACCATTTTGAGAGGTGTTGCAAACGAAAAATCCAATCGTGTCGTAGAGGTTTTACTTGCTAGTGTTCACCCGAGACAGCTTCTCACAGGTAAAGTAATCGGTGTAGGTGTTACGGCTCTGGTGCAGTTTGTACTTTGGGGGCTAATAATTGGAGTTGGTTTATACCTGTTTCGCCAGACCTTCTTTCCTGATCTTCTTGACCCTACATTACTGGTGGAGCAAATGTCACAAGACGTGGCCCAACAAGCATTGGATAAATTTGCATTAACTGCTCGGAACTACAATGATTTCGTAGACCTTGTTTACCGTGACATTCACTTTACCAATATGCTGCTGTTTTTTGTGCTTTTCTTTTTGGGGGCATATTTCTTCTACGGGTCATTCTTCGCTATGATTGGTTCAGCCATGGGATCAGAATCAGACGGTCAACAATACATTATTCCAATTAGTATTGTACTTGTTTTATCCCTACTTTCAGGGTACTACGTCATTTACCATCCTCAAACTTCGTTAGCTGAAATACTAGGGTATCTTCCCTTTACTTCTCCTGTGGTAATGATGATTGAATTGTCCCGAGGCTTCAGCGAAGGAGATGTTTGGAAACTCTATTTTTCTCTTTTTCTAATTTTTCTGGCTGGGTCCATTTTATTTCGACTTGCGGGAAGAATCTACAAAAACGGTATTCTTCAATTTGGACATCGGTTGAAATTTCGATTAATTATTCGATGGCTTAAAAACAGTTAACATGATAGGAGCCGTAATTGATTTGGGGACAAACACATTTAATCTATTGATTTTTCAGAAGCAGGAAAATCGCTTCGCGTTTCTGCATAACGAGCGAATTCCTGTTGGTTTAGGCATGGGAGGACTCAATGAAAACCGAATTGCTCCTGACGCTTTCGAGCGAGGGATTAATGCATTAGTACATTTTAAGCATGTGTGTCACGAAAGAAAGGTCGAACACATTAAAGCGTTCGGAACATCTGCCCTAAGAGGAGCCAAAAATGGGATTCAATTTTGCTCCTCAGTGAAAGAGAAAACAGAAATTCACATTGAAATCATCGATGGGTTGCGCGAAGCTGAGTTCATTTTTGAAGGAGTGAAACTCGTACATTCATTCACAAAACCGTCCTGTATCATGGACATCGGTGGAGGCAGTACTGAGTTTATAAACGCAGATGAAATAGGGCTGAGGGAATTCCAAAGTTTCGACATTGGAGTTTCACGAATGCTTCAAAAATTTAATCTATCCGATCCGCTAACCACCAAAAACATCCGTGAGATTGAAGAGTTTTTAGCGGCAAATACAGGCGATTTCTTTGAAACACATTCGTGCAGCGCATTAATTGGAGCTTCAGGAAGCTTTGAAACATTTTTTGAATTTATCTTCGAAAAAAAATATACTGATGAATGGAAGTCTGCGCAGCTTGATTTTAAGCCACTTATGAAAGTACTAGAAGTGCTGATTCATTCTACCCAAGCAGAAAGAGAACGCAACGATTATATTTCTGACATACGCAAGAAAATGATACACATAGCAGCTGTGAAAACGCGTTGGGTGATCCGACAATTGTCCATTCAAGAAGTTTGGATTTCACCTGCAGCACTAAAAGAAGGGGTAATGTGCTCCAATTTTTAAATGGAATCTGGCAATTCCATCCGTATTCGCAATTCTTTCGGGTAATAATTATTCAATCGATTCCCCATGGATTTTATCCATCCAAGTGATAATTCATGATACGTAACAATTACCCATCCTTGTGGAGCGTCAATGGAAAATGTTTCTCCTTTTAGATAGCGTAACGCATCAATTTTCGAAAGCTCAACACGTGGAAATCCCTCATTTAACCCAATATTCATAGCCAACTCATGGTCTGGAACTAATTTATTCTTCATCCTAGTTCCGAGTCGCACGCCCCACTTTACAATGGTTAAGTTATTCAAGAACTCTTTCGCCAGGAAAGATTGAGCAGAAGGAAAAGCAAAAATAAACTCGTTTTTTTCGAGTTGATCGTAGGCCTCGAAATGAGGAGAAGGTAATTGTACAAAAGTCTCCATGACAATTTCACGCGACTTTTTCTTTTTACTTCTAACTTTCTTTTTAGAAGATTCATGTGTTGTACTATCCGCCTTTCTCAACACTGCAAAATAAAATCCTTCTGTTTGCATATTAGCAGGTAGTGCATAAAAACCGAACCCTAACGTATCCTTGGTTAAACCCCATGATTCGTCCACTTCAAGTTGAACCGCTTCGAACGAATTATGCTCCATAAAATCGAGCAGCTGCAATTCATTCTCCGCTCTGTTGAACGTGCATGTAGAATAGATGATATACCCTCCGTCTTTTACCAAATCAGCGCAGTGACTCAGAATGTTTTGTTGTCTGACTTCACACGTTCTCACATTCTCAACACTCCACTCCGCTCTGGCATTCCGATCTTTTCTAAACATACCTTCACCAGAGCAAGGTGCATCAACTAAAATACAATCGAATGTTGAACCGAACTGGTTAAAATCCTCTACCGCATTGTTCGTGACGATACAATTCGAGTAACCCCATTTTGAAATATTATCGCGCAAAATGTACGATCGACTACGAATGATCTCATTTGAAACTAAGATTCCCTTGCCTTGAAGAAAATCTAATAAAATGGTGCTTTTACCTCCAGGAGCTGCACATAAATCTAATAATATCGGTTCTTCTGGAAGCTTTAATTGATTGGTTATCCATTCCACAAACATGGAACCTGCCTCTTGTGGATAATAAGCGCCGGCATGAAATAGTGGGTCGAGTGTAAAACTTGGTCTCTCTCGAAGATACCGACCTAAAACTGTCCACGGAATCATCTTTTCTTCTTCGAAAGACGCACTCGACTTCAGTTTATGCAAACGAATAGAAATTGGACTTTGCTCATTGAGGGACCGCAATAAATCCTCCGCTGCAGCATGTGGCCAATCCAGCTCAATACGCTGACAAAATTGTTCCGGTAATAGTGGTATTGAATCTGGATTTTTCAATCGAGTCAATGCAGTTTTTGAGCAATATAAAGCACCTCTTTTTCCATCAAACGAAAACGAGCGATTTCGGCTTCAGAAAAATGATCGGAAGGAATGTATTCAGTGATTTCAAACCCAGCTTTTTTCAACCAATCCGGATAATCCTTTCCAAAAAGTCGCACATGATCCTTTTGCCAGAAATGCTTTTCCCGCTCTTCCGGCGACGTAATTGATTTATCTTCATACGTTTCTTCTCGCGAAAAATCTTGAGGCACTTGAAAAATTCCCCATCCACCTGGTTTCATGACGCGGTTTAACTCACGAATGCACTGCATGGCATCGTTAACATGTTCCAACACATGATTACAAAAAATGACATCAAACCGATTCTCCTCCAGTGGAATACTGTGTAAGTCAAAGTGCATATCAGCAATAGGAGAAACTAAATCCCCGGTGAGATAGCTCAGATTTTTCTGATTTTTAAATGTTTTATGAAAACATTGTTCTGGCGCAATATGAAGAACTTCTAAGTTATCCGTAAAGAAATTGGATTCGCTTTTCAAATACAACCACATCAAACGATGACGCTCAAGTGTAAGATCGTAAGGGCAAAGTACACTCTCTCGATGGGCAACTTCTGAACCATACGAAAGAAATTTACTAAACGAACGCTCACAAACGGGACATTCTACTTTATTTCCTTTGTACAAGAGCGGAGCAATTAATTTGAATGGATAGCTCAGTCGAATCAGTAGAGGTCTCGGCAGCTTATTTAGCAAAAATTTATATAGTTTCTTCATGGAATTCAGTTCCGTACAAAAATAGAAAGCATTCCCCAAAAACAAACTTTATTTATAGGAATAAGCTTATTTTTGTTTTGTATGCGCATTCTGTTGGTCATTCTTCTCTTTAGTTTTGTTCACGCGGTAAGTGCCCAAAATGATTCTGTTCCTTACAATTTGTACAAAGAACAATTGGTTCTCAAAAGTTCATTAGGATATAATACAGCTCCCTTTAGTATTCGAGGAGATTTTAACTCAACAAAAGAGACGTTAAAATACAGAGCAAATATGAATGCGGTATTAGGGCTGGGGTTTTCTTACAAATGGCTTTCACTTGGCCTAAATTTCGCACTACCTGGTTATTTAAAAACCACAACAAAATTTGGGGAAACGAGTTATTTTGATATTGACCTTAACTTTGACATAAAGCGTTGGTATTTTGCGTTCGACATCCATTCCTATCAAGGGTTTTCGCTCATTGATGCGGTGCGCTTCAGTGATACATTAGTTTCCCCTGGTAGCTCGAACCAACTCAAACCAAACTTACGAAGTGCTTCAATTGGACTCAATGGTTATCGCTTTAAGAATAAATCCTTCAACCGGAAGGCTGCATTAGGGATTGTTGGGAATTATAAAGAAGATGTGACCTCATTTTTTGTAAAATATACAATGAATCTGCATGGGGTGGAAAACTCAACGGGACTCATGCCGAGTGACCATCTTAACGATATTCGATCGATTGTCTCTTCAAATGCTTTTTCAGCGTTCGACTTTGGGGCTGTCCCGGGATATGTTTACATAAATAATGTGAAAGGATGGCAATATGGAGGTATGGCTGGGCTGGGTTTAGTATTACAATCGAAGTTTTATCAATTCAATAATACCACTAGAGGCTTTTTAGGACTTGCACCACGCTATGACTTGCGGCTAATGGGAGGTTATAATGTCAGTAATTGGTTCTGTATGATTGACTTGCAATTTGACAATAAGACCATACGTTTCAATGATATACGATACGGACAAAATTATTATTACTTACGAATTTTATATGGCTATCGGTTCAAAAAAAACAAAATAAAGCAACCTAGTTAGTTTTTCTGCGTTATCTTGTCGTTGTAAAAACCGAACATATGAAATCTATTGCAATAAAAACATTGAATGTAGTACTTTTTTCTGTAGCCATCACCTGGAGTTATGGGCAAACGAGAAAAGAGAATCAAGTAGTAACCTCTAAAGAAATTTCTACGATCAAAAAGACGGAATTGAAGTCGGTAAAGGTGGAAAAGAAAGTAGTTGATTCTAAGAAAAAACCTGAAATTATTCAATATGTTTCGAATAAACCTATCACGCAAACAAAAATTGAAAATACACCATCATCTGGTAGTTTTTCTCAGTTGAAAAATAGTGAGCAAAATGTACGGTCCGAATCCTTTAATGTCGATAATGAAAACGAAACAAACAGTAATCAGGGAGATTCTCAATCTTTTCCCAAAACTATTTCAAATGGAACACGAAAAAAAGTAACCAATGTAAATTCGATGAATACAAAGGAGGCTTGCTTAAACCGAATAGCAAAAATTGATAGCCAAATTGAAGCAATAGATACAAAGGTAAATTACATTGAATCAGACCAAACCCAAAAAGAGGAGGCTATCAACAAGGGCTGGTTTAGAGAAATGTCGAGAATTAAAGCTGAGTTGGTTGAGGAAAAAAGTCACCTTACAAAAAAGTTATCAACTCTTAAATGATTTTTGTCTAAAAAACACATCTTATGAATTTAATAAAATTTGGTTCTTTCGCCCTGCTATTGTTAACTTTAATAATGAGCCATTTTTTAAATGCGCAAGCTGGAGGCTCAAATTGTGCAGATATGGAACCTATTTGTACAGATGCAGGTGTTTCATTTACCTCAAATATAAACAATGGAGATGCTGTTGTTGATGAGCTGGGTAATAACTATGACTGCTTATTTTCAGCACCAAATCCTTCGTGGTTTTATCTAGAAATTTCTCAAAACGGGGATATCATTATGAGTCTGACAGCGCCTAATGATATTGATTTCATTATCTGGGGGCCTTATAATAGTTTAGCTGATGCTCAAAATAATTGTGGAAATCATCAAAATGTAGTTCCGGATGTTACAACGGGTGCTTTTCCCTTTACTACAACAGTTTCCCAAGGTTGTAGTTTTTCTAGCACAAACATGGAAACACCTGGAATTCCTAATGCTCAAGTAGGAGATGTTTATGTCATGCTCATCACTAATTTTGCAAATGTCAATCAAAACATAACTCTTACTCAAACAGGTGGAACAGGTGCAACAGATTGTTCAATCATTTCTCCTTGTAATGTAGATTTTTTCGAAGCTACAATCGGAGCTTGTAACACGGGTCAAGGCACCTATGATATTACGGGTTCCATCGATTTTACCGATGCTCCAACGTCAGGAAGCTTAATTGTGGAAGATTGTTTTGGAACTCAGCATGTTGTGGATACGTACCCTTTTCCTAATAATGGAACAGTGAACTACACAATTACTGGTCTTCCTGCAGACGGTGGCGCTTGTGATTTAACGGCATATTTCTCCGCTGACCAAGGATGCTCGAATGGTCCACTAAACTATACAGCACCAACATGTCCTTGCTCATTTACTTACATTGAAGCCAATATTTCCGCATGTAACCCTACGGATAACACATTTGAAGTAACTGGATTGGTAGAATTCATAAACCCACCTTCCTCTGGACAATTAATTATTGAAGATTGTAATGGAAACCAAGAAACATTTAACGCTCCCTTTGTAAGTCCGATCAATTATGCACTTACAGGCCTCAATTCTGACGGGACATTGAACTGTTCAATAACAGCAACTTTTACTGCTAATGCTGCATGTACCATCAACGTTGGCCCCTATAATAACCCAGCTAATTGTGTGTGTGAAGCTGAGATTGGATTTTTCAGTGATGGGGTAAATGGGGATGCAAACTCATCAAATCCTTGGGCATTGTGTTTCGGAGACGAATTAGATATTTCAAATACTGCTGGATTCATTCCTTCTCAAGATTTTAATTTAGCAGGAGTAACCTACGACCCTGGGATGTGGTTATTAGTATATGATTGCCCTCCCTCTATTGGGGTTCCAGATGATATCACAACGGATCCTTGTTTATTAGGAATAGCATCTACAGCGAATCAAGCTTGGACTATCATTAATAATTCAGGTGATGGAACAACCCTTTATTTCGTGCCTGTTACCATGTACAGCATGATGGATGGTATTTATGCCATCTCATTAAATGGTGGTAACTGGTGTTATGACCTTGGGCCTACTTATCCTGTTACGTTCCTTCCAGAGGTTAGTGCCAGTCAAGTACAAGACTGTCAAAATGGTACAGCCACTGTTACGGTAAACGGTGGAGCTCCTGCAGTGGATGGTTCCCAGTTTACTGCAAGCAACCTAGCACCAGCAAATGCTGCTTTTGGAAACACCACAGCAAACGATGGAGGTACAATCACCATTACAGGGTTGGTAGATGGTGATGCATGGTCTTTTGATTTGATTGATAACAACGGTTGTCCGATTCAAGTAACCGGAACATTCTCTGGAGTGGAAGATCCGGCCTTTTCATATCCTACCGATGTATATTGTCAAGATGAAGTTGATCCAACCGCAGCTGTTACAGGTACTCCAGGAGGAACCTTTACTTTCGCTCCTGCAGGGCTTGTGATTAACGCAACTTCTGGTTCAATAGACTTATCTGCTTCTACTCCAGGGACCTATACAGTAACCTATACAACTCCTGATCCAATTTGTTTTGATCAAGCGACTTTTGATATTACCATCAATCCTGTTCCTTTAATCACTCCTCTAGCCAACCAAACAATCTGTGATGCATTCACTTTCCCTGCAATCAATGGAACTAATTTATCCGGAAATCAAGCGTACTATACAGCTCCCAATGCAGGGGGTGTACAGTACTTAGTAGGTGCCACAGTGAATTATCCAGACTTTACCAATTATCCTGTTACACTCTACATCTATGATGAAACAGGAACTGTTCCAAATTGCTTTGATGAAGAATCTTTTCAATTAACAATCAACCCAACACCACAATTAAATCCTTTGGTAAATGCCGAAGAATGTGATGAGTATATTCTCCCTGCAATTACTGGTACAGACCTAAGTGGTAATGAAGCATTTTATACCTCACCTAATGGCGGAGGCACTGCACTAAACTCAGGAGATGTGGTTAATACTCCAGGAACCACAACCTATTATATTTATGACCAAACCGGAACAACACCCAACTGCTTTGATGAAACATCATTCGATGTCACCATTAATTTACCTCCAACATTCACGTTATCTCCTACCAATCCAACGGAATGTGCTTTGGCAGACGGAAGTATTGCTATTGAAGGACTTGATCCCAATACCACATACGAAGTAACTTATTCACAAGGAGCAACTACCGTTGGTCCTGCCAACTTACTATCTGATGCTGCAGGAGTTATTTTAATTAATAATCTTGGGGCTGGAACTTACTCAAACTTTACACTAACCCTAAACGGATGTACAACAGTGGACCCTTCGGTTATAAATTTAATTGAACCCATTGCTGCTATTGTTAGTGCTGGGACTGACCAAGTGGAATGTGAAGACACTCCTGTCACCCTTACAGCAGATAACCCCGATGGAGCAAATATTTCTTGGGATAATGGAGTGACAGATGGTGTTCCCTTCATTCAAGCACCAGGGGTAGTTACCTATACACTCACTGCAGAATTTGATGGGTGCACATCTACTGACCAAGTAACCATCACCATAAATCCTTTTCCTGTCGTAGATGCTGGAGATAACCAAGTTGCGTGTGATGGAGAGCAAGTTACACTAACAGCTGACAACCCTAACGGAGCTGCTATATCTTGGGATAATGGAGTTGTTGATGGTGTAGCTTTTACACCCCCTGGTGGAACAACAACCTATACTGTTACTGCTGACTTATTAAGCTGCGTTTCTACTGATCAAGTGGATGTAACAGTTACTCCAAATCCTGTGTTTACACCTGCTGGAACTAACCCATCGGGGTGCGGGATAAATGACGGTTTTATTGTACTAAGTGGCTTAACTCCTGGAGCGGCATACACTGTTGGGTATACCAATAATGGAAACCCTGTTGGGCCTCTTAATCTTATAGCTGATGCCAGTGGCCAACTTCTTATAACAGGTCTATCTATTGGTGATTATACTTCTTTTGTAGTTGCTGATGCCACTTCTCTGTGTACTGGTATAAACGATACGAATATCACTCTTGTAGACCCCAATGCACCCAACATCGATGCTGGGACTGACCAAGAAGTATGTGAAGGTATTCAGGTTAGTTTAACGGCTAGCAATCCTGACGGGGCAATCATATCCTGGGACAATGGAGTCAACGACGGAGTGCCTTTTAATCAGGTGGTGGGAACAACTACCTATACTGTTACTGCAAATCTTGATAACTGCATTTCCACTGATCAAGTCACCGTAATCGTAAATCCTATTCCTAATGTGTTTGCAGGGAATGATGTGACTGTTTGTTTGGGGGATGATGTTACGCTCACCGCTTCTGGTGCACAGTCATACACCTGGGATAACGGGGTAACTAATGGAGTTCCTTTCATTCCTACACAAACACAAACTTACACCGTCATTGGAACCTCTCAATTTGGATGTGAGGGAACCGACAATGTACTTGTGACCATTGAAACCGTAGACCAAGTTAATTTTACAGGAGATAACCTAGAAGGGTGTACTCCTGTTACTACTAACTTTACAAATACAGCTCCTATTGCAGGTAGTACATGTACTTGGTTCATTAGTAATGGCACTACGCTTACAGGATGTGATAATGTAGCCTATACATTTACCAACCCTGGATGTTATGACGTAACACTAGTAGTGACATCGGCTAATGGATGTACAAATAGCTTTACACAAACTGACTATGTGTGCGTAGAGCCCTATCCTACTGCTTACTTTACATTCTCTCCGAACCAACCAACAAGCATTAATACTGAAGTCCAATTTACCAACGGTTCAATAGGTGCTAACCAATACCAATGGTTCTTTGGCGACGGAGCATCTAGTAACGCCGTTAATCCTTCTAATACATACCCAGAAATTGAAGCATCTTATGAAATAATATTAGTAGCTTCTTCTGATTTTGGGTGCACGGATACAGCTACCGCAGTGATTAATATTGTTGAAGAGCTTATTTTCTACGTGCCTAATACATTTACCCCTGATCAAGATGATTTTAACCCCTCTTTTCAACCAGTATTTACCTCAGGTTACGACCCTTTTGACTTCCACCTTATGATCTTCAACCGTTGGGGGGAAATCATCTTCGAATCCTTTGATGCATCTATCGGTTGGGATGGAACCTACGGTGGCGCAGCAAACGGAGGAGAACTCGTTAAAGACGGTACTTATGTATGGAAAATTGAAGTCAAAGTAACTAAAAATGATGAACGAAAAGTATTTGTTGGTCATGTCAATGTATTGAAATAATCAGTAAAAATCCCTTACATTTTTGCTGATAAGGGATTTTTTCATTTAACATTATGGTAACATCGAAAAAAACATTGGTCCGTAAATTTGAAAACATTTAAATTGATATCCTTGATCTAACTTTAACAGTTATTGAAACCAATTTAAATGATGTTACCTATAGCAACCGAAAGTGTTTGGAACTGAAAGTATAGTCGAATTAATAAATTGTATTTCACGTAAGGTCAAATCGACTTATAGGATTCCTTTTTACGCTAAGCAACTACTTTTATTCATCGGTGTATATCTCCAAATACAGGTTTATGGTCAATCCATCGTAATTAATGAAATATCTCAAGGGACATCTGGGTCTCAAGAATATGTTGAGTTTCTCGTAACTGGACCAGCTCTTGTTAATTGTGATGATGTTCCCCCATGTATCGACCTACGGGGTTGGATCTTTGACGATAACAATGGTTACTTAAATGGTGGAGCCACTTCTGGTGTAGGGATTGCCGCGGGAGCAGTACGATTTTCCTACGATCCATTTTGGTCCTGTATACCTGTAGGAACGGTACTTGTCATCTATAATGACGGGGATCCGAATCCAGATTTACCTGCAGTAGATGCAGATATGACCGACGGCAATTGTCAATTGTCCATTCCTATATCTTCAGCACTTTTTGAACGTCATCCTACTTTGCCTAGCTCTTCTGATGCTAATTATTCAAACACTGGATGGGTCAGCGGCGGAAGCTGGACATCGATATCAATGGCAAATTCACAAGATGGGTTTCAAATTTACAATCCGAGCAATCTTACGTCGCCTGTTTTCTCAATAGGATGGGGAGCAGATAACACTTTAGGAAATATATGGATGGGGGGTAGTTCTGCGACGGGTGATGTATTTTATGCTACTGACTGTGATTATACGAACCCAACGAGTTGGGTACAAGGATCAGCATCATCTGAGCAAACGCCTGGAACCCCAAATAATGTCGCACAAGCAGATTGTATTGGACAAACAAACGCAAACTGTAACCCGCCCATAGTTACAATTACTTCCACTCCGGCTACCTGTGGCAATTGTGACGGAACAGCCACAGCAACAATTGCAGGAGGTACTTCACCGTTTGAATTAACATGGTCTCCCGCACCCGCTATCGGACAAGGCACCACCGAGATTTCGGGATTGTGTGCTGGTGACTATGAACTCCTTTTGATAGACGATAACGGAACAGGTTGTTCTTTGTCTACACCTGTAACAATTTCTGCCTCAGGCGACGCAATATTTCCTACAGCGTCAAATCCATCCCCAATTTCAGTGCAATGCGTTAATGATATTCCTGCACCAGATCCTTTAGTGGTGACAGATGAAGCTGATAACGGCACTATACCAATCGTAACTTGGGAGGATGATAGTTCGAATGGAGCCACATGCCCTCAAATAATAACGCGCCGTTACCTAGTAACGGATGATTGCGGGAACTACATTTTTGTTACACAAACAATTACAGTGGATGATAACATCAACCCAACAGCTACGGCTCCTGCCAATACAACTTACGTTTGTATCGCAGATGTACCGGCGGCTAGTGTGGCAGATATTACTGATGAAGCTGACAACTGTACTGCCAACCCTACCGTAATATACAACGGAGAGAGTACTTCTGGTAATTGTCCTTTGACCATTACTCGAACTTGGGATGTTTCGGATGATTGTGGTAATACCATTACTGTTACACAAATTATCACCGTTGATGACAACATAAACCCTACAGCTACTACTCCTGCAAATGCAACATTTGATTGCATCAATGATGTACCGGCGGCAAGTGCGGCAGATATCATTGATGAAGCCGACAACTGTACTGCTAACCCTACCGTAGTATACAACGGGGAAACAACTTCAGGAACCTGTCCTTTAATCATTACACGAACTTGGGATGTTTCGGATGATTGTGGTAATACCGTTACTGTTACACAAATTATCACCGTTGATGACAATATAAACCCTACAGCTACTGCTCCTGCAAATGCAGCATTTGATTGCATCACTGATGTGCCGGCGGCAAGTGCGGCAGATATCACTGATGAAGCTGACAACTGTACTGCTAACCCTACAGTAGTATACAACGGGGAAACAACTTCAGGAACCTGTCCTTTGATCATTACTCGAACTTGGGATGTTTCGGATAATTGTGGCAATACCATTACTGTTACACAAATTATCACCGTTGAAGACACAACTGATCCTTTCGGTACAGCACCTTCGAATATTTCAGTACAATGCACTGCTGATATACCTGCGGCTGATATCAATGAAGTCACAAACGTTAGTGATAACTGCACATCAACGCCAATTGTTTCTTTTGTTGGAGATCTATCGGATGGAAATACATGTCCCGAAACGATTACGCGAACATATAGCATTGTTGACAACTGTGGTAATGAAACTCTTTTAACTCAACTCATCACCATCAACGACGTAATTAATCCTTTAGGGAATGCTCCTGCGGATGTTGCTGTGCAGTGTCCAACTGATACTCCAGCAGTCGATGTAAACTCCCTAACAGGGGTGTCTGATAACTGTACGGTAGCCCCTGTGATTACTCACATTGGGGATGTATCCAACGGACAAACATGTCCTGAGGTCATTACACGTACCTACAGAATTACCGATGACTGTGGTAACTTTATTGAAGTGGACCAAATCATTACCTTTAATGATGACATTGCTCCAGTAGGTGCTGCGCCTGCAGATGTCGCTGTGCAATGTAATGCTGATATACCTGCTGTAGATGTAACGGCTTTGGTAGGTGTATCTGACAACTGTAGTGCAGCGCCTGTGGTAACTCATGTGGGGGATGTTTCCAATGGGCAAACCTGTCCTGAGGTCATTACACGTGCCTACCGTATTGAGGATGAATGTGGCAACTTTATTGAAGTAGATCAAATCATTACCATTAATGATAATGTTGCTCCGGTGGGTACTGCTCCAGCTCCTCTTGTGGTGGAGTGTGCAACAGATGTTCCTGCTCCAGATATTACTTCTGTTACGGGGGTCGCTGATAACTGTACTGCTGCTCCAGTGGTAGCATTCGTGAGTGATGTATCAGATAACAACGTATGTAATGGTGAGGTCATCACACGTACCTATTCCATTACAGATGATTGTGGAAACTCTATTAACGTCACTCAAACAATTACCATTGACTCTTATACTCCAACATACAACCTTGCTTACACAGACCCAACCCAGTGTGGTGCGGATGATGGAACAATCACAGTAAGTGGGCTTGACCCAAATACTACCTATGCTTTTGAGTACAACGGAAACCCTTCGCAAAACATCACAACTGATGCCAACGGTGACTATGTCATCACGGGGCTTCCTTCTGGTTCTTACTCTGTATTCACAGTAAGTGATGCGGACTGTCCGGCGTGTTCAACAACAGATAACACTTCCTTTAATCTTATTGAACCAAATGCTCCTCCTATTGATGCGGGGCCTGACCTACAGGTATGTGAAGGAACTGCAGTTACACTGACTGCGGTAAACCCTGACGGCGCTAACATTAGCTGGAATAATGGTGTAACAGATGGTGTGGCATTTACTCCTGTTGCCGGAACACTTAACTATACTGTGACCGCTGACCTTGCTGGATGTATCTCCTCTGATGTTGTCACCGTTACTGTTTATGCTGTACCAGCCATTGATCCTATTTTAGATGTAACACAATGTGATACCCAAACACTGCCTGCTATTACAGGGACTAACCTCACGGGAAATGAAGCATTCTACACCGCTCCTAACGGTGGAGGAACGCAACTCAACCCAGGAGATGTGATTACAACAGCCGGTGCCAATACTATTTACGTGTACTGTGAAACAGGAACTACTCCTAACTGTTTTGATGAGACTTCCTTTGTGGTGACCATCAACCTTACACCTATTATTGACCCTATTTTAGATGTAACACAATGTGATACCCAAACACTGCCTGCTATTACAGGGACTAACCTCACGGGAAATGAAGCAT
>JAQWYK010000033.1 GCA_029254025.1 Crocinitomicaceae bacterium | reverse complement strand
ATCGTGTTGTGAACGATTGATTACCTTTACTTTCATGGAGTATTCAATTTTACTTAGTCTTCAAAAGTAGTCGTTTTTAACATTGTAAAGGTCGCAAAATCGGTGATTTTTCATTAGTGGGTTGTTATTAACGGGTTTTGTTGTAGGTTGCGGGTTTCGAGTTATGGGTTATCTCACAACACTTAACTTTAAGCAATAACAAAGTATATCCGCTACAAAAAAGAGGTCATCATTTCTGACAACCTCTTCAATTCTAGTGATTCTATCAACCTAAAAATCATACTTATTACTCTCAATAACCCGCTGTGCAATCAATTGTCGATTGGCTTTTGGATTAACCCCATCATATTTCGTGAAGCGTTTTAATCCCATCATCATCATGCGGGCTTCATCTCCTTCTGCAAAGCTGTTAATGGCGTCCTTTGCAGCTTTGTTGATGTGATCTGCTGTATCGTAGAAATACGTTTTTACTATTGCTATTTCGTGTGCACAAGCTGCTTCACCTCTTTGACTTATCAATTTATCTACACGTAACAAAACAGATTCTGCTTGATATGTCCAAATGGATAAATCCGCAATGTTCATTAAAACCTCTTGTTCTTTGGAAAGGGTTTGCATTAATTTTTGAACTGCAGACCCAGCGACCATTAGAATTACTTTTTTGAAGTTTTTCAGGGCTACATATTCCTGACCAAAAACACCTTCTGGTGTACTTCCCATATCTGGAATACTCATCAATTCGTTGGCAATAGCCATCGCTGGCCCCATTAAATCCAGTTGACCTTTCATTGCACGTCTGAGCACCATGTCTACTGTCAACATACGGTTGATTTCATTTGTTCCTTCGAAAATACGGTTGATTCGTGAATCCCGGTAAGCGCGCTCAACAGAGGATTCTGCAGAATAACCCATTCCTCCAAATACTTGGACCGCTTCATCAACTACATAATCTAAACACTCGGAACCTGCTACTTTCAGCATGGCGCATTCAGGAGCGAACTCTTCAATTCCTTTTAACGTCGCCTCTCCTTTTGACATGCCATCTTCAATGTATGCATGAATAGCATCATCGATATTTTGTCCGGCTCTATAAGTAGCCGATTCTAATACATAAGTGCGAATTACCTGCTCAGCAATTTTGTATCGGATAGCCCCGTATTTACTGATTGAACGACCAAATTGTTCTCGTTCGTTAGCATATCGAATAGTTTCATCAATTCCCTCTTTAGCTCCACCCAGAACACCAGCCGCTAATTTAATTCGACCAATATTTAATATGTTTAGTGCTATTTTGAAACCATTCTCACGTTCAGAAAGCATGTTTTCAACAGGGACTTTTACATTATTAAAGAATACTTGTCGTGTTGAAGACCCTTTAATTCCCATTTTCTTTTCTTCAGGATTTAAGGAGATTCCTTCCGAATCCGCTTCCACCAAAAATGCTGTTAAGTTTTTGTCGTCACCAATTTTAGCAAAAACAGTAAACAGGTTCGCGAAGCCACCATTAGTAATCCACATTTTTTGTCCTGTAATGCTATAAGAAGTTCCATCTTCAGAAAGCACTGCTTTTGTTTTACCAGAATTAGCATCGGAACCACTTGAAGGCTCAGTTAGACAGTATGCTGCTTTCCATTCTCCGCTTGCCAATTTTGGAATGTATTTCTGTTTTTGGGAATCATTTCCATAATAGAGTAGCGGGAGTGTTCCAATACCAGTATGCGCTCCGTACGCTACAGAAAAGGAGTATCCTTTACCAAGGTATTCTGTAGCCAATAAAGAGGTCTTAAAATCAACCCCCATTCCTCCCAAATCTTCGGGTACAGACATCCCTAACATCCCTAATTCTCCCGCTTTATTCATAATGGATGGCATCAAGCCTTCCTCCATAGAATCAATTCTATCCAAATGTGGTATTACCTCTTGTTGGATGAAATCTTGGCACATATGGGCAATCATCCGCTGCTCCTCATTCCATTCTTCAGGAATAAAAATATGTTCAGGTTTTGTGTCTCGGATGATGAACTCTCCTCCTTTGATCGCTTTTTTATCACTCATCTTGTATAGTTTTTTTGATATTACGTGTTTGAGTCGTAAATATATAGAAAATTAAAATAATATGCTTGCATAGTAAATTATTTTTCTCTGGTTTGTTCTAGTTCAGATTAATGTGGATAATCGTTTTCCGTATATTTGCCAAAAACGAATAAGGTTACGTGAGAGTATTTCAATGTTTTGATGAGTTAGAAAAAATTCCCAATCCAGTATTGACGATAGGAACCTTCGATGGAGTTCATTTAGGGCACCAACGAATTATTCAACAGCTGAATGAAGAAGCTCAAAAACATGGAGGGGAGTCAGTGCTATTCACGTTTTACCCGCATCCTCGAATGGTTTTATTTCCTGATTCACATGGGTTAAAATTGCTTCAAACACAAGTTGAGAAGATTGAAAAACTTGAACGTATGGGACTCCAAAATGTAATAGTCCACCCTTTTACAAAAGAATTTTCTAGGTTAACAGCTGTTGAATTTGTTCGCGATTATTTGGTGAATAAATTGAACGTAAAAACCATTGTGATTGGTTATGATCATCAATTTGGTAAAAATAGAGAAGGGTCTTTAGAGCTATTGAAAGATTTAGGACCCGTTTATGATTTTAATGTCATTGAAATTGCTGCACAGGACATAGACGATGTGAATGTTAGCTCAACGAAAATTCGAAATGCCCTTAGTACTGGTAATATTGAAACTGCGAATCTATTTCTTGGAGCACCTTTTGAATTAAACGGAACAATTATTCATGGGAAGCAAGTTGGTCGTAAAATAGGTTTTCCAACCGCGAACATGGATTTGGGTAGTTCAGTTAAAATTATTCCAGCTACCGGTGTGTATCTTGTGCGTACCGTTTTACAGAATCGAGCCGAATATTTCGGAATGATGAATATTGGTGTAAATCCCACAGTTCGAGATACGGATGAGGTTTCCATAGAGGTGAATTTGTTAGATTTTTCGGGAAATCTATATGGCCAAGAATTACAGGTTAAAGCGCTCACAAGGTTGCGAGATGAGTTAAAATTCAATAGTTTAGAAGATTTAAAAACTCAATTATCAAAAGATGAACATACGGTTCGTAATCTTCTGCTGCATAGCAATTACTAATTTCTCTTGTGGACAGCGCGAAGAGATTGACCGGTTGAAATATATTCCATGGGGAATTGCACAACACCTGCCAACGGATAGTGTTCAAGCGATTACCTTCGAGAAACTTCGTTTGACAGAAATCCCCTCTGACCTTTGGTTATTTGCGGATCTCCAAGGACTTGATTTAGGTAAGAATAAACTGACCATTATTCCACCAGAATTGAAACAGCTTCAAGAATTAAAGTACTTATACCTGAACAAGAATAAGTTGTCAGCGTTTCCCCAAGTTGTTTACCACCTGTTTGAGCTAGAGCTGTTGGATATCAGTAGAAATGACCTCATAGCGTTGCCCCAAGGAATCTCTTCGTTGAAGAAGTTGGTGTATTTGGATCTGTGGGATACAAATATTCCAAGTTTGCCGGATGACTTGGTAGAATTAGACAAGCTCAAATTCTTGGATTTGCGAGGAATGACCTATGCTCCAACATTTCTGGAGCGTTGGGAAAAGCGAATGCCATCTACACAAATTAAGTTCGACCCTCCTTGTAATTGTATGGAGTGATGTACAAAATCGTATCTTTATTTTCTAGGCAACTTTTGATGATTTGTACCTTGCGTAGTTTGAAGTCCTCAAGAATTTTTTTATCTTTTTTATTGATATCTCAATCTATCGAATAAAAATCGGAAAATACTTCTGTTTACATACCATTCATTGGTTTAAAACTGAGGAATCAAGACAGAAGAATACATGTTCTTTCTCAGGATAATATTAGGTCATACTGGCACCCTCTTTTCAATTATTTCTTTAAGGATAGCAGCAATTTATTCCTGATGGGTTTGAATAGGATTTAGAGGAACTATTTCTGATTCTAATTTTTTAGAAGAACAGTCGTAAAGTATATAAAAGTGAAATATTTAAGAATGTATTTCGCATAAACTGATGTCCGAAATTGCACAAAAATCTGAGCTATTTTCCTAAATCATAAACAAAAAAGCCATGCATTATTGCATGGCTTTTCTAGAAAGATATTAATAATATGATTATTTCACGATAGTCGTGAAAGAAGCATTTTCGAAGTATTTAATAAATTCTCTATCTTTTGCTGCTTTTTCTTTCCAAGAAGCATCTTTACTGAATGCATTTTTTAGATTAGCAACGAGTTCCTCCAATTTTTCTGCACGAGCACTAGCAATTGCCTTCAAGTAGTAACCTTCAGCACTTTCTGCATCTGCAGAAGCATCAACAGTCGATAATGCGGAGTTATGATCTTTATTCAATAGTTGAGCTAATGCCTTGTTGTATGTTGCTTCATCACCGAAGTTTGAAATAGCATCATCGTACATTCCATCTTGAATTGCCAAGATACCTTTATTATAATTCACTTCTGAACCTGCACCTGCTGCTTCTTCTAGAAGAGATTTTGCTGTTTCACGATCTCCGTTTACCCCAGCAATGGCTGCTAAGTTGTTTTTAGAGATTGGGTTGTCTTGCAGGTCATTTGCTTTCTCAAACTGAGATTTTGCTTCACCCAATTTGTTTTGCATGTACAACACTGCACCTACGTTGTTAGAAGGACGGTAGTCGCTTGGGAATAAACGCTCCGCTTCTTTATACAATCGCAATTTTTCGTTTAAATCGTCAGATAACGTTGCGGTGAATAAAATTTCTTCGAGGTTCAAAGTATCAATATTGGATTTAGACAAAGTCACTAATTCTTCATCAGAAAACCCTGTTTTGTCGTAAGTAACGTGTATTTCGGTACGACGTTGAGCTGGGAAAACATTTTTGTCTAGGTAGGTAAATGTTTTACCTAGATTTTTGATTTCTTTTTCTCTTTCGGTTGCGCCGTTATACATGCTTAATATACGCAATATAAGGTCTTTTTCACCAGAGTCCATTTCTGATGCTTCTAGCGCTTTCTTAAAACCTTCAAAATCTTCACCTTTTCCGGAAAGAGTGTAAGACGCTTCATCTTGAGCTTTCTCGTTTGCCACTTTTTTACTAGCTGCAATTTTCATTGTAGCGGTTTTGGCTGAACCTGCACGGTCTGTTGAGAGCGTATTATTTTTATCTTCTTCTCCTTCAATAGAAGCAAAACCAGTCATTTTCAATGTTTTCACATCGATTTTAGCATTAGTTTGTGCCTCAGCTAAGAAAGCTTCCAGAACTTTAATCTCTTCTCTTTTCAATTCTGTAGAACGAACTTCAGACCGTCCTTTCATGTAATTGATTTGAGCAGTCATGGACTCTTCAGTAACTCGTTTAAATTGATCAGTAGCATAAATTACACGAAAATCTTTTGCTACCAGCATTGGAGTGATTACAGTTGCATCACCGATTTTTGTTCTTTCGATTTGATCTTTTTCTTTCGAACCTTTGAAAACTTTACCAGTGATTGCCAAATCAGAGACTTCCATATCAGGACTGTATGCGATTATATCTTCGTACATTACTTTTCCTCCTGGCTTGTATTGCACGACTTTTCCGTTCGCTGTTGCTTTTTCTCCCACTACAGTTAGCGGTTTTAGAGCATGGTCTCCGATAGCAGGATAGATTTCAGCGTATGCTTTTTTCTTAATTCCTTTCTCTGGGAAAGTGATGTCAACTTTTACTTTTACGCTGTCACCGTGCATCTCCAATGGATTTGGTGTTACTGCGTAATCTAAGTCTTTTAGTAGGTCACAACCTGTAGCTAAAACTCCAGCTGCAGCGATGAGTGCTAAACCTTTGATACTTTGCTTTTTCATTATAAGTTTATTAATTCTTTTCCTAATTAGTGATGCAATATTAGTGATTTTTTTTAGGACTGAAAAAAACTAATGGAAATTATATTAAATTAACCAATGATTTCCCCAATTTTAGTCAGTTCAGATGTGTCTGCACATTCCGACAAAAGCTGTCCAATGGTTTTATTTAGTGAAACGTGTAAAAACGCGCTCGCAAGATCGTTGAGGGGTTCTAGTACGAACTTTCGTTGTGCTAGATGAGGATGAGGGATAGTGAGATCTTCCTGGGAAATGATAAAGTCGCCCAAAAAAAGGATGTCTATATCGATGGGGCGAGACTCATAAGTTGCTATTCTCTTTGGTTTTCTTCCTAACGTTTTCTCGATGGTTTGATTGATTTCAAGAATTTCGTGGGGAGACTTTGAAGTGTAAACACCCAAACAAAGGTTGATAAAGTTGGTGTCAGCCTCAAATCCCCAAGGTGGTGATTCGTAAAAAGGTGAAATAAGTATCTCTTTGTCAGTTCCATATTCTTTTTGAATGAGATGAATGGCTTTAAGTAACGTTTCTTTTCTTGGAGAAACATTACTCCCTAGACTTAAATATGCGATATGGTTAACTGGCAATTTCACTATAGAAGGACGAAATTAACCAATTAACTAATTTGATTCACCTTTTGTAATTTATTGAAAGGGGAAAAAGATGGAATCGCTTACCTTTGAATCTACAAAAGTTTTAATATGGAAAAACCTAAAAAAGTAATATCGTTTGGGAAAGTTTTTTGGCCAAGCTTAATGGCGAGTGTTGTAGTACTTACCCTACTCGTCCTGTTTTTCTTTGTTCTTTTCGGGAGTTTATTTACTGGTCCTGAGCCATTTGCCGTAAAAGATAAAACAGTTCTTCATATGACGCTCAGTGGGCAAATTAATGAGTCGTCTAATTCAGAGTTTAATCCAAGCAGTTTTCAGATGGAACAACAAATTGGGTTGTCAGACATCTTATACGGACTTGAAAAGGCGGCGTCAGATAAGCGCATAGAGGGTATTTTTATCGAACTGGATGGCGCACAATGTGGTTATGCAACTGCTAGCGAAATACGCGAAGCACTGGTGAATTTTCAAGAAGAATCAGGAAAATTCGTTTTAGCATATCACAAAGGGGAAGCAGTAGGTATGAAACAATATTTCATTGCTTCTGCAGCAAAGGAAAATTATGGATTTCCATCTACGATGTTTGAGTTTGGCGGGTTAGGTGCAGAATTAATGTTCTTCAAGGGAATGTTTGATAAGCTTGATTTAGAAATGCAAGTGGTACGCGGTTCAAACAACGATTTTAAATCTGCCGTTGAACCATACTTCTTGGAGAAAATGAGTGATTCGAGTAAGCACCAGATCGAGCGTTACTTAACAAGTATGTGGGAAGATATTCGTCAAACGATTGGAGACGCTAAAGGTATTTCACCAGCAGATTTAAATACCTATGCAGATAGTACATATATCCGTCGCATGCATGATGCAGTGACTTACAAATTGATAGATGCCGTGAAATATCGAGATGAAGTAATGGAAATGTTAGTTCAATATTCTGGTGCGAAGGATGTGGATAATCTTGAATTTGTGTCTTTTGAAAAGTTTGCGCGCAAGAAGTTCGAAAACAACCAGAAAATTGTGAATGGTTCATCCAAATCAACAGCCAATATTGCAGTGATCTTGGCAGAAGGTGGCGTAACGACAACAGGTGATGGGTTGGCTTCCGACAAAATCACTAAGTTACTGCGTCAGGCGCGTTTGGACGATAATATCAAAACGATTGTTTTCCGTGTGAACAGCCCGGGAGGAAGTGCTTTGGCGAGTGACGAAATTTGGCGAGAAGTGGTGCTCGCAAAGGCGGTGAAACCGGTCATTGTTTCTATGGGTGACGTGGCTGCATCTGGAGGGTACTACATTGCTGCTCCAGCAACGCGTATTTTTGCAGAGCCTATGACTATCACAGGATCGATAGGTGTGTTTGGGGTAATTCCGTACACTGGTGGGATGCTTGAGAACAAGTTAGGACTGTCTTTCGATCGAGTGTCTACAAACAAACGGTCCGTTTTGACAACCAACAAGAAAATGACACCTGAAGAACTCCAAATTGTTCAAGATGAAGTAGATTATATTTATGATGAGTTTTTACAGCGCGTTGCGGAAGGTCGTGGAATGTCCAAGGAGCAAGTGAACGTAATCGCTAGAGGAAGGGTCTGGACTGGTAAAGATGCCGTGTCGATTGGCTTGGTCGATGAATTAGGAGGGTTAAAAGATGCAATTGCTTACGCAGCACTAGAGGCGGGACTTGAGTCTCCGAAAGTACAGTACCTCCCTGAAATTAAAAAAGAGCCTATCCAAGAATTGCTAGAATCATTGACAGAAGAAAACCAAGTTTCCGTGAAACAAGGAATTCCAGAAGAATTATTGGAGTATTATTCGAAACTCCGATCTTTGGAAAACTATGTTGGTATTCAAGCACGATTGCCATACGAGTTAAAATTGGATTAATTGATTCATAACTTTAGTGGAACACCTTGCTTATTGGCGAGGTGTTTTTGTTTTGAGGGGTGTATATTTCTGTTTT
>JAQWYK010000032.1 GCA_029254025.1 Crocinitomicaceae bacterium | reverse complement strand
TACGCACAAATTCTTTGGTGCCATCCAATGGATCAACGCACCACGATTCTTTCCATTTTTTGCGAATCGCATACGGCTTCTTTATGGTTTCCTCTCCTGTAATAGGTATTGATGTTGGCACCAAATACTGGGTAATAATATCAGACGAAGTAAGGTCAGCTTGCGTAACAGGACTTCCGTCACCTTTTATGGTGGTAGAGAAATCAGTTGAATACACTTCCATAATGGCCTCCGATGCTTTAATTGCGCCCAACACTGCTGCACTATATTTTGCCTCAAGGCTATTCATTCACAAGAGTATCTGCAAGGGAGCTTGCTCCAATTCGAAAGAAATCCGATTGACAAAAATCTTTCCCTAAAATTTCATAAACAAGCGCGTAATAACTCAATGCATCTTCTTTCGTACGTACTCCACCACTCACTTTGATGCCTATTTTTCTTCCTGTGTGTCCATACTCTTCTTTCACTACTTCACACATCACCCCTACGGCTTCAGGTGTAGCACCTAAATCAACCTTACCTGTTGAAGTTTTTAAAAAATCAGCTCCGCCCAGAATCGCCAATTGAGCGGCACGTTGAATACTTATCCCATCTTTCAACACACCCGTTTCTAAAATCACTTTGAGCTTAGTTGGACCTATTATCGCTTTTAAGTCACGTATTTCATTCACCGCAATTTGTTCATTTCCCATCAAAAACTGACCGATATTTAATACAACATCTACTTCATTGGCCCCTGCTTGAACAGCCATTTTAGCCTCGGCTAATTTCACTTCTAGGAAGCTTTGAGAAGCGGGAAAACCGGCTGCCACCGCAGCGGTAGCAATTGGAGTCTGTCGTAATAACGAACTCACCAAAGCAGAAAAATTTGGATACACACAAATGGCAGCCGGAACAAATCCATTGGCTTGATAAGACAAGACCGTGTTCACTAAGTGACGTACAGAATCTTCCGTGTCACTAACACTGAGAGTAGTGATGTCTAAAAATTGAAATAACTCTTTATTCGTAGGTCGTTCCATTGAGATTTTTCGGGCAAAAAAAAGTCTATCACTTGGATAGACTTTCATTTATAAATTGTGTCGTTATTGGAGAATAAAGCTAATTGGAATGCGACAACGTGCACGCACAGCCTCACCTTTTGCTTCAGCAGGCGCCCATTTCGGCATTGAAGAAACCACTCGTTTCGCTTCTCTATCAATTTCTTTCGAAACACCACGCAAAATTTTAATCTGTGTGATACTTCCGTCTTTTTCAACTACGAATTCGATAAACACTTTACCTTGGTCACCTAATTCCATAGCAATTTCGGGGTACTTAATTTTATCCGCTAAAAATTGCTTCATTGCTGCCGCCCCACCAGGGAAAGTAGCTTCTTGATCCGGATAATCTACAATCGGAGCTTCTGGCTCCGGTTCTGGTTCAAGATCAAGCTCAATCGGCGGAGTTTCTACGATAATTGGTTCGTCCTCATCTCTACTCTCCTCTTCAACTATATCTTCAGAAGGAGGAGGAGTAATGTCGGGTGGTGGAATGTCTTGGACTACTGGTGGCTCCTCAGGTTGGTCTATTACCATTTGCTCTTCAGGAATATCACCGGCATCACGATTATCGCGATCAATCGAATCTCCATAAATAGCAGATTTGAACGAAAATGATAATAAAATGATACTTCCAACAATAAAAAAACCTAAGAATACCAGCGGGGTTCTTAAATTTTCATTATCAACTTCAGGGTTTTTCTTAAATTCCATAACTATCTTTTTGTTGTTTGGAACAAAAACCGTTCCTAAACATACGAATCAAAAGTAACACGAATCTCCTAAACTATCAAGTTTTCAATCGGAAAATCAAATTATTTAACATTTCGTGGGTGACTTACCCTACTAATGCTGTGTAAGCTTCAGCATCCAACAATTCTTCGACTTGAGAAGCATCCGAAATTTTCACTTTAACCATCCAACCCGCGCCGTATGGATCTGTATTTACTAATTCTGGGTTCGCTTCAATTTCAGTATTAAACTCTACTATCTCTCCACCTAAAGGCATAAATAAATCAGACACCGTTTTAACTGCTTCGATAGTACCGAAAACCTCTTCCTGGTCTAGCGTTTCTCCTTCTGTTTCTACTTCAACAAAAACAATATCTCCTAATTCGCTCTGTGCGAAATCAGTAACACCTACAGTGACAATATCACCTTCAATTTTCACCCATTCGTGATCTTTCGTGTACTTCAAATTTGCTGGAATGTTCATAGCTCATCATTAATTTGCTTCAAATGTAGAATTTTTTGAAATATCTAAAACAGAATAATACATTAATCTCACAAAAATATCCGGCTACAACAAGAATTCAACTAACTACAGAAAAACTAATGAGTGAATTCATTAAATTTGCCGCATGGTAAACAACGACCAATTCAAAGAGTTAAAAAGACGCATCGATGCGTTGCACGGATATCTCAAAGTAGATGAAAAAAGGGCGGAAATTCATGAGAAAGAATTACGCGCACAGGATCCATCTTTCTGGGATGACCCAAATCAGGCGGAAGTTGTTCTCAAACAAACGCGACAACTTAAGTATTGGGTAGACGCTTGCGAAGAACTTTCACAAAAACTGGAGGATTTGCAAGTGCTGATCGAGTTTTACAATTCAGGAGACGGAGATGAGTCGGACATTGATGATTTAAGAAGTGAGCTACTCCAAAAAATAGAGGAACTCGAGTTGAAAAACATGTTGTCCGGCGAAGAGGATGGCCTAAACGCTGTTCTTCAAATTACGGCTGGAGCAGGAGGGACCGAAAGTTGCGACTGGGCTAGTATGCTACTCCGCATGTACATGATGTGGGGAGAAAAAAATGGATTTAAAATCAAAGAATTAAACTATCAAGAGGGGGAAGTCGCTGGTATCAAAACGGTCACACTAGAGTTTGATGGTGATTTTGCATTTGGTTATTTAAAAGGAGAAAATGGTGTGCACAGATTAGTGCGAATATCTCCGTTTGACTCTAATGCAAAACGGCACACCTCATTTGCTTCCGTGTATGTTTATCCGTTAGTGGACGATACCATTGATATAAACATTAATCCAGCAGACGTTTCGTTTGAAACGTTTCGTTCTGGCGGAGCTGGGGGGCAAAATGTTAACAAAGTAGAAACAGCTGTTCGTTTACGTCACGCTCCTTCGGGAATTATTATTGAAAACAGTGAGTCGCGCTCGCAATTGGGAAACAAAGAAAAAGCATTACAACTTTTGAAATCACAGTTATACGAGCTAGAATTGCGCAAGCGCATGGAAAAGCGTCAGGAAATTGAAGCGGACAAAAAGAAAATAGAATGGGGCTCTCAAATCCGTAACTATGTAATGCATCCATACAAATTGGTGAAAGACGTCCGTACAGGTTATGAAACGGGTAACGTAGATGGCGTTATGGACGGGGATATCAATGAATTCTTAAAGGCATTTTTAATGGAATATGGGAATTAGTAGAGGTTCGCTGTTAAACTTTGTAAATTCTCCATTTTATATCTCGGAAACGTTTAATTTCGTACCCTAGAAAACAATGTGTTCTATGTCAGAAAATTTCAATACTGAATTTGAAGAAAAAAAGCCGACGGCTGGGCTTTGGATTTTATTAACGATTTTATCACTCGTAGGAGCTGGTGTTCTGGGCTGGATGTACTCTAACGAATCCAGTGCTTACAGTGATTGTCAGACAACGAATGCTCAGCTTGAAAGTGAGATGGAAGAAATGAATGTCGCCTTGTCAGGTTACATCGATGAAACTTCTTCTGATTTAAAACAAGATTTTCAAAAGATGTTAGACACGTATGATCAACTTATTGAGAAAGATGCGAGTTTAACGGATAGTCTTAATAAGCAGAAGGACCGCATTCAGGAATTGATGGCCGAATTAAGCGACACCAAAAAAAGAAGTTTCCGTCAAATCAACAATTTGAAAAAGGAGAACTCCACCTTGCGTTCCATTATGAAAGAATACCTATACCGCATTGATTCATTGAACACATTAAACATTAATCTGACCTCAAAACTGGATGAAACTTCCACCAAGCTTTCCCAAACAGAAAAAGAGCGTAACGAGCTGCAAGAACAGAATGAAAAAAATGCAGAACTACTCACTAAGGGTGCACAGCTGAATGCATTTAACTTCAATACAGTTGCACTAAAATACAAATTGAATGGAAGTACTGCTGAAGTAACGCGTGCAGGAAAAGTAGACGTGATTTCATCGAGTTTTACCATTGGAGAAAACAAGATTGCAAAAATTGGTAACAAGCTGGTCTATCTTCAAGTGACCGACCCTGATGGAAAAGTAATTTATGACAAACCTAATCAAGTTATAAATGTTGGAGGTCGTGAAATCATTTACACCGATAAACGTGAAATCAACTATCAAGGACAACAACTAGACATGACGATTGTACACAATCTTCAAGGTCGAGAAGTTGGAAAAGGAAATTTCAACGTAAAAATCTTCGCAGACGGCATCCTCATCGGCAAGGATAGCTTCACCTTAAAGTAGAGCTAACCATATCTAAATAGGAGAAATGATATGACTCTTCATTCTTATTTTTGAAGGGCATCATACCGCTTTTTCAAATCTGTATAGCGCGCATTCAAAGCACTAAGATGACCTTGATCGGAAGACTTTAATTTCATCCCTTTCAATTGGTTCATATATTTTAAAGCGAATTCCCAATTATTGGTATAGATTGCGACGGTAGCAGCGTTCTTCAAAATCGCTTTCAAGACATCCGGACTAATTCGAGCTTTTTTAGACCCGCTATATTCACGCATCGCACTCTCCCAGATCCCTATTGCTTTATTCATATAGGCCACCCCTTTATTTGGATCGCTGCTTAAGTATTCAAATCCCATTCTAGCTTGAACAATAGCATCATCAAGATCGCTTAAATCTCGTTTTTTTGAAGATTTTGGCGCGTGGAATTGGGCACTGTATTTCATTTCCGAGGTTCCAAATTCGGAATTCAGCAAAACATTGATATGTGTAATGTTATCATATGCAATTTTTTGTTCCTCCGCTTTAATCGCAGCAATTATATCGTCATAGGCATTCAAGGTATCCTTAAACGCTTTTCCTGATATTGTTTTGAAGTTCTGAGTAGCTGGTACATAGTGATTATACTCAGCAGCAGTTCCATTCATAACTTGGGCATATAAACGCGCTTCATGTTTCACTTTCGCAGAATAAGAATAGGTAGTGTCTATGTACTCTATTTCGTTCTGCTTTCTTTTTTTCGTTTTCACGTTTTTATCAATTTTCCCAACTTGATAACCTTCCAGAAAAACATTAATTAATAACGCGTTATTCTCTCCGCGCGTCATTCCATCAATACTAATTTTTGAAGCTAGGTCTGCTGCATCATACATGTAAGGCATTGTTGGTGGAACCGGCATTACAAATGTAGGTGGCTTCATTCCCAGCACAATGCGTTGAGCCAACGGAGTATTATTGTATATCACAAGTGAATCTTCGTAAACTTTTCGTAAACGGGCCACTTCTTGCTCATACAGCTCCCGTTCCATCTCTGCATTTTGAGCATAGGTCAGCTCGACCTGATGTTTAAAAGTGGTGACCCCTTGGTGATAAGCAATCGGGTTAAGTGGAGTTCTTTTATAATTAAAACTTACTGTTTGAATAGGTGTTCCACAGGAAAAGAAGAATATAGCCACTAGGCTTAAGAGTAGTATTTTTTTCATATTGAATTAATTTTATGTATAAATATAGAAAGTTTTAACAGCAAGGACTTTACCAATTCAAACATTAGCAATCATTTAACAAATAGGGCCTCCAACTTCAACCACAATAACTGCAAAATTTACTGGATGGATTATGTTCAAAAGGGACTTCTGTTTGATACATCTCTTGAATTAAATGAATGAGTGCTTCTTCATACAGCTCCATCAAAGAAGGCAAATCTGGCGTAAGCTTATTCTCTAAATAGAATGGGCCTTCATTGATGTTGATCAATGAAATAATTCCCGTTTTATCTGGATATGGTTGATGAGGGTACTTCCCTCTGTATAAATAGTTATACGTCAGTAGCTGAAAAACATGTTTCCTGTCGGCAAACAATCGAGCCAAATGTTCCTGTGGAGTGCGTCCACTTTTTGCGCTTACTGCAGTAATCGTCACATCTTCTGGCGTGCATTTACCCGATTTATAATCAATAATACGTACTTCGTCATTATACCGATCAATTCTATCTATTAATCCTTTCAAACGGACTGTTTTTATTTTCGTTCCCACGTGAACCTCAAGCTCTCGCTCAAATGTGGACTCTAATGAATAGATAAACAACAACGCTTTTGATGCACTGGGGGATTTCGTTTGAGCCAATTGAACCAATTCATTGCGTTCTCGCTTAAGCAACTTCTCCGTCAAGTGACCTGCAATCTGGTGACTCAAATAATTCTTTCCCGTTTCAATGTACTGCTTATCATATTGAAAATGTTTTGCGAATTGTTCGCTGAGTATTTTTGGAAAACGAACTAACATTTTATCGTAATCGGATGGCTGAAGAGGTGGATTATTGAGGATAACGACTTCCTCATTCTTGTCGTATCTTGCAAACTCTCGATACAGTATTTCCAATGTGTCATGGATAAAACTACCAAAAGTATTGGCTTCGATATCTTCTTCCACTTGTTCTTCCTCCCCGAGACCTATGATATACCGATAATAAAAATCGAGCGGACAAGCCAGGTACTTTTTCAACGCCGAAGCCGATGTCTTATTCAAGAAGTACTTATCCAATCGCTGCACTAAACTTTCGTTTTTTGGAATACTTACAAGTTGACTATCTTGTTCTTCGTCTAGCACGGTATAAAATGACTCTTTCCATTCAATCGAAGGATTCTGTTTTGAAAGCTCGAGTTTTAGCTGTCTAATGTATCGTGAAGGCTCTTCGATTCCAAAACCGGAACTTGCAGAGGAATAAGTAAACCAGCAACGCTCCGCATGATGTAACAATCTATAAAAGTGATGAGCAAACAAGGCTTCCTTATCAGAAGGTGTAGGCAACCCATGAAACCGCCTTAAATCCATCGGAATCATTGTTTGAATAGGGTTAACTGGTGGCATGCTACCGTCATTTAGGCCTACTACAATTAGGTTCTTAAAATCTAGCAAACGCGTTTCTAGTAAGCCCATCACTTGAAGTCCATCCAATGGGTTTCCGTAATATGCAATGGACTCATTCATCCAATGTTGGTTGAATAGTGTTTTGAAGGTTTTGATATGAATCCTCGGTTTATACTCACTCAGAATGTTCTCCAACGTCATCAAGGCCTCATCGAAATGAAAGAGGAGGGATTTTTCCAAGGTGTAGTCCTCTCCTTGAATCGCCTCGAAGAGTCGACTATTTATTTTCCGAATGCGTCCAACTACGTCATGGTAATCATTTCCCCACGGCTGAAAGCACAAATGAATGAACTCTTTAAGTTCCTCTCTCAGATCTAGGGATTTTAAATGAATAAACAACCAATTTTTGGACAAAATCGTCGCTTCAATTTTTTGCAGCGCTCGAACATCCTCTTTAGAAATATAAGCTTGAATAAACGGATGCTTTATGAATCGAATAAAATCTTTGTGGTATACCGATTTACTTTTGAACTGAAAAAAGCTCTCTTGTACTCGAAACAGTACATCCACCCATGAGCGAATCGCTGTATTCTTAAGCGGCAATCCAATTGTAATATTGGCCTTTCCTACCGTATTTGGAATGTTTTTGAGTACCGGAATAATTAACTTTTCATCCCCTAATAGTAGCACTGTTTCCGACAATTCATCGGGAGGAATCTCATTGAGTAAAATTGTTGCAGCCATTTTCGCTTGACCCGTAGGCTGGGTGCAGTTGATGAGCTCCATCTTTTTTTCACTTGAAGCCAATCGATCTTGAATAAAAAGTGGTGAACTCAGTTGAAGTTCGGAAATCAACTTTCGCAAAAAAGCTCCTGCTTCATGATTATGGTCGGCTAGATAAAACTGATCCGCATCGATAAATAGCTCAGCCCGTCCCATTTTATGCAATTGCTTCATAATGGACATTTCAGCAGGGGAAAGCGCATTAAATCCAGCAAAAATAAAGTGTGCTTCCTTGTTTTCACTAAAGACCAAATCAATGTTTTCAGCTACCTCTTTATAAATCGAACCCATATAGGCAATTTCATCTTTATTCAAGGATTCATTGAATGCCGTATAATAGGATGGCAACAAATCCCAGAATGCCATAAACCGCTCTTGAGCAGGCGTTAGGTGTTCGCTATCAAAGCTCCAATTTTCTATATCCTTAATATCACGGAGATTTCGAAATAAATCGGTACTCTTTATCAAGTAGCGGTCAATTTCGTCAAAATCATTCAATAGCGTCCTTCCCCATTTCATGAATTCATCTAGTCCTTTGTCTTCCGTTGGAGAAAACTTGGAATGAATCTCATATAAACGAAATAATGAGCGGGTATTATCTAACACGGAACGTGCCGAACATTGCCTTACCCATCGATCCATGGTGGTGATCTGAGGAGAAAAAACAGGATGCGCATACTGATTGAAAATTCCCCGCTGCAAGTATTTTTTTGCACGTTGAGAGGGAAGAACAATACACAATTTCTCCAAATCGTAGTCACGAGACTTTATACACTCAGCAATCCTATCAATAAATTTATCCATGAATTTTTAAGGTTGTTCTAAAGTGGTCTAAGGTAGAAAAAAAAAAGAAGTTCAAGTTCGAAGCTAAGAAGTTAGAAGTTTTGCCTCAAATATTCCTTTACAACTTTCGATTTTACAGATTCTGTTATAATATACTTATACTGTGCGTTATAAATCTTTCCATACTAAAACAAACTGAATAGAAACTCGGTGATGAATTCTTCCCATAAATTCTCCAATTACCAAAGTTTATTCCCAGAATCAATGTTAATTGCAACATTGTATAATTGAACAATTCCCCTCTAAAATTGTAAATTCAAAAAAAAAGAACTGAACTCTTGCAGATTAAAAATTAATCACTAGTTTTGATTATTATTCTGTCAATAGAGTGATTAAAAACAAAACAATTATGACGACATTAAAGAAGGGAGATAAAGCCCCACAATTTTCCGGTAAAGATCAACATGGAAATTCAATTTCTTTAGCCGACTTCAAAGGAAAGAAATTGGCAATTTATTTTTACCCGAAAGATATGACTCCGGGGTGTACGACTCAAGCGCGTAATTTGAGAGATAATTACTCCGCATTGGATAAAGCAGGAATATCCATCGTTGGGGTAAGTGCAGATGATGCGGGTAGACATCAAAAATTTATTGAAAAATATGATTTGCCGTTTCCCTTAATTGCAGATGAAGAAAAGTCAGTTATCCGATTATTTGGAGTTTGGGGTCCAAAAAAGTTTATGGGAAAAGAGTATGACGGAATTCACCGCACCACTTTTCTGATCGATGAAAAAGGCGAAATTCACGATGTCATAACTAAGCCAAAAACAAAAGCCCACGCAGAAGAAATTTTAGAATTATATTAAATATTAATAGATCGTAAATAGATTACGATCATTACACCTAAATTTGCTAAAAATAAACGATATGGCAGAAGTAAAAAAAGTAAACGAAGACAAATTAAAAGCGCTCCAGTTAACCATGGAGAAAATGGAAAAAACATTTGGGAAAGGCGCAGTAATGAAAATGGGCGATGGTGCCATTGAAGACATCGAAGTAATTCCAACGGGTTCCATTACCATGGATTTAGCGCTTGGCGTAGGTGGATATCCAAAGGGGCGCGTTATAGAAATCTATGGCCCTGAATCATCGGGTAAAACAACATTAGCAATTCATGCAATTGCAGAAGTACAAAAGCAAGGTGGAATTGCAGCTATCATAGATGCCGAGCATGCGTTCGACCAATTCTACGCACAGAAATTAGGTGTAAATGTAAGTGAGTTGATCATTTCCCAGCCAGATAACGGTGAACAAGCATTAGAGATTGCAGATAACTTGATACGTTCAGGAGCAGTGGATTTATTAATTGTAGATTCAGTAGCGGCACTCACACCAAAAGCTGAAATTGAAGGCGAGATGGGCGACAGTCAGATGGGACTTCAGGCACGTTTGATGTCAAAAGCTCTGAGAAAACTGACTGGATCAATCAATAAGGCAGGTACATGTTGTATTTTCATTAACCAATTACGTGATAAAATTGGAGTGATGTTTGGAAATCCTGAAACGACAACTGGAGGTAATGCACTAAAGTTTTACGCATCCGTGCGTATCGATATTCGACGCGCAGCACAAATCAAAGACGGTGAAGAGGTAATCGGTAATCGTACAAAAGTGAAAATTGTAAAAAACAAAGTTGCTCCACCCTTTAGAAAAGCTGAATTTGACATCATGTATGGCGAAGGAATTTCTAAAGTGGGAGAAATCATCGATATCGGGGTTGAACTGAACATATTGAAGAAAAGTGGATCTTGGTTTTCTTACGGAGAGACACGATTAGGCCAAGGCCGTGATGCTGTTAAATCATTAATTCTTGACAATCCTGAAATGATGGAGGAACTGGAAATAAAAATTAAAGAAGCTCTTGCTTCGGATGGTAAGCAAGGGTAACCTGCATATCGTTTATTGCAACAAAGGATGGGAGTAATCTCATCCTTTTTTAGTTGTAACAATTCTACCGAAATTTATATTTAATTATTAAGTTTGTTTCAGGATGAAGTTTCAACTTGCTTTAATCGCCCTACTACAACTGGTTAATTCTTGTTTTTTCGCACAAGAATTCGAACGAGTAATTTCTGACAGAGCGTCAGATTGCGATGGGGCAATGACAATTATTCAACCAGGTAGTTTTGAATTAGAATTCACTGGGAAAACTGGTTTGTACTTCGATTTATCGGCTTATTCAAGTCTAGAAGGAACTCCTGAAAACAATTCTTTGTGGGCCGAATTCGTTGCCCCATTTGACGGTGAATTTTCGCTAAATGCATTCTGCGATGAAGAGTTAATAGAACTCATTGTTTTTGCGCCTTCCTCCGGAGATGCATGTTCAGATATTTACAAAGGCCTCTTGGAAATTCAACGTGTTATTAAATTCAACCTTCCCGATACGGTGGGCCTTGCAAAAAATCCGAAAAGTGGATTTTTACAGTCACTTCATTTAAACAAAGATGAACAAATTTATATCTATTTCAATGTACAGTCGTCAAAAAGGAAAAACCTACATCTTGCCATAAACTACGAGGCAGATTACATCGAAGAGGTCGCATTATCCTTAAAAAAAACACGAAATTTTCACTATGATGTATCCCTAAATACTATTTCCATTCTCCTTCAAGATGCTGAAACAGGATTACCGGTAGAAGGGCAAGTTTACTTGAATGATGGAAAAAAGCTTAATGCAATGTATCGTGGTACTGATTTTATCTTTGATATTTATCGAGATACTAAACTTGAGATTAGTGTAGATGTACAGGGATATTTTTTTTATGACAGAACTGAATCAATAAAAAAAGGGCAAGATTACGAATTTATTATTTGGTTAGAGCCCATATCAAAGGGCAAACAAATAGAAATTCCTGGTATAGAATTTAAACAAGGGACTAGTATATTATCCCCTGCAACGGAAGATGTTTTGAGACGTTTACGTGACTTTCTTCTCCTCAACTCAAGTGTTCAAATAGAAATTCAAGGGCATGTTCATTCTACAGGAGAAGGTTCTTTAATGGGAAAGAAAATGTCATCTGATCGTGCAAAAAGAGTAATGAACTATTTAATAGACAGCGGTATTGATAAAGATAGAATGACTGCCGTTGGATATGGTAACGAATTTATGAAATATCCTGAACCAAAATTCGCCAATGAGGAGCAAGCCAACCGAAGAGTTGAAATTAAAATCCTCTAGTTTTTGAGTTGAGCAGCCTTTCTCGCTTTTTCAACGCGCCTGCTTACTATTATGCCTACTTCATACAATAAAATGATGGGTATAGAAACAATTATCTGACTAATAAAATCAGGAGGAGTAATTAATGCAGAGAGAATCAGCACCCCCACAATAGAATGTTTACGATACTTGATTAAAAATTCGGGAGTTACAATCCCTATTTTCGATAAAATATAAATCACAACTGGAAGCAAAAACAATAAACCCGTAAAGATAACGCTACTAATAATGAGGGACATGAAAGACCCTATCATCCATATATTCTGAAAGTCAGGAGAAAGGGTGAAATATCCAAAAAACTGTATACATAAGGGTGCAACTATGATGTAACCGAAAACTACTCCGAACAGGAATAAAACAGTGACATAAAACGTTATTCCTTTTACAACCTGTTTTTCGGATTCACGGAGACCTGGTTTAACGAAGCTCCACAATTGATAAAACACATAAGGAAAAGCTAAAATAAAACCTCCGACCAAACAGACTAAGAGCGCATACGTAAATTGAGAGCCTACTTTGTTCGACTGGAATTCTACGGGAATTTCATCTGTACAAATCCCGAAATAATCACACATAAACTGATAGGTAATGAAATCGGTTTTGGTCATAGAAAGGAATAGGTTTTCTATCACCCATTCCTTGACAAACCACATTCCCACCCCTAATACAACAATGGCAATAACAGAACGTACAATCCTCCATCTCAACTCCTCGAGGTGCTGTAAAAATGACATTTCTTGTTCTTCTGAATCACTCATAGCATCTGCAAAGTTAACGTAAAAATCATTACCTTGTCCTAAATTCAGAGATATGCTCTACCGAATATTGAAGTTTCTCATTAGTATTGGAATACGGCTGTATTACCGTGAAATACGCGTCAAGAATAGTGAAAAACTACCTCAAAGCGGTCCGCTCATCATCATCGCAAATCACCCTAATACATTAATGGATGCATGGGTAATTGGTATGATTTGTAAGCAGCCAATATATTACATGGCAAAGGCGACACTGTTCAATTCTAAATTTAAACTTAAGCTGCTCAAGAGCTTAAATATGGTCCCAATTAACCGCCAAGGAGAAGGTAAAGTGGAAGGCGTAAGCAACGAAGACTCCTTCAGCGAGTGTTATAAAATTCTGAATGAAGGGAAAACACTCGTTATTTTTCCAGAGGGAACCAGCTATAAAGAGCGCGTTTTAAGAAAATTAAAATCGGGAACAGCCCGTATTGCCTTAGAAACAGAACATCGTAAAGCTGGAAAACTAGGCCTTCAAGTAGTTGCAGTAGGGTTAAACTACTCACAATCTGAAAAATTTAGAAGCACCATTCTTATTGATGTTGACACCCCACAATTTGTTACACCGTTTTTAGCAGAGTACCTTGAAAATCCTAAATCAGCAGCACAAAAGTTGACCACACAATTTCGTACACGCCTCGAGAAAGTACTCGTTACCAATGAGTCTCCAGAAGAGGAAACGTTAGTGGATAAAATATATGCTATTCTTCATTCGAAATACATTCCCTCCAACGAGCACGGTATAGAAAGAAAAGTTACTGAATTGAAAGACATTAAAGCAAAACTCGATGAATTGAACCTTGTTGAGCCTTGGATGGTGACGGATATTCAACTCAAAGTGAAGTCCATTCAATGGAAATTAGATAAATTGAAGATTAAAACCGATTTCCTCGATCGTCGCTTCCGCTCACGTATGTTTTATCGACAACTTTTCACCTCTAGTGTATTCATTTTAGTGGCCCTTCCACTCTTTCTTTTTGGACTGCTCCACAATTTGTTTCAGTACTTGTTTACCGATTGGATTATCCCTAAGCTTACAAAAGACATAGAATATTATGCGCCATTTGCCGTATTCATTGGAATTTTCCTCTACCCGAGCATATATTCATTATTGTTATACATAATTGGCGTACATCTGCTAGCACTCTCATCTGTAGGTTTAGTTATTTATTTTATTCTGATGCCCATTACTGGACTATTCGCATACTGGTTTTCCCGCTATTTGCGACATGTGAGCGATAAGTGGCACTATATGTTTTTGATGATGGATCGAAAACATCTGCTAAAAGCATTGAGAGAAGAAAAATCAACGCTAAAATCTATGGTATTTGGAACCTGAACCTAGAAATTCAATGGACCAATTAATTCTTTCGGATGCACATTACAACGTCTCCTTCAACCAACCGTAAAATTCGCGGTGCCACAACAAACTGTTGTGTAGGTTTATTACCCAATGCCCTTCCTCCGGGAAATACAACAAACGACTTTTAATTCCTTTTAGCTGCGCAGCTTGATAGGCCTCTAATCCTTGCGTATAGGGAACTCTAAAGTCTTTCCCTCCATGAATCACAAACATGGGGGTATCCCATTTCGCAACATTGGTGTGCGGACTATTCTTGACATAACCTTCTTTGTTTTCTGGCAACCAATAGGGCCCGCCGATATCCCAATTCGCGAAAAAGAGCTCCTCAGTGCTCCCATACCAAGAAGTTAAATTAAATAGCCCACAATGCGAAATAAATGACTTGAATCGGCCCTCATGGATTCCTGCAAGATAGTAAACTGAATATCCCCCATACGAAGCACCTACGGCACCAATGCGTTTTTCATCCACGTACTTTTCGGTCTTCACCGCATCTACAGCGGACAAATAGTCCTCCATGGCTTGTCCACCCCAATCTTTAGAAATGGCATCGTTCCATTCCTGTCCAAAACCAGGCAATCCTCTTCTGTTTGGCGCAATAATCACGTATCCTTGCGACGCCATCACTCGGAAATTCCAACGGAACGAGAAAAACTGACTCACCGCACTTTGTGGTCCGCCTTGACAATACAACAACGTAGGGTACTTTTTCGTTTCATCAAAATCAGGTGGAAGCACTACCCATGTTAACATCTTCTTATTATCCGTGGTAGTTGTCCAGCGTTGTTCAATTAAGGGGCGACCATAATCATCCAAGAATTCACCATTAACGTCAGTAAGCTCCTCTGCTTCACCTGTTTTAATTGCAACTTGATACAACTCGTTTGGATGCAACATGGATTGACGGGTAGCATAAATATACTTCCCGCGCGGATGCAAACTCGTGTAGTTAAAAATCCCTTTTGTGATTTGACGTACTTCCTTCGACTTGAGGTCCAACTCGAAAAATTGAGCAGTGGCTTGATGCATCGCAATAAAGAATATCGATTTCCCATCTTCCGCCCAATGAAAAGATGACACCGTCATATCTACCTCCTTCGTTAAGTTGGTCGTTGCCCCGTCCACCAGGAGAAGAATGTCATTCTTGTCGGCTTCAAAACCATCTTTGGCCATACTCAACCAAGCCAATTGACTTCCATCTGGACTGTATGCCGGATGAGTATCATACCCTTTATTTGCAGGTGTTAAATTTACCGTGTGACCCGTTTTAATCGCATATTCGTAGACATCACTATTGGTGCTCACGGCAAATTCCTTCCCCACCAATTTCTTGCTGACATACAGAACTTTCGATTCATCCAGAGCAAATGTCACTCCCTCCAAACCTCCATACGGAGGAATCACGCCATGATACGGAGTACCTTCTAAGAGGTTAATTCCACTACCCCCAATGGTTCCATTGTCCACTTCGTATAAAAATAATTGCTTGGCCTTGCCGTCATTCCAACTGTCCCAATGTCGATACATTAGGTCATCATACACATAGGCATTTGCCTTGGTTAAATCCTTGTGTATATCCTGAACCGTGGGTTGAACTTTTATCGACTTCAGCGCTACAATATAGTTTCCTTGTGGAGACACAATGAACTCTTCAAATTCGTCGCACCCTTCTGGTGTTAGACTTCTTCTATTGGTTCCGTCCACTCCTTGACGCATGATGTGCAACTTTCCTTTCTCCTGTGCGAAAAAGATAATTTCCTCATTGTTTAACCATTTAATATTCCCCACGATATTTTCAGCATTCGGCAACCCGATGGTTTCATTCTTCTTTCCAAATGTCATCAAATGAAACTCCGCTTTGCTCTTCGGGTTTTCAACTCCCTTCTCGAAATTATAGTAGGCTGTCCGGAAAATGATCTTGCTTCCATCTGGGCTGACAATTTCGCTCCCTAAACGCTTCAGTTGCCACATGGCCTCCGCATCAAAAATAGGACGCTGAGCAAACGCAGCAACTCCAATAAAAACACTACAAAGAAACGATAACACCTTTATCATAATACTCATTTTTGAAGGCTGAAAGTACTAATTTTTTACCTTTACAAGAAATTAGTTGACATGAAGACGCTATTTCTTTTGGGAGTTGTTTTTTTCGGATACGTTGCACATGGTCAAGAGAGGAAAGCGATTGCCCTTATCCAACCGCCCAAGCAATACGACAATATTCACGTTGAAAGGATTTTTGGAGATTCGCTCTCCACTAGCTTTATGATTTGGATTAAAGACACCGTTGCCACACACAAACACGAAGTGCACAGTGAAACAATTTATGTTTTAGAAGGTAAAGCGAAATTCTACTTCAACGATAACATCACTGTCATCAAAGCCGGGGATGTACTCTTTATTCCTAAAAATAACTGGCATGCTGTTAAGGTGACTCCTAGAAAGCCGCTCAAAGTCATTTCGACTCAATCTCCTGGATTTTACGGTAAAGACAGAGTTTTTAGAGACGTGACGAGGTGAGAGGTGAGAGGTTCAGACGTTAGACAAGAGGCTGGAAGGCCGACAGGTTATACCAACAACTCGGCGTCGGCAAAATTAGCTTCGATATCGTCCAACGTATCGTAGATTTCCTGTAAATCAAAGCTCGTTACTAATTTCGTTTTGTAATCTTTGAAGTGAGGGATGCCTTTGAAATAATTGGTGTAATGCCTTTTCATCTCTACTAACCCAAGCGTTTCACCTTTCCATTTCACGCTCATTTCTATATGGCGACGTGTCACTTCCACACGCTCTTTAACTCCTGGTTTTGGTAAATGCTCCCCTGTTTTCACGAAGTGCTTAATTTCATTAAATATCCAAGGATAACCAATACTTGCGCGTCCAATCATGATACCATCTACGCCATACTCCTTCTTGTACGCCAATGATTTTTCAGGTGTATCAATATCTCCGTTCCCGAAAACGGGAATCTTCATGCGTGGATTGTTCTTTACCTCTCGGATCAGCGTCCAATCCGCTTCACCCTTATACATTTGCTTACGCGTACGCCCATGAATAGAAATCGCTTCGATCCCTACATCTTGTAAGCGCTCTGCTACTTCCACAATGTATTTGGTGTCGTCATCCCATCCCAACCGAGTTTTCACAGTAACCGGCAAATGGGTAGCCTTCACAATCTCTGCGGTCATCTTGACCATCTTCGGAATATCTTGCAGAATTCCAGCTCCAGATCCTTTACAAGCCACTTTTTTTACCGGGCATCCATAATTGATATCGATGATATCCGGATTTGTCCGCTCTGTAATTTTGGTAGCTTGTATCATGCTGTCTATATCACTTCCGAAAATCTGGATCCCAATAGGGCGTTCATATTCGTAAATATCCAGCTTCATCATACTTTTCGCTGCATCGCGAATCAAGCCCTCCGAAGAAATAAACTCCGTATACATCAAATCAACCCCATTCTCCTTGCACAAGGCTCGAAATGGCGGGTCGCTGACATCCTCCATAGGGGCCAACAACAAAGGAAAATCTCCCAATTCTATATCACGAATTTTTGCCAACAGATACAATTTTATGCAAAGATAGGGAAATTGGAGTTATGTTAGTGAGGAAGCACAAAGATCCTCTTCATCTGTTATAACGCCACTCAGCTAAGTCATCTTTGTTCCTCTGAGCTTGACGAAGGGTGAATGCCGTTTAGGTTTTATTGTGAGAAGTAATTATTTTAAAAATCCCTACAATTCTCAAATCCTAGAAAATCAATAAGATCACTTTCATTAAAGAAAATGACAAACGTGCAAGAGCTTTTATTTGATCCATTCAGAACATACACATAAGTTCCATCATCTCTAATTTCATCAGGTTCTCCAAAATGCTCTTCTAATTGTTCTTTTACAGTTATTTTGGTGTCTGGATGTTCAATAGAAGGAAGCATATGAGTAATTTTTCCAATTTCATCATATCTATCTTGTCCTTTTAATTCCTTAAAAGTTTTGCAATCTTTTAGCTCTTGCTCAGTAAGTTTAGCCTTATCAGAACATGATTGTATTAAAAGTGTTAGTGTTGTCAATGTTAAGATTAAATATTTCATTATTTTGTTTTTTATTATAATTCGTTTGGCTAAAAAGCGTTTCTTGCTTCAGCAAGATATGATTATTTACCGATTGTTATATGCATCAAAAAGATCCTCAATCATCAAGAGCTAATCGTAATATTCTTTAAGCTCAACCTAGTTCCACGATAGTAATTAAAAAGTCGAATCAAGGCGGCTGACTTTGCAAAAGACTAGCTTTTGGGATGCTGTGCTTTATAGGGTAATAAAAAGTGTTGAAAGGCGGTTTATTAATTGATTACTAACTTTTTTTCTACCGAACCATCTGAATATTGATAGATCAAGACAACCCCTTTTTCGAATTCAGTTTCTCGCCCTAATAAATCGGTAATCCTAAGTAATTGACGCTCAATAGTCGGTTTGACTTCTAGAATTCCGACAGAATTCGCACACAATTGCTCAAAAAACAACCAAGCTTCTCTACTCGCTGAAATGTCCATATTGCCCCATGCTCCCGGCCAATCATGTCCACCATTATCTACAATATAAAGCCATACTTCAGTGCATGAAGTATTTTCAGTGTATTTTTCTGAACTGACCGTGCTGCCATCCGTTGGATCGATGTTCGGTAAATTACTTGATGCCAGATTTGTTAATCCGTATTGATTGACCCAGTAATCTATTGTATTTGGAATGCTTGGATACGCACCCCAACCATCATTATTCATTGGATCACCAGCGATGGGAGTAATATTATCGTTCGTACCATGGATTTCAAGTATTGATACTTCACTCACTTGGTTACACGTATCAATGATGTGTTGAAGCATCATCCCAGCAACCGGAGCAATCGCTTTGAACGTTGCAGAGGATTCACAGGCAAGTAGGTAGGAAAAATCTCCTCCATTAGACATCCCCGTAGAAAAAATGTCTTCATTACTCAAGGAGTTCGCTGCACTGAGCATATCAACAAGTTCATCAACAAAAACTACATCATTGACCGTTTCGTTAGTTTGAAAATCATAACCGACATTCCAGAAAGTATTATTATCGAAATCTTCTGTTCCTTGTGGGTAGCAAACCGCAAATCCGAACTCTTCGGCAAGCACATTAAATTCGCTGTAATTCATAATACCCTCTGCATTTCCTCCATAGCCATGAAAAACCATGACTAATGGACAATTTGCAGCTGCCGTACTTGCATGATAATAAATATAGTCACGACTAATTCCGCCGCTAATAATAGTCCCATACTCTGCAGCTATAAGACTCATAGATAGTTCGTCATTGGTGGCATTCGAATCTATTGGCTGTCCATTTATATTACTTATGGATACATCCAAACTATACACCCCACTTGTGGTTATTTGCATTTGATCAGTGTGAGAAAAATTGAAAGTGCCTAACGAAGGAATGGCTAAACCGGAAATATTATCGCTATAGACCAATCCGCCAATAGTCCATGACAAATCGAATGATTGAATCATGTCTATCCCATTATTTGTTACCACACCTGTTATTGGAGTGATTGAACCTGTGGTCTGAGCAGAAGTGACGGTCAGTGAACTTAGCGCAAGATCCATCCCAACAACTTCAAAGACAGTAACGTCGTCAATGGCCCAACCAAATAGCCAATTGTTATCATCGAAATAATGAAAACCAAGCATCACATTGGAATTCCCTAACAGAGAATTAAGACTTACCGTTTGAGCGTCCCATTGATCGTTATCAACTCCAACGATTGTTTGTAAAATCGCCCAGGTGACGCCATTGTCTAGTGAATACTCTACAGTGGCTACTTCAGTTCCACCGAACTCAGTTCCACCGTCAAAATAATTCTGAAATTGAAGTACTACCGAAGCCATTCCAGTTAAATCCATAGACGGAGTAATGAGGTAATCCTCTGATTTGTCACAATCGCAGGCATCATCATTCGTTGCAATAAAATTTCCATGTGCCGCAATTGACCAATATGTGCTTTGAAGTGAAGTATTGGTTCCGTGCAACCAACCACCGTCCGTTGAATTGGTTGATTGACTCCATCCAGCAGGTAGTACTCCGAGTTCAAAATCTTCTGATAAAAGTACAGTTTGACCAAAAATATGTATCGAACACAGGAGGAATGTAAAAAGAAGAGTTGTTAATTGTTTCATGTAGTGGCTTATTGTGAAATTCTAATTTTTAGTTCCATATAACGTTTTGCAGCTATACTATCGCTGCATCGTTAAAGATAAATGAATTTGTTAAAATGAAACCGCGGTGGAGTATAGGTGCTGTTATATTTATCCTATCTGTTTGCAATACAGTCAATTTCAATAATATCACCTACCATACATGTGGTACCAATCATGTTAGTCGTTAAATGATAGCTAATCCAAACCTTATTACCATCAATTAAGTCAAAATCAAAATCACTTAGATTAAGTGGCTCAAGCTTATTACCGTTCCCCAATTCGATTACAAATCCACATCCATCTAATCCTGATAAGTCCTTCAATTCTCCTTTCACAGAATCAGAGCATTCATTTTTATTACAAGCCAGCAATAATAAGGTTATCAAACTAATGGAGGATATGGTTTTAAGCAATTTTTTCATCTGTTTCAATGTTTATGGAGTATTCAATTACATATAACTACCACAAAATTGCACATATCCATACAACGTTAGCTGGATAAGCACACCTTTTTGGTGGAATCTTCAAACGAAAGATACACAAATAATTTGTTCTATGATCCAGAGCGGTGAGATGTGCCTATTCGAATCACCGTTGCACGCAAAATTTCACTAATTTCGCTCAAAGCAATTGAATTGACCCCTCAAGAAGTCATAAAGAGCTGGTGTGACGAACTACTCGCCCCAAATAATGCGGATGTCCTCGTGAACGTTCACGATGGAAAACATGCCGCATTGCTTGCCCCTAGTGCGTGGAACGAAGCTGCTACGGTAACACTTGAGCCGACTTCTCCATTGAAAGGAATTGTTAAAAAACAAAAGGAGTTTGAAAAAGAAGCGGGGGTAGATAGCCTTGGGATTTCCAAGTACGTCGTACACTTTGAACTTGCTCAAAAAGCATATCATTCACCCGTACTCATTGCGGATGCACAATTGCGTTATAAGCGCATCGCAAATAGCTACGAACTCGAACAAGTCGGTGACCCGTATATTAATCCTTATCTGGCAAAACTTTTAGGCATCAGTGACCAACTGGTAGCATTAGAAGACATTGAAGCCAACCTCATAGAAATCGGGTTGACGTATACCCTTTCTGAAGGGGTGTACCTCGCTAACTTTCACCCGCATCGTTTTGTACTTTTGAAAGAACTGGAGCAGCTACTTGCGGCAGAAAATAACCCCGAAACTATACGGGAACTGCTGGGCGGTAAGCATACTTCGGCTTCAGTCATCACCGATCTCCATGAAGGCAATTTGTTCCCCATGAATAACGACCAGCTTGCCGTTTTCGAGACGTTGCGCGCTCAACATTGCGTGATTCAAGGTCCTCCCGGTACTGGGAAATCACAGGTCATTGCCAACCTTATTGGAAAATCGCTGGGGAACGGACTTAAAACACTGGTGGTTACTGAAAAAGTTGTTGCGCTGGAAGTGCTCTACCATAAATTAAAAGAAGTGGGGCTGCATCACTATTGCTGGATGCAACATCACCAATTGAAATCAAAAGCGCTGATTGAATCGCTGAAAAATACATGGCACTTCTTGGAGGGAACGACTTCGAACCAAGTGACCTACCATCAGCATGCGGAGTTATTAGAGCAAGGACTCGACCTTACGCTTCAACGTTTGCGGCAAAAGGACCTCATCGGTGGAGTCGACTTCTCCACGTTTAAGGAGTTGACAAAAACCTTGAGGTTGGAGGATGTTGCCTACGCCAGTGAAATCCCATCAATTCCCCAATGGGAAGAAGACCGATCGTTACTTCTTGTGTTGGAGCAACAAGGATTTCCCATTTTTGGTGCCTGGAGGAAGTTGAAAGCGACCACTGAAACCACCGAGGCCAAAACACTTCAACAAGCCATTACACGTGCCAAGGAATTATTGAGGGAAGTAAGCCTAGCCGACTGCACGTTAGATGAATTTCATCATACACAGCGCTTAGCAACTGCGGCTCATCTCTTTTTTTACGACGATACCCCGATTCAAGAAGAACTTCTCACGAAGAAACGTGTGCAAACTAAATTCTTCAAGTTGTTCAATGATTACCGCGAAAGCCTGGAAAAAGAGCAGCTCTTATTGGACGAAAAAAAATTATGGAGAGACGATTTTACGTTGACCCAACTGATGGAATACATCGGTATCCTCTCGAAGAATGATCGCTTTAGCTTACGCTTTTGGAAAACGAAAAAGGAATTGGCACGCTTGAGCAACTTGTCGATGCAAAATGCACAGCACGCCTTACAGCGCCTCGTGGAACTCAAGGAAGTACAACGCTCACTTGTGGATATAAAAAAAGAACTCCACACGCTGAGGTTGGACAGTTCGCTGCAATCCCTTGAACAAATTAAATTGCTGCTTCAAAAGTTGACCACGCTCGACGAAAATCGCTTTCAGGAAATTATAGCGCTACCTATCCAACAACGGTTTCAACTCAAACAGCAAGGACCGCAATTGCAGGAAATCAATCGTCTGTTACAGACCTATTTTGAACTGTCACCAGCTGCTACCATAAGTAGTGAATTCGATGCAATCCATGCTGAGTTGAGTGTACTTGTTGCACATTCCAGTCAACTTTTGAACATCTCGAAAGCTACGCGCAAACTGCTCCTTAGCGCTACTTCTTTGGATGAAGCGACTTCCGTCATTTACCATTCTCATTGGCGAAATTTTCAAGCGCTATTTCCTGATTTGGCCCATTTAGACAACTCTTCATTTAAGGACCGTATTGTACGTATTTTGGAAACTCAACAGCAAGAAAGACGCGATTTTGCTGAATACCTTCATGCACAAATTGCAAACAAGTTTCATCATTACCACGCGTTATTACAAACACCCGCCAATAAGCTTTCTGAAACGGACAAAACCCTCAAAAAGCGCTTGCGTATGGGGAAATCTATCTTAGTTAAGGAGTTTGGAAAGAGTAGAAGTTTTTTAAGCCCTTTGGAAATACTATCTTCTGATGCCGCAGTATGGATGGACGTCTTGAAACCGATCTTGATGGGTAGTCCACACAGCATAGCGAAGTCCATTCCATTTGAGCCAGATGTATTTGACTTAGTCATCTTTGACGAAGCCAGTCAGATTCCTTTACCGCATGCACTTGGAAGTATCGCTCGTGCAAAGAAAGTTGCAGTAGCAGGAGACGAACAGCAAATGGCACCCAGTTTCTATTTCAAGAAAGGGGTAACTCAAGCCGCGGATCTTTTACATCAAGTGAGTTACTATTGGAAAAACTGTTTTTTAAAACATCATTATCGTTCGGTTCATCCTGATTTAATATCTTTTAGCAACCGCTATTTTTATGCAAATCAATTGTTGGCTTACCCTAGCTATGGCGCAGAAAAACCCATCGAGTTAATTACCACAGACGGCATATACGCTGAACGTGTGAATCAAAAAGAAGCACAAGCTGTAGCTGCCTTAATCGAAGAGAAAGTTGCTCAGAAAACGTACAATTTTGGGGTTGTAGCATTTAGTCAAGCACAATTAGATGCCATCATCAAATGTTTAACTCCAGCATCGCAACAGTTGCTCTACGAAAATGAATCGAGTGAGTTGTTCTTTAAATCCCTAGAAAATGTTCAAGGTGATGAATGCGACCACTTGATTATTAGTTTAGGCTATGGACATAATGAAGAAGGTCGCTTTTCTATGCAATTTGGACCTCTAAACAAAGTCAGCGGTCACCGAAGATTGAATGTATTAATGTCGCGTGCTAGAATAGCAATTACATTTTTCCGGTCTGTTCAATCCACCGATTTCTCGATTTCAGAAAATGATGGTGTAGAGTTACTTCGAAAATTAATGCTGCATTTAGAGAACATCAGTGAAAGTAAAAGCACGCTGGCTTTCCCTTATGGGCTCAACTACACGCAAAAAAAAGAGGAACTAACGGTGTTAGCTCCTCAAAAAAATATTCCTTCCGCCTTAGCGTTGGCAAATCTTCATGCTGTATTAAAACAGCGAGGATGGAAGTTAACTTATAGATTTTAAGACGCCTTTCAGTTCAGGATGTAAGACATAATTACAATACGAATAAATATCTTAAATACTTAACTCTTAAGGTCTGCATCTAAAGTTTTCTAGCCACTTCTACCTCTTCAAACGCCTCGATAATATCGCCTTCTTTAATGTCGTTGAACTTATCCACGTTCAAACCACATTCATAATTATTTTTCACCTCTTTCACATCATCCTTGAAACGTTTCAAAGAACCAAGTTCACCAGTGAAAATAACAATACCATCTCGAATCACTCGAATTTTCGAATTACGTTTGATAATACCGCTTGTTACATAACAACCAGCAATCGTTCCAACTTTTGTGATAGAGAACGTTTCTCTGACGTCAGCAGTACCTGTAATTTCCTCCACGATATCAGGAGAAAGCATTCCCTCCATTGCCGCTTTTAATTCATCGATGGCCTTGTAGATAATTGAGTACAAACGAATGTCGATTTGCTCATTTTCCGCCAATTTGCGTGCAGGCAGCGTTGGACGCACTTGGAAACCGATGATAATAGCATCTGAAGCAGAAGCTAAGTTTACATCGGCCTCAGTAATCGCACCAACACCTTTGTGTACAATATTTACTTGAATTTGATCCGTCGATAATTTCAATAAGGAATCAGAAAGTGCTTCAATCGAACCATCCACATCACCCTTGATAATCAAGTTCAATTCCTTGAAGTCACCAATCGCTAAACGACGACCAATTTCATCCAAGGTAATATGTTTTTGTGTACGGAGCCCTTGTTCACGATACAGTTGTTCTCTTTTCGTGGCAATAGCACGTGCTTCTTTCTCATCATCCATGATGTAGAATTTATCACCCGCACTTGGCGCACCATTAATTCCTAAAATAGAAAGAGGTGCAGAGGGTCCTGCTTCTTTCAACGGAACACCATGCTCATTGTGCATTGCTCTAACTCTACCCGAATAACGACCAGCTAAAATGATATCCCCTACCTTCATGGTTCCTTCTTGAACCAATAAGTTGGTTACGTATCCTTTTCCTTTATCCAAGGAAGATTCAATTACTGTACCCGTCGCATTCTTGTTCGGGTTTGCTTTCAATGTAAGCAAGTCCGCCTCTAGAATTACTTTTTCCAATAATTCATCAATGTTAAGTCCGTTTTTCGCAGAAATCTCTTGACACTGGTATTTTCCACCCCATTCTTCCACCAAAATATTCATGGCAGAAAGCTGTTCGCGAATTTTATCTGGGTTTGCACCCGGTTTATCCATTTTGTTGATGGCAAAAACCATTGGTACTTCTGCCGCTTGCGCATGGGCAATCGCCTCCTTCGTTTGAGGCATCACGTCGTCATCCGCTGCTACAATAATAATAGCTACGTCAGTTACTTGAGCACCACGCGCACGCATCGCTGTAAAGGCTTCGTGACCGGGTGTATCTAAGAACGTTAAGCGTTTACCATCTGGTCGTTTCACAGAATACGCTCCAATGTGCTGCGTTATCCCTCCTGCTTCTCCACTCACGATATTTGCACTACGGATAAAATCCAATAAAGAGGTTTTACCGTGGTCAACGTGTCCCATCACCGTAATAATCGGCGGACGGTCCATCAAGTCTTCCTCTTTGTCCTCCACTACTGGAATGGCATCTTGAACATCTGCGGAAACAAATTGCACTTCAAAACCAAACTCATCCGCTACGATTGCGATTGTTTCCGCATCAATACGTTGGTTAATCGACACAAAAATACCGAGTGACATACATGCCCCAATTACCTGAGTAGGTTGAACATCCATCATAGAAGCCAACTCAGAAACGGTAACGAATTCCGTCAATTTTAGGATCGATTGCTCTTTTTCAGCATCTACCATCTCTTGTTCACGACGCTGAGCAACGGTTTCTCTTTTCGCTCTTCTGTTTTTTGATCCTTTTGATTTTCCTGTACCTGAAAGACGCGCCAAGGTTTCCTTGATCTCTTTTTCAATATCTTTCTCAGAAATCTCAGGTTTCGGCTCAAATTTTCGCTTTCCTTTTCCAGGTGCACCAGAAGGGGTAGTGCCTTTGTTTGCGCCTTGATTAACGTCTACCTTCTTAATTCTCTTTCGCTTGCGCTTCGGCTCTTCTTTATTAGAAGACTTTGCACGTTCTACAGGAAGCTCTATCTTACCCACTACAGTTGGACCAGAAAGCTGCTGACGTTCAGCTTTAATCGTTTCAATATCAATCCTTTTCTCCGGTTCTGATGATTCAACTGGCGGAGTTGGTTCCTCTTTAACTGGAGTTGCTTTTTCAACAACAGGCTTTGGCTTTTGAGGTCCCTTCGGTTTTTCTTCTTTTTTACGTTTATCGGGACGTGTTTTAGAGTTGATGGAGCTCAGATCAATTTTACCAACAACAGAAACTTTCATGTCTCCATCACCGATGGTCTTTGAGTCATCTTTCTCAATTTTCGGCGATTTATCATCATTTCGATTTTCAACCGAATCTGGAGCTCCCGCTTCTTTTTTCAAAGAGGTTGCTGCACCTGGATTAAGAATAGGATTTGGTAGCTCAAAATCATCCCCTTCATCCTCAGCTTCAACTGGCTCAGGCTCCTTGCCCTTCGTTTTCAAGGTAATCGTTTCTCTCCTTTCCCGCGTCAATGATGTTTTTTCCGCTTCTTCTTTCAGCGACTTATCATCGGCAAACTGTTTGTTTACGAGGTCAAAATGCTCCGCATCGAGTTTCGTATTGGGATTAGGGTCAATCGTCACCCCTTGCGAACTTAAATAATCCACAATGGTCGAAATACCCACGTTGAGTTGTCGAGCTACCTTACTTAATCTTATTACTTTATCGGCCATATATTACGTCCTTCTAATATTATCCTATTAAAAACTTCTAAATTAAAAAACTGAAGAGGATTTATTCGAACTCTGATTGTAAAATTTTGAACACTTCCTTAATAGTTTCTTCTTCGAGGTCTGTTCTTTTTACCAAATCAGCAATATCAATTTCCAATACAGACTTCGCCGTATCACATCCAATCGCTTTCAATTCATCTAAAATCCAGCTGTCAATTTCATCTGCAAATTCTTCTAAATCTACATCTTCAACATCTGTGGCACCTTCACGGTAAACATCAATTTCATAACCTGTCAAACGACCTGCTAGTTTAATGTTGTGTCCACCCTTACCAATTGCCAAAGAAACCTGGTCTGGCTTCAAATATACATTTGCACGCTTCTCTTCTTCATTGATTTCAACCGAGCTAATTTTAGCTGGAGAAAGCGCACGTTGAATGTACAACTGGTTGTTATTTGTATAGTTAATCACGTCAATGTTTTCATTGCGCAACTCACGCACGATTCCGTGAATACGAGCACCTTTCATTCCCACACAAGCACCAACAGGGTCAATACGATCATCATACGACTCTACTGCAACTTTCGCTCGATCACCTGGCGCGCGAACGATATTTTTAATGGTAATTAATCCATCAAAAACCTCTGGAACTTCCAATTCAAATAAGCGCTCTAAGAATTCTGGAGCAGAACGCGACAAAATAATTACCGGACTGCTGTTACGCATGTCCACTTTCGCTACCACTGCACGCACAGACTCACCTTTCTTAAAGTAATCCGATGGAATTTGCTCTGATTTTGGAAGAATCAATTCATTTCCTTCATCATCCAAGATCAAGATTTCTTTCTTCCAAACTTGATACACTTCACCAGTAATGATCTCTCCAATGCGGTCTTTATATAATTTGTACAAGTGATCTTTCTCCAATTCAAGTATACGTGAAATCAAGTTTTGACGCAGCGAAAGAATATTTCGCCTTCCGAAGTCTTCAAATTTCATTTCTTCCGAAACTTCCTCTCCTACCTCAAAGTCAGGTTCAATTTTAATCGCATCTGAATACGCGATCTCAATATTTGGATCTTCTACTTCACCGTCATAAACAATCTCCTTGTTTACCCATATCTCAAAGTCACCTTTATCGATGTTGATGATAACATCACAATGTTCGTCTGTTCCAAACTTCTTCTTTAACATACTACGAAAAACGTCCTCAAGAACGTGCATCATTGTTTGTCTGTCGATGTTTTTAAATTCTTTGAACTCCGAAAAGGACTCAATTAAATTTAAGCTATTCATAACTTGTTATTTAAACGTAATTACAATTTTTGTTTCTTTTATTTCATCATAGTTAAAGGGATGTTCCTCCACTACAGTTACTTTCTTTTTCTTTCCCTCTAAACGTTCTTTCCGGGTAGTTTCAATTACCACACCGTTATCGTCAGCGGACTTTAAAACCCCTTCCAGCTTAACCCCGTTTACGGGAGTTAACTTAACCTCGCGACCAACATTCTTCTTGTATTGCTGCACCACACGAAATGGTTTATCGAGCCCCGGAGAAGATACTTGCAATTCAAAATCTTGCTCCTCACGATCTAGGTTGTGCTCAATATTCCGTGACACAGAAATACAGTCTTCAATGGCCACATTACCTGACGCGCTATCTATTTCAACACGAATTGAATTGGAAGCAGAGATACTAATTTCCACAATGAATAAATCCTTGTCAAGTTCTTCTATGCGCTCCAGCGCGAGTTCTTCTATTTTTTTCTTGTTAATCATAAGACAAAAAGAGGGGACTATCGTCCCCTCGTTCCATTCATTTTCATAAAACTTGTGCAAATATAAGTATAAAATCGTGAAATTCAACAATTGAATCAAAATTCTCTGAGAAGATTAGTTCTTTACCACGTTAAATCCAACACTCAATCCGATCATACTTGCGTTTTTCATAGAGGAGTAGAAAATGTTCACCGGAATATTTAATCCCCCTGCGCGGAAAGTTCTACCAAATGCCATCACCCAGCGTGTATTGAACGAAACGCTGTTTCCTTCTTGATCCAATGTTTCTTTCAATGGATAAGCTGGTTGGTTATCTACACTCGGATCATAATGTGGTGAACTTCTAAAGTCAGAAGACCTCCAGTACCTACCGGCATCACCATATACTCCATCTGTATCAAAAAAGCCTTGCGAAGTTCGTTTAAGACCAAAACCGGGTCCGAACGCAATTTCCCATCCTGCCTTTCCAAAACGAAATCCATTCATCAATGTCAATGACGGTAACGCATACCCTTTTTCGAGTCCGGAAACCATAAAGAGCACTTCACCCAATGCAGAGAAATTCTCCGTACCGATATACTGCTTTTCTAATTGATAACCGATTAACGTTGCCGATGGAAAAATATCCAATCCACCTTGATCTTCAGGACGACGTGCAAACTCGGCTAAATCTCCCGTGAAAAATGAATACCCTACGCGTGGACCGTTGTTATTCACCTTTCCCACATTGTCTTTAATAATCGGCTGGTCGTCGTATTTAATACGTGCCAAGTCTTCTGAATGGACCTTAATCCCGTGCATTTCACGCACCATCAATTGCATCATGCGTTGCACCTCTTTATTGTCCTCAATAAATTCGCGCACATCACTTTTGTAAATCTCTCCAGTCTTTACCTCAATAAACTTCATGGTGATCACTGATTTCCCTCCATACACCAGAATACTGGATGAAACAATGTAATCTGCACCTAATTGGACTCCTAAATCGATCAAGCAATTTTTCCCGTAGCAATCAGTTAAAAACCGCTCATCAGAGTCTGTTGCCTCTTTCATATCAAACTCATCAAACACCCGATATTCGTCAAGTTTAATCAATTCTATTTGAATTAATTTAGCTACAATTTCTTTCGACACATCAAAGTTCTCAAGATGAGGAAATGCGACTGCGATTGATGCTTTAGGCGCTTCTTGTGCGTTCATATGCATGCTTAATATCCAGCCGAACGTCAATAAAATAATTTTTGTTTTCATAATTCAGTAATTAATATGTTGAGACAAACATACGGCAGTGAATTCGCCGTAGGAAACTGAATATTACAACTCGAAAAGTCAGAGTTGCGAAAATCGCAAATGGAAAAACCCTTAAACAAAAAAAAACAATTATGCTTCTAACTCGAGCTGAATGCGCATGTGCGCTTGATCAATGTGCTTTTCCAATTGATGAAAAAAAGCATTGCGTTGACTCTCGTTGACTTTACTGATAATGCTGGAATTTGCCAACTGTTTCTCTAGAATGGATTTACTTTCCGAAATGTACGTAGGGTTCGTTGTATGCAAATAATTGAGGTGATTATGCGCTAGGTATAAACCATCTTGTTCTTTGGAAGAATAGTAAAACGTATTGTCCGCATTAATCGTCGAATTGATATACAGTTCGTATTCGTTCCCACCTGCTGGAGGTTGCTGACGATAAATAAACTTCTTACCCAGAGTTGCTTGCTCCTTGATATGGTCTCCCAACAACTTCATTTCGTCTAACAACTGCAAAGGATAGGCAGGGTCTTTGAAGAGATGTGCACTTGAATAGTATAGAATTTGACGAATCAGTCCCCTCAAAAATTCTGGGTCATAACACTCCACAGAGGGAATTTTAACATACCGTTGTAGAATTTCATATCCCATACTATATGCGTTATCCGTCAATTTTTGTTCTTCAAATAACGCATCCTTGTATTCCTCTATTTGCAAATGTGTTTTTGCCCAAAAATAGAGTCGAAAGCGCGTAAGGTGAGGGAAGTTTAAAAGTTGGAAAATGGCAATATTGTTGGTTGTTAACGTGATTTTCGGGTTTGTGCACTTGCCCAAATTACGCAATGCATTGAGCATTCCTTCAAGATAATTTTCTAAACTAAAGTCATAATTATATAATGGACTATACTCAAAAAGCACTTGATTTTCGCGCACATCTGTCAACGCATCAAAGGAAATATTAAAATGCTTACATAGCTTCTGAACTTCATGTATTGTAAAAGGCGTTTCATTTCGATTTCTGCGATATGCCGCATCGGAACTAATATGCAACACATCTGCAAGTACGTTCCCTATGGTGTCGCTACCTACAATTCGTTCCTTAATAATTTGAAGTAGAGTGGTCTGTATATCGGTTGGCATGGTAAGTCAATTTATTCCCTAAATATACCGAATAATTGTTAGCTATCTACAATTCACCGATGAGCAGAAGCGTCTCTTTCGCCGCAATTTGTTCGGCCATTTTTTTGGACTCACCTGCGCCTCTTCCGTATGGCTGATTATTAATAATCACTTCCACTTCATAGTACCAAGCTCCATTATTGGATGACTCGTCCAAGACGTTGAATTCAATCTCTAGCTTACTCTTCTGAGACCAAATAAAGAGTCGACTTTTAAAGTCAATTTCCTTCTCCAATAAGTTATTTAAATCTACATGTAATCGAAAAACATGATGGTATACGGAGCGCTTTACAGCCTCTAAGCCTCCATCCAAATAAATTGCTCCTATTAACGCTTCAAACGCATTTCCTTCGAGGGTAGCAATCTTGATTGCGCGACCTTTTTGGTAGGTGATATACTCCTTTAAGCGCATAGATTCAGCGATGCTTCCGAGAGATTGGCGACTGACTACTTTAGATTTTAGCTTGGTTAGATACCCCTCGTCCTCATCCGGGAACTTCATGAATAGGTATTCTGCAATGACAGCATCAAGAATGGCATCCCCCAAAAACTCTAAACGTTCATTGGACGGCCCGCCCGTGTTATTCGCTATCGACTTATGCGTTAAGGCCTCGCGAAACAAGCTAATGTTTTCCGGGCGATAACCGATTTGTCGGATTAGGAACCGTATTAATTCAAGGTCTTCTTTTGATTTTTTCTGAGAACGAAATGAAAACCACTTAGCCAAAATAGGGTTACTTTAATTTCTTAAATATGGCTGATGTATTATGTCCACCAAAACCAAATGTGTTGGACAATGCAACGTTTACCACTCGTTTTTGAGCAGTATTAAAAGTAAAGTTCAATTTATTGTCCAACTCTGGGTCGTCAGTAAAATGATTAATCGTTGGTGGAACGATATCGTGTTTCACAGCCATAATACAAGCAATGGCTTCAATAGCACCTGCTGCTCCTAACAAATGACCAGTCATCGATTTTGTAGAACTGATGTTCAACTTGTACGCGTGCTCACCAAATACTTGTTGGATGGCTTTGGTTTCTGCTACATCTCCAAGTGGTGTAGAAGTTCCATGCACATTCACATAATCTACATCCTCTGCCTTCAATTCTGCATCTTCTAAAGCCGCATTCATTACGTTACGCGCACCTATTCCGTCTGGATGTGGAGCAGTCATATGATAAGCGTCTCCTGACATCCCACCACCTGCAACTTCTGCATAGATTTTAGCACCTCTCTTCACGGCATGCTCGTATTCCTCTAGAATTAAGGCTCCCGCACCTTCACCTAATACAAAACCATCACGGTCCTTATCAAAGGGGCGAGAAGCAGTTTCGGGAGAATCGTTTCGCATAGATAGTGCGCGCAATCCGTTAAATCCACCTACACCCATTTCGTTTACAGCTGCTTCAGAGCCACCAGTTACGATAGCATCAGCTTTCCCTAAACGAATTAAATTAAATGCGTCAATGATTGCATTGGTGGAAGACGCACACGCCGAAACAGTAACGTAGTTCGGTCCACGTAAACCATATTTAATAGAAATATGACCCGCCGCAATATCGGCAATCATCTTCGGTATAAAAAACGGATTAAATTTAGGGGTTCCATCACCCTCAAAGAAGTTTTGACATTCGTCTTGAAATGTCTTCAATCCTCCAATACCAGACCCCCAAATCACACCGATTCGATCCACATTCGGATTCGAATCCATGAGCTGAGAATCAGCCATGGCTTCTGATGCAGAAACCATGGCATATTGTGAAAATTGATCTAATTTTCTAACTTCTCTACGGTCAATAAAATCCTCTACATTGAAGTTTTTAACCTCACAAGCAAATTGAGTTTTAAACTTTGAAGCATCAAATTGTTGAATAGGAGCAGCTCCACTCTTTCCTGCGATTAAATTATCCCAGTACTCTTGAAGTGTATTACCAATTGGAGTCAACGCTCCCAATCCTGTCACAACGACCCTCTTTAATTCCATAGAACTAATAAAATGTATAAAACTTAACGTACTTGGAGCAACACACTCCCAAAAAATTACTTAGCGTGCTCTTCGATGTAAGAAACAGCTTGACCAACTGTTTGAATGTTTTCAGCTTGATCATCTGGAATAGCGATATTAAATTCTTTTTCGAATTCCATTATCAACTCCACTGTATCCAAGGAATCAGCGCCTAAATCATTAGTGAAAGATGCTTCTGTTGTTACTTCCGCTTCTTCTACACCCAACTTATCAATAATAATTGATACAACTCTTGACTTAATATCAGACATGTTTACTCTTTTTAAAGGTTAATTCAGCTTGCAAAGAAAGAACTTATGTTGAATATATCAAAATTTCTTTCACGAATTTCATGATTTAATGCCAGAATATTTCATCAACATTGCTAATTATGAAAGCTTCAGATACCAATCCTCAAACTAAAAAGTGGTGAAATAAGGGCATATTCTATATAATTTGTAAAAATAACTGGAGACTATAACGAAGGAAATGAAGACGATATTTCTATTTTTGCAGTATGAAGCACACGCGCATTGCAATTTTGGCCTCGGGTATTGGTTCCAACGCATTGGCCTTAATGAATCATTTCGATGGACATCCGACAATTCGAACCAGCTTGCTTGTATCCAATAAGGAAACTTGTGGTGCCTTACTACCCGCAAGTAAAAAAAATATCGCAAGTGAAGTTTTGTCAAATGCGGAGATTGAAGACAACCAAACCTTGCTCATGCTGCTCAAGCAGCATTCAATAGATATTGTCGTCCTGGCTGGTTTTCTGCGAAGAATACCGATCTCAGTCGTTCAAGCATTCCCTGATAGAATCATCAATATCCACCCTTCAATTCTACCAGAATTTGGAGGAAAAGGGATGTACGGCGCTCGGGTACACCATGCCGTCATTGAGGCACACAAAAAATCATCGGGAATTACAATTCATGTAGTCAACGAAAACTACGATGAAGGGCATTACATTGCTCAGTTTTTTGTTCCTGTAAGAGCGAATGACGATGCTTCCTCACTTGGTCATAAAATACGAACATTAGAACAACGATACTTTCCAACGGTTGTTGAAGGATATATTAACTCATTAACTGATTGAAATGGATATCTTCGGATCGATACAATTAGATCAAATTCTAAAAGCTACGATGGTGCTATTTGCCGTTGTGGATATCTTTGGCTCCATTCCGATTATCATCAAAGTAAAAGAACGATCAGGCGAAATCCATCCTGGTAGGGTCACTATTGTATCCTCTATTTTAATGATTCTTTTCCTGATTGGTGGCGAACAGTTACTCGGATTATTTGGTGTCAATATCCAATCCTTTGCGGTAGCCGGTTCAATTATTCTCTTTCTCATGGCAATGGAGATGATTCTAGGCATTGAATTGTTTAAAGAACAAAAAACTCCTGGAAAATCTGCCAGTATTGTTCCACTAGCCTTTCCTATTATTGCTGGAGCTGGATCAATGACCTCCTTGATTTCATTGCGCGCAGAATATGAAATGTCGAATATCCTCATTGCGATTGTAATTAACATGTTTGTTGTGTATGTTGTGCTTAAACTAACCCGAAGAATTGAACGGTTATTGGGCCTTGGAGGTATTGCGATACTTAAAAAGGTATTTGGAATCATTTTGTTAGCCATTGCAATTAAACTTTTTGCTTCAAATGTGGTTCATTTAATTTCATAACTTTAACCGATCCTTATCGCGGATTCAATTAGAAACTTAGGACTATGGCACGAATACTAACAGGAATACAAAGCACAGGAACGCCTCATCTCGGAAATATTCTTGGGGCAATACAACCGGCTATTTCACTCTCCCAGGATTCCAATAACGAGTCTTTTCTATTTATTGCGAATTTCCATTCGCTCACACAAATCAAGGATGGAAACACCCTTAGGGAAAATACCTACAGCGTCGCGGCGGCATGGCTCGCGTTTGGTTTAGACCCCAACAAAACAGTTTTTTATCGGCAAAGTGATATTCCAGAAGTGACCGAACTCACGTGGTATTTAATGTGCTCCTTCCCATATCAACGATTAACTTTGGCACATTCTTTTAAGGACAAATCTGATCGCCTAAATGATGTGAATGCTGGTCTCTTCTCTTACCCAATGTTAATGGCTGCAGACATCCTATTATATGACGCAGAAAAAGTACCAGTTGGAAAAGATCAACTTCAGCACCTAGAAATCACGAGGGATGTGGCTCAAAAAATTAATACCGCTGCTAAAAAGGAGATTTTGGTCGTTCCAGAAGCTGTTATTCAGGAAGATACGAAATTGATTCCTGGAACCGATGGAGAGAAAATGAGCAAATCAAGGAACAACTTCATCAATATTTTTCTGCCTGAAAAGGCGTTAAAAAAACAAGTAATGTGCATTACAACGGATAGCACAACGCTCGAGGACCCAAAAAACCCAGATACATGCAATGTGTTTAATCTCTATAAATTAATTGGCAACAGCGATCAAACCGAACAACTTCGCGCTAAATACCTTGCTGGAAACTTTGGTTATGGTCATGCTAAAAATGAACTATTACAGCTTCTTTTGAGTACTTATCAAACGCAACGTGAGCAATATAACTACTACATGGAGAACACCGAAAAATTAGACAATATATTAGCTCTAGGGGCTGAAAAAGCGCGCAGCGTGGCAACAGAGATGCTCGGACGGATAAGAAACCAATTCGGATATTAAAGAAACATCTTTTGATAATTGTCTAAGAACCCTTGTTAATTCTGCGAAATTTCTATATTTGTTTAATTAAGTAAAAAAGGTGCCCTAAAACTATTTGGTATGTTGAGAAAAATATTTTTTCTAACCCTTGGAATTTCTCTTTTAAGTGCCTGCGCAAGCGACTCAGCGTCGGAAGATGCTATCCTTGCAAAAGGTGGTGTGCGTTATGGTGGAGAATTCAGATTCATGTCGAAAGAAAAAGTTTCTGAGTTGTTTCCCTTAAAAATAACTAATGTATACGCTAATCGAATTTCCTCTCAACTTTTTGAAGGATTGCTGAAAATAGAGCCAAGTAACACACAAGTGATCCCTTGCCTAGCAGAAAGCATGGAAGTTTCCAATGAATCCAAACTATTTACCTTTAAACTGGTAAAAGGAGTATACTTTCATGATAACGCTTGCTTCAAAAATGGAAAAGGAAGAGAGGTTAAAGCTGCCGACTTCAAATACTCATTAGAATTTGCGTGTTCGAACAACAAATTAAATAGCTTGTCATGGTTACTAAAAGACAAAGTTGTAGGCGCAAAAGAATATTACGATGGAGAAGCTGATGAAGTAACTGGAATCAAAGTATTAGATGATTACACTCTACAAATTGAGTTAACAGTACCTTTCTCTGCGTTTGACAATCTTATTACTCACAATGGATTAAGTGTCTTTCCAAGAGAAGCATACGAAAAATATGGAGATGACATTGTTTCCAATCCTGTAGGAACGGGAGCTTTTACGCTGGAGAAACTTGCGGATGACCAAATCGTTTTGGCACGAAATCCCAACTACTGGCGCACAGATGAGTTTAACAATCCACTGCCATTCTTGGATAAAGTCGTGATGACATATAGCAAGGACAAAACGGATGAATTGTTATCGTTTCGTGCGGAACAAATTGATCTAATCTTGGATATTCCGGTCGAGGAAATAGAAAATGTTTTGGGTACTCTGCTCGAAGCTCAAGAAGGAAAGAATGTAAAGCACAAGGTAGATTCCAAAACTAGTATGAGCATCAATTATTACGGTTTTTCGCATGATAGCGAAGTGTTTTCTAAGAAAGATGTGCGCATGGCATTTAACCTGGCTATTGACCGTGAAGCTCTAGTTGAGACATGGTTAGAAGGAGAGGGCTGGCCTTCAAAGAATGGATTTGTACCGACAATGGAGGACTATCCTTGGTCAAAAGTTAAAGGGTATTCATTTAATGCCGAAAAGGCAAGAATGCTATTGGCCGACGCAGGCTATCCTGAAGGTAAAGGCTTCCCTAATATAGATTTATTTGTGAATGCTGTTGAAGAATCTGGAACACACAAATTAGCTAAAGCCGTTAAGTTTTCACTTGAGCATAACCTAGGTGTTAAAGTCGAAGTAAAGCTCTGTACCATTGACGATCGGGATGAGGCGATTCGTTCAGGAAATGCTATTTTCTGGCGATCCGGTTGGATCGCGGATTATCCAGATCCTGAAAATTTTCTGCAACTTTTCTATGGCGGTCATCTTGGTACCAATGACGTAAATATCAATCCATTTAAATACAGTAATCCAAAATTTGATGCGCTCTTCGAAGAGGCAATGGAGGAAACTGATTTAAATAAACGTATGGACTTACTTGCACAGTGTGATCAAATGATTATTGACGATGCGGCAGTAATGCCCCTATTGACAGATGACTTCATTACTATGGTGAATTTAAAAGTGCGGAAATTCGTTACGAACGAAATGCAACAATTAGACTTTTCAACAGTTTTTATAAAAGAGTTAGCGGATTAGTCGCTAATAATATGTTTAACAAATAACACCTCTCAGCTTGCAAAAATGAGAAAAAATTAATCCCTGTCGAACGACAGGGATTTTTTAATCATTATGTAACTCAAACCATGTTTACACTACCTTTGTTATTAAATACTTAAGGCAAATGCGACTCATCATTGGTATAGTATCATATTGTTGGAAATTCTACATTGGCATAGTCTTTATAACTACCTTACTCCTATTTTATCCATTTCTAGTGTTCTTTATTTATACCTCATCATTAAAGCACCACACCTTCAAAATTAATATCATATGGTCCAGAATAGTGCGTATTCTTTGTTTTTATGCGGTTGAATTAGAAGACGTATCAAGTTCAAATAAAGCAATTGCACCATACATTCTCTGCGCAAACCATACTTCTTATTTAGATATTTTTTTATTGTATAGTACATTCCCAGAAAACAAGTTTCTATTCATGGGAAAAAGTGAAATCCTTTCTTACCCCTTGCTCAAATCATTTTTTAAAAATTTGAATATTCCTGTTTTTCGTAGAGACCGACTAAAAGCCGCGAAATCGTTGATTCAAGCGCGTAATGAAATCGCTAAAGGATGGAGTATTGTAATTTTTCCAGAAGGCGGAATACCATATAAAACTCCATATTTAATGGAATTTAAAGATGGTGCATTTAAATTGGCGAAATCAGCGAAAGTTGGAATATTACCAATAACGTTTAAGAATAACTATCACCTTTTCTCTGATCCGGAAGACTTTCTTGGATGGGCACATCCCGGATTAGCGAAAGTTGTAGTTCATCCCTTTATTTATAACGAGCAAGTAGAAAATACTGATGAAAAGGAATTAAATAAAATGACATTCACCGCTATTAATTCAGTTTTACCATCGCTTCCTACTCCTTAATTGAATAGTCCATCGAAAAATTGAAATTGAATTCGATTTAAAATATTAATTTTGCTCTTAGATATGGAAATTACAGACGAATTAATAGATCACATAGCGCACTTATCACGCCTATCTTTTGACGGTGTAGAACGCGTAAATATTAAAAAGGATATGGAGAACATGATTTCATTTATGGGTCAGCTCTCCGAAATTGATACCGAAGGGGTTGAACCACTGGTTTTTATGTCGACTGAATTCAACGTATTGCGTGAGGATATTCCATTGACGTCAATGTCTCACGAAGAGGCTTTGTTAAACGCCCCGAAAAAAGACACGGATTACTTCCGAATCCCAAAAGTACTTTCCAAGTAACATGAAAACACTTTTCCCTATTATTTTGGGTGCCTTAACTCTCCTCCTAGCATGTGGGAACAATCAATCCTTGTGCACGTGCATTGAGGCCGGTGATGCCGTAAATCAATTGTCAGAAAGTTTCTTTCACCGGGAATATTCCGTATTGGGAAAAGATAGTTTAGACGCGTTAATTGCACACAGAGACGCTCTTTGTGAAGAATTCCAACTCATGTCTGGAGAAGAAATGCTAAAGCTTAAAGAAAATTGTCCTTCCGACTAAAGTTTTAAGGTATATTGAAGCATAACTGTTCGCAGTTGTTCTATCTTCAGCGGTCTTAATGAGTAAATATTATTCAATAAGTTAGAGGAAATCAAACCCACTTTGTGCTTTTTATTAATCTCGTAACTCACCCGAGCATCTAAAATCCAATTCCCTTGCTGATTTGCTTTAAAGTAATCCATGTACCGGATGTTCTGAATGGTATTAATTACAGCAGTACTTTCTTCAAATTCTTCAATGACCGCATCTAAATTTTCCATTTTACTGAAGTATTTTGCAGAAAAACCAAGGGCAAAACGTTTTTTATACACCCATTCCACATCTGCCTTCACATTGTGCAAGAAGCGATACTTTAAAATTTGGCGTTCTGGGTTCAATGAAGAACTGTTGTAACTGTAACTTCTGGGATTAACTGGATGACTATCAACAGCATAAATTAAATCAGGATTTAATGTTTTGGGAAGTATGTAATTGTATCCAGAAATAAAATTGATGGTATTGTTCTTATCGATTTTGGCCTGACCAGAAAACGAAATATCGATTCCAATCACCCTAGATCTACCTGTATTCAAAAATTTGAATCCTGCACCAACCGGAGAGGTCAAGTCCCAAAAACCGAATAAATATTCAATTGTGTTTTCATATTCCTGCCAAAATCCTGCTATGTCCAAATAGCCAAATACTTTACCGAATTTCAACCCTTGCTTAATTCCTACTTCGCTATTGGTAGATAGCTCTGGTTTTAATTCGGGATTGGGAAAAACCCCGAAATTTCCAATTCCCGTTTGAATAAAACGTTCCGTAATTGTTGGAAAACGATAACCTTGACCAAAAGACATGCGGAGATACGTCTCTTGATGCACCTTCAAACTACCTCCAGCCCTAAATATAGGTTGAATAGCAGTTATCGAATCGTTTAACGCGAAATACTCAATTCGCCCGCCTAAGGAAAGATTTAAGATCTTATAAAACTTCTTTTCCAGCTGTGCATAGCCAGACACATTAAGCAGTGTGTTATCGGGCTTACCTGATCCTGCGTACAACTCAGCATAAGAATCAGTATATTGGCCAGATAAACCACCAATAAATTCAAGATTTGCCAAGGAAGAATACAATCGCTGAAACTGGTAATCTCCAAACATGACTAACGACTGATTTGACTGATTCCCTGTAATCTGATTGTTCGCTGACAATAATCTACCGCGCAGCTTGTGTTTTGAACCCGACTCTAAATTTAAATGTATAAACGGGTCGAAGTTAAACAGGGTTTGTTCTTGCAAAAACGTAGCACCAGGATAGCCTTGAAACAGTCCGGATGTATCGTTGAGCCATGCAAATACCAATGGAGAATAGTTCTTCATCAAATTACCATTTAAGCCATAAGATAATCCACGATTCTTGGCGGATCGCCTGCGCAAATTGAAGTTTATTCGCGCTCTTCTTGAACTCATTTGTCGATTGGAGAAGTTAGACACTGTGTCAGGAAAAGATTGTTCGATAAAAGGATCTTGAACCGGTGGACCAATATAGCCATGATCGTAATTCAAATTTCCACCTACAACTACATCCCACTGTCCAACAATTCTACTGTGTAAAAAATTAGTTCCTGCAATCAATGGGGCATCCGTCCACCACACTTGATCCTCAGCCGGAGCGCTATAGAATCCAGAATACACATTTACTTTAGTTAAGGGTTCTGCGGTTGGGTATTTCGTACGAATATGAATTGCTCCGGACAAGGCTGAACTTCCAGATAAAACAGATCCTGCCCCTTTAACGACCTCAATTTGCTTAATATTCTCCACAGGAATAAACCCCCATTCTGGTCGACCAGCATCTCCAGATAGCATTGGCATGTCATCAACAATAACTGCAACTTTACTTCCCACGCCAAATGTAAATCCGCTTCCTCCTCTAATTTGAGGTTCCCCATCTAATATGTTTAATCCAGGAGTCTGATCCAAAATGGTCTCAACACTTCTGGTATTTTTATTCTCAATAATTTCAGGCTTTATTATTTCAACGGACACCGTAATATCCTCTGGTCGTTTATCAAACTTGCCGATGCGAATATCTATACCTTCCAACTCTGTAACATCCGAAAAGTCTATGAGTACAATATTTCTTTCCATATACCCATTTTCGCTTATTTCCACGCTCAAGGTATCTGTCACTTTGTTCGTAAAACGACATAGAAGACGTTGGGTCCCGACAGGCAATTTCAACGAGTAATTCCCATCAAAATCAGCTGTGGCTCCTCGCGTAACATCCCCCTTGTAGATGATAGTAGCGCCAATTAGAGGTTCTCCCTTTTCATCCGTAATACGACCGAAAAGTGTTCCCTCCTGAGACCATGACTGGCAAACTGTGGAAAAGAAGAGTAAAAATAGAGCGATTCTCAACAAACCTGTCGCTTAATGGATGTATAATTTCCTTCTAATCACATCATCCTTAATGCGCACTTCAATAAAGTAAACTCCAGATTGGTGGGCAAACGGAACTTTTTGGGATGTGGTACCGGATTGAACTAAAGCACCCGTTGATGCATAGACATTGTACGGAGCGATTACCCCGGAATCAAACAATAAATAACCGTTAGATGCATTAATCGCAATCGGGTTAGTAACAAATTCGGCAATCCCAGTTGTCGTTTCGTTGTAAACTAACTCAAAATCATCTACCCAAAGCACAGTTCCATTTTTGGATATTGTACTATCACCAGCTGCAACCGTTGTTAATATATAAGTAGGCGTCCCAGCGGTCCAGTAAACAAATGGAGCGGAAAAACGCACCCAGTCAACTTGAGCTTGCGTAAACTCTGCTTTTGCGCGCCCTACAATATTGGCTTGAAATCCGTCGAATGGTAAGCGAGCTTGGCCAGTATGAAGAATAATTTCAACTTTACCTTTATCACCATTTTGTGGAGCATACTTATACCAGCCCACAATACTATCTGGTCTGTCAGTGAATGTAGTATGCCATTGAGGATCATTGGCATCCGTAAAAACATATCCGTTTTCAGGATTAAAATCAGCATGAACACGCCCATTGGTCATAAGTCCATTAGCTGCTATTCCAAAAACTGATTTTACCTCCAAACGAGCTGCAAATCCACCGTTTCTTCCGGCATCTTGAGAAAGTACTTGAGGAGCGGTTCCTGCCAAAGCATCAGCTGTCTTCAAGGAACTCCAATTCTCTGGTTCTTCTGTTGCTGCACCTACATTTTGCCACACTTCAAAATTGCCATTCTCTAACTGTTGTTGGGCTCCCAGTCCACCCACAAATAGCATGGCTAAAAAAAGTAAAGATATTCTCATAACACGATTTTAAAACAAATTTAATGTAATTCTTAAAAGAAGCCCTATCTTAATTGGAACAAAAAAAGATGAGCCGTATTTACGACTCATCCTTAAATTCGACTGAAAAAATGTTTGAATGTTGATCCTCATAGTTGAGGTAGAAATCATTGTTCAGCTGAACGGCCTCCTGCAAGAAGCCATTTTTGTTTGATTGTTGAACCCCTTCGTCAATCAATACATTCGATAGACGTCAGAAAATTCCAAAAGGTTGGTTTATTATATTTTTTACTTTTTAAGCGCTGGATCAGTTTGACCAAAAAATATCTGTAAATATTTCAAGAATCTTTTCGGTTCTTAATAATGATGCCAAAATATATAACTCTTGATAGAAGAAAGGAGAGGACGGAAATTATCATTCCAACGACAATCTCTATCCCATAATTACTAAATAAATATTCCATAGTTTTCATGGTTATTCTACCGTAACAGATTTTGCCAAATTCCTTGGCTGATCTACATTACACCCGCGCATAACAGCTACATGATAGGATAGCAATTGGAACGGAATTGTAGCTAAAAGTGGAACTAAATGCTCATCCGTTTCAGGAATTTCAATCACATGATCTGCCATCCCTTTTACTTGCGTATCTCCTTTTGTTACTACTGCAATAATTTTTCCTTTACGTGCCTTTACCTCTTGAATATTACTCACCACCTTTTCATAGGAAGTGCCTTTCGTTGCAATCACATATACGGGCATTTCTTCATCAATCAACGCAATTGGTCCGTGCTTCATTTCAGCAGCAGGATACCCTTCAGCGTGAATGTATGAAATCTCTTTTAATTTTAGTGCTCCTTCCAATGCGACTGGAAATGAGTTTCCACGTCCTAGATAAAGGGCATTTGCAGCATCCTTATAAATGGAAGCAATATGTTCAATGTGATCATTCTCACGAAGTACTTCAGCCACTTTATCAGGAATCAACTCCAACTCGGAAATAATCCTTCTAAACTTGGATTCGTTAATTGTTCCTTTTCTGTGACCAATCGCCAACGCCATTAATGTTAAAACTGTAACCTGTGCTGTAAATGCTTTGGTAGAGGCTACTCCGATTTCTGGACCAGCATGTGTGTAGGAACCAGCATCTGTAATACGGCTAATGGACGATCCTACAACATTACAAATTCCCAGAATAGTAGCTCCTTTCGATTTTGCCAACTCTAATGCAGCCAAAGTATCAGCTGTCTCTCCAGACTGCGAAATCGCAATAACAACATCATTTTCCGAAATGATCGGGTTTCTATATCTAAACTCCGATGCGTATTCAACTTCAACCGGGATTCTCGTCAAATCTTCGATTAAGTACTCTCCTACCAAAGCAGCGTGCCAGGATGTACCACAAGCTACCATGATGATTCTGTTCGCATTGGCCAGTTTCTGCTCGTAATCCTTAATACCACCGAGTCCAACCCATCCTTTATCTACATTCAATCTTCCTCGGAAACAATCACGAATAGATCGTGGCTGCTCATGGATTTCTTTCAGCATAAAATGCTCATAACCTCCTTTTTCAAGTGCCTCTAACTGAAGTTCTAGCTCTTGAATATAAGGTGTTTTCTCTTGGTTTTGTATATTGTATAAACGCAACCCTTTATTGCGTTCGACAATGGCTATTTCTTCGTCATCCAAGTAGACAACTTCATTCGTATACTCAACAATTGGAGTAGCATCCGATGCTAAATAAAAATCTCCGCTTTTACCAATACCTATTACCAAGGGACTACTTTTTCGAGCGGCAATGAGTTGTCCTGGATTTTCAATCGACATTACAACAATAGCATATGCCCCGATGACATTATTCAGTGCTAGTCGAACTGCCTCAGCCGTTGAAACCTTCTCGTTATTTTTAATGTCCTCGATAAGATGTACGAGCACTTCTGTATCTGTTTCACTGTGAAAAACATGTCCACGTGCTTTCAGCCCTTCACGCAGGGTGTCATAATTCTCAATAATACCATTATGTATTAATGCTATTTTTCCGTCACCTGAAAGGTGTGGATGCGCGTTCACATCATTCGGCAAACCGTGAGTCGCCCAACGGGTATGACCAATTCCTATTGTACCAGAGGAATCCTTATCTTCGGCATACTCCTCTAAAAAAGATACTTTCCCTTTTTGCTTAAAGTTGGCGATGCCCTCGTTGTTAATCAAAGCAATCCCTGCACTATCATACCCTCTATATTCCAAGCGTTTAAGCCCCTTCAATACAATTGGAAACGCTTCTTTGTCTCCGATATATGCTACAATTCCACACATATAATTCTAGATTAAGTTGTCGAAAAATACTAAAATTCAGTATAAACTACTGACAGTTTAGGTTTTAATTTGTTGAGTGAGTTTGGTCCGTTAAAGATCATTCGTTCAGCAGAGGTATTGAAAAATAACGGAGAAACAATGATTCCGTCGTTTACTGCTTGACCGTTTATTACGGATTGTAGATACGGACGCATATTAATGATATAAGAACGAGATTGCTGATTGTATTGGACATTGTTATCCAATAAAAAATATTGATCATTATCCGCTTCAAAGCGAGCTGCGGCTGAAACTATGGTACTTGGATATAATCCATCACCTAAAAAATAACTTATTGGCAGTTCTAAAGTAGCTTCATGAATGACAATATCTTTCGGCAAATCATCAAAACTTGGAAACTGTATTTTAGCCCGAGTTTTAAAGGCTTGGGCATAATATTCACTTTGTCCAGCTAACGTATCATTAATGACATACTCTACATTCGTACCGCCGTTATCAATGGTCATATGATTAAAATCAACCAGTGTTGAACTGATGAGAAAATCAAACTCTTTCGGTTCATTATCCTGGCGGTAATACACTGTAAGCTTAGATGCTGGATTTGTGCTTTCCAAGTAAAGAATATTTCCTTCTCCAAGGGGTACGGCGCCATTATTCACAGTGAAAAACAATCCTTTAAAACTTTCAATAAACTCTTCGTTGTCGGCAACTGTTTCTGCCAATTGCATCAAGTTTCGTGCGAATACTGTATCTAAAGGAATCCTTAATTGAGGGGACACGGTATCTTGTCCAACTACTGCAGGAACAAGTGGCTGAGGGAGTATAAAACCTTCATTATTTGCCGTTGGCACCAAATTCCCAGGTTTTGTCAAGAGAGTAGAAAACTCATAGTAAGAAGAGTCTGCGTGCATATCTTCATCCAGCTCATACACTTCAAATAAGTGTTCACTGATATCACCATAATAGCCGCCATAGCGAAATGAAACAACAAATGAATCAATGATAACATCTGCAAGCACCCCGAAATCAGGAGAAAACCCAGAGAGTGATATTTGTGTGTAAAAGCTGGCATCTGTAGTACCGAAAACAGGATCATTGAGCGCCCCAATCATATTGAATTTTGGGTTTTTAGAAGAAATAGAATCTTCTACAATGGAAAACGTTTTCAACGCGAATGTATCTACACCCGCAGAATTCAGAATGTCCTCGTCAGATAGAGCCGACTCTCCCACCGACTTCTGTTTCTTGTTACAAGAAACGGTCGTTCCCACCGTTGAAAGAAGGAATAAAAAAGTAGCGGAAAGAATAATTCCTTTCCGCCACAAATTTGAATTTGGTTCTAATATGTTCATTAAATAAGTACTTCTTCTTCAATTACTTTATCAAAAAATTCGCTACACACTTTTGCTAATGACTCTTCCGGGTGGAAATCCAATTTATGGCCAGTGAAGTCATCAAAGGCTGTGTTCAGCTCATCATTCAATTCTTCATTACCTTTAATAACTCCATCAGAATATTTTATTGCCATTTTATGTAAATTGCAGCAATTGCCATCCTTGATACCTTGTACGATTTCGTCGTTAAAGCCTTCAAATTTCAATTTTTCTTCGAAACGTGCATCCCAATTTTCGTTAAACTGATTATCGTATACTGAATAAACCACCTTCGTATCACTGAAGTGAGGATCGTTATTGTAAATATCTTTAATATACATTGGCATAAATGACGTCATCCAACCATGGCAATGAATCACATCTGGCTTCCAGCCTAATTTCTTCACTGTCTCAAGTACACCTCTGCTAAAAAACATAGCGCGTTCGTCGTTGTCATTGTGCTCAGCTCCTGAATCATCCATAAAAACCGATTTACGCTTAAAGTATTCCTCATTATCAATAAAGTAAACTTGCATACGGGCAGTAGGAATAGAAGCAACTTTAATAATCAACGGGTGATCTGTATCGTCAATGATTAAGTTCATCCCAGACAAACGGATCACTTCATGCAACTGGTGTCTTCTTTCATTAATCACTCCAAATCTTGGCATAAACACACGAATCTCTTTCCCATTCTCTTGAACTCCTTGGGGTAATTTTCTTGCGATATTGGATAAATCAGATTTTGGTAAAAACGGGGTAATCTCCTGCGACACGAAAAGAATTCTCTTTTTCTCCATGAAAATTGTTTTGCTAAATTGAAGTACAAAAATATAGAAAAAAATCCGTTAATTCACCATAAAAAGATAGATTTGTTTCCTTTTCATGTTTTAAACTCCGACCATCGTGCAGGTTATCAAGACAGTTGAAGCACTTCAACAAATCCTTCAAGAATATCGCTACGCCTCCAAAAAAATAGGATTTGTTCCAACTATGGGAGCATTGCATGAAGGTCACTTAAGTTTAATTCAAAAAGCAGGAACGGAAAATGACATTGTTGTTGCGAGCATATTTGTGAATCCTACGCAGTTTAACAACCCTGAGGACTTGGATAGATATCCAAGGACGCCAAAACAAGATATTGACCGCTTAAAAGCGAGTGCTTGTTCAATCGTATTCCTACCTGAAGTGGATACCATTTATCCTGCAAATTTTCGCGCACCTTCAGTAGACTTAGGTCTGCTAGACAAAGTAATGGAAGGAAAACACCGTCCCAGACATTTCCAAGGAGTCGTTACGGTAGTTTCGCGCTTATTTGACATTGTCCAACCGACAAATGCCTACTTTGGCCGAAAGGATTTTCAACAAGTGGCTGTCATTAAAACAATGACAAAAGCACTCTCCTTCCCGGTGAATATCATTGAATGCCCAACACTTCGAGATGAGCGTGGCCTTGCATTAAGCAGTAGAAACTTGTTACTGACGAAAGAAGATATCCACATAGCATACCATATCTATGAAACACTTGATTTTGGTAAAAAATTAGTCGCGCTCCATACCCCATCTGAAGTTAAGTCATTAATGACCAACTATTTTATAGGGTCTAAAATGGAACTTGAGTACATTGAAATTGTTGACCCTGTTTTACTTACAGAACTTACCAATCAATGGGTAGAAGGCGCTACAGCATGCATCGTCGCGTACTGTGGTAACATTCGTTTAATCGACAATTTAGAGCTGGTACCGTATCGTTAACTAGGAGAATCATGCATTCACTTCTCATTATTGGAAAAGTTTGGCCCGAAAGCACTACAACAGGTGCGGGTGTCCGTATGATGCAACTCATAGATTCTTTCAGAAACAGTGGTTACTCCATTACATTTGCAAGTGCCGCTCAAAAAAGTGATCACTCCGAAGACCTTACCAAACTAGGAGTTGAAACTGTCATAATCGAACTCAACTCTGATAGTTTTAATGTTTTTCTCCGGCAACTTCAACCAGCCATGGTGCTGTTTGATCGATTTACTACGGAAGAACAATTTGGTTGGAGAGTGGAAGAAGAACTACCAGATTCCTTAAGGGTTCTTGATACAGAAGATTTACATTTCTTAAGGTTGGCGCGAGAAAACGTGTTTAAAAAAGTTGGATTCCCTTATTCATTGGATCAAACACTTGAAGAGGTTTTTAAATTGGACATCACGTATCGAGAAATAGCTGCACTCTTGCGCTGTGATGTCAACCTCATCATCTCTGAATTCGAGCTACATCTATTGAAGGAACATTTCCCAGTTCCTGAATCCCAACTTTATTACCTTCCCCTTTTACCTACTGGGGATTATATGAAGCTAGATTTTTCGCAACGAAAAGATTTCATTTTTGCTGGGAACTTCTTACATCATCCAAACAAAGATGCCGTGTGCTATTTAACTACTTTGTGGCCGTCAATTAAGCGATTGATTCCTGGTGCAAACCTACGTATTTATGGAGCCTACGCAGATGAATCGTTACGCCAATTACACAATCCTACCAAAGGATTTCATGTTTTGGGATGGGTTGAAAATCTATCGACAGTGCTGGAACAAAGCAGAGTTCTCATCGCTCCTTTGCGATTTGGAGCTGGTTTAAAGAGTAAAATCTTGGAATCATTTGGAGCTGGAACACCAGTTGCCACTACGCCAATAGGAGCTGAAGGAATTGGTCACATTACTGACTTTGGAGGGGTTATTGGAGTTTGCGATTCCCAATGGATTGATCAACTTGCTCAGCTGTACTGCTCGGAGGAACAGTGGACAATTACCCAAACAAAAGGATTACAAATTATTTCTTCACGGTTTCAAGGAGAAGAGTTAAAAGAGTTGCCCACCTGGTTGAATCAAATTGTATTCAATCCCAACGAACATAGAAAGCACCTCTTTTTACAAAAACTGTTACAACACGAAACGTTGAAAAGCACAAAGTATCTCAGTAAGTGGATTATGGAGAAGAATAAGGTCTAAACCTTTTAGCTATGAATCTTGGAAATCGTATATTTGTCTTATATGCCTAAGAAAGTAATCAACAATCTCAGAGAAAAAGAAGTCGGACTGAAACCTTGGCAAGAAAAAATTCAGGAGGTTATTACAGGTACCGAAACACGTATGGGCAAACTGTTTGACATCTGGCTGCTCATCATGATTTTAGCATCGATTGTTGTCATCATGCTCGAAAGCGTTCCTTCCATTCAAAAGTTGTATGCACACGAATTCATCGTGATCGAATTTACTATCACCGGATTGTTTACCACAGAATACCTACTGCGTATTATAAGCACTAAGCATCCCTTAAGATATATGTTCTCTTTCTTTGGTTTAATTGATTTAGTATCCATTCTTCCTACCTACCTCACCTTATTTATTTCGGGAACAAAACCGCTCACAGTGATTCGAGCGTTGCGTTTTCTAAGAATCTTTAGAATTTTGGAACTCTCCAACTTTACAAAAGGAGCAGATACAATAATTAAGGCACTCTACGAAAGCAGACATAAAATAGGCGTTTTCATCATTAGTATGTTAACGATTGTCATCATACTCGGTGCTATCATGTTTAGTATCGAGTCACCTGAAGCTGGGTTCACAAGTATTCCGAGAAGTATCTATTGGGCAATCATTACGATTACCACTGTGGGCTATGGTGATATCGCCCCTGTGACTCCAGCTGGACAAGCCGTAGCCTCCATTATCATGTTAATCGGTTATTCGATTATCGCGGTTCCTACTGGAATTGTTTCTGCTGAGATCGTAAGAGGAGATAAATTGAAGTACCAACTTCATGTCTGTCCAAAGTGTTCCGAAACTGGACACGAATTGGATGCTGAGTTTTGCAAGTTTTGTGGGGAGAAGCTGAAATAAAGCTACTCAAACTCAATCAATACAGCCCCTTTCTCAACTACAGCATCTGCCGAAAAAAGAACCTTCTTAACAATCCCTTCACCTTCTGCTTTGATGACATTTTCCATCTTCATCGCTTCTAAGGTAAGTAATGGCGTACCTGGCACTACCTCTGTGCCTGCCTCTACTGCATAACTTAAAATCCTACCTGGCATCGGGGATTGTAATTGATGCAGTTTCTTCATTTTTTGCTTGTCGAGACCCATTGATTTAATAAGGTCATCTAATGGATGGTTTCGGCGCACAGAAAATGTGCGTTGGTTCACTTTTACTCTAAAAACTCCATCTTCAATCGAGGAATCTATGATTTCACCGTGGTATTTCTTTCCTAAGTAATCAATGGTAAAAAACGAATTGTCTATCCATGTCAAACCTGCGTCACCTTTATTTTCAATTAATTTACCGTCTACTGTATAATTGTGCATACCCACTTAATTTATGTGAAATCTTACTTCAAGAAGTGCGTATAAAAGTACACTTTTTTACCTATCCTCGGTGGGAAGGGAGAAAAAATAAGGCCTTATCCGTATTCAGGAACGTGCTAAAGGAGTGATTAACTTTCGGAGGAAGACACTCACACCCTCGAATTTACACTTCAACCGCAAAGTGAACCAATCAACCCATGTTTATTCGCTAAATCAAATTAAATACTCATTTTTGTAATGAATTATATCTTTTACATACCATGATAAAGCAATTATATATTTTCGGTTGTGTTGTTTTTCTAACAGCATGTGGAACAAATTCCAACAAATCGGTGAATACGGAGGTAGCGACTGTTACTACCTCAGCCGAAGCGAATAAAGGAGAGAAACCTATGCGTGACGAACAGGTGGAGCGCGATCACTACAACCCTTCTGCTACCATACTAACAGATCTTATTCATACAAAACTAGAGGTCAGCTTCAATTGGAAGAAGTCTGAGCTAAATGGAATTGCGACCATAACTGCTTCACCCTATTTTTATGCCACTGATAGTTTGATTTTGGATGCAAAAGCGATGGAAATTCATAGTGTATCTGTGAACGGGAATAAATCGAATTTCGTCTACAATGATGGCATGTTCTTGCGCATTAAACTGGATAGAATATATTCGCGTGATGAGCAATATACCGCGGTGATTAAGTATACTGCTAAACCTGAAGAGAAAAAATTAGGAGGAAGTGCTGCTATCTCCAGCGATAAAGGTCTTTATTTCATCAATCCAACTGGTGAAGAACCGAATAAGATGCCGCAAATTTGGACACAAGGTGAAACGGAAGCAAGTTCAGTGTGGTTCCCTACAATTGATAGACCCAATCAAAAACAGACGCAAGAAATTTTTATGACGGTGGATTCCAAATACGCTACGTTGGCAAACGGCCGTTTGGTATCTTCGAAAGACAACAAAGATGGAACGCGAACAGATCATTGGAAACAAGAATTGCCGCACGTGCCTTACCTCGCAGCGATGGCTGTAGGTGAATTCAAAGTGATTAAAGATTCGTACACGCGCAAAGACGGGAGTAAAATGGATGTTCATTACTACGTGGAACCAGAATGGGAAGAACATGCACAAGCTATTTTTGGGGAAACTCCTGAAATGATCGGATTCTTTTCAGAGCTTTTAGGCGTAGAATATCCTTGGGATAAATACCACCAAATAGTTGTAAGAGATTATGTTTCAGGCGCGATGGAAAACACGGGTGCAGTTATTTTCGGCGATTTTGTGTACAAAACGAAACGTGAATTAATTGACGGAAATGACCATTCGATTATTGCGCACGAATTGTTTCACCATTGGTTTGGAGATTTAGTAACCTGCGAAAGTTGGGCGAACCTACCGTTAAACGAATCCTTTGCAAACTACTCTCAATTTCTATGGGATGAGCATTATTACGGATTGGATGAAGCTGAATACAATGCTGAAAAAGAAGCAAATGGATATTATCAATCTGCAGCCCAGCGCGGGCACCACGACATGATCTGGTACGATTACGATGAAAAAGAAGACATGTTTGACGGCCACTCTTACAATAAAGGGGGAAGAATCTTACACATGCTGCGTCTCTATTTAGGCGATGATGCATTCTTTAAATCGCTTCAACATTACCTTAAAACAAACCAATATGAGCCTGTTGAAATTCATCACTTGCGCTTGGCATTTGAAGAGATTACTGGGGAGGATTTAAACTGGTTTTTTGACCAATGGTTTTTATCATCCTACCATCCAGAATTAGAGGTAACGCAAGATTTGAGTATTCCGGATCAAGTAACCGTTAAAATAATTCAAAAACAAGACTTAGAAAAGGCTCCCCTATACAAATTACCACTAAAAATTGGTGTGTATGCCAGCGGTGCAAAAACAACCTATGACGTCGTAGTCGATAAAAAAGTGAATGAATTCACCTTCCGCTTTAAAGGTGTGGCAGAAAACATCATTGTGGATGAGCAACGTGCGCTTTTGGGGTCGATTTCTTACAAGAAACCAGAAGAATACTACGTGCATCAATTCTATCATGCGCCTAAATTTAAGGACAGAGAAGAAGGGTTGAACTTTGGGTCGCGTGTAAAAGGTGAGGTGGGAGAAAACCTAATCTTAGATGCCTTAAATGATGAGTTCTGGGTAATCCGCGAGGCTGGAATTGGCAAGTTGAAGAAGATTCAAAAAGCACGTTCAGAAGATGTGTTTAATGCAGCCATGAAACTTGCAGAGTCGGATAAAAATTCACGTGTTAGAGCTGCAGCGATTCGCTTTTTGTCCACGGAATATTTTGAGGACACCCATGCTGAAGCCGTTAGAAATCTATTATTAAATCGCATTGAAGGAGACAGTTCTTACCTTGTTGTTTCAAGAGCACTCGGTGGTTTAACGAAAGGTGAACAACAAGATTTGACAAAAGCACTATCCCTTTCAGAAGCTTTAGAGAACGAACCTTCTTCAGCAGTGCGCGCGCAAGTAGCACAAATTTATGCGAACTACGGAGACGCGTCTAAATTGCCTTATTTCAAAACACTTTTATTAGAGGGTAAAGTGAGCGGGTATGAAGCGATCGGAGTAATGGGGAATTTCACCAACCTACTCAAGCAACAAACGACGGATGTCCAACTAGAGTATATTCCGATGTTTGAAACACTGAAAACTTCTGGTGGTCTGTACATCAATGCGGTGCTACCCATGAATATCATGATGCTCAAAAAGCACAATGAATCAAAAATCAGTGAATTGACGAAGGAAATTTCAATTACTCCGGATGCTGAAAAAGAACTTGAATTAGACAGAACGAAGCAACTAGTAGAAAAAATTGACCTAATGCTTTAATCACGCAAGAATCAATTTAATAATTCCACGTTCTTCTTTCGAATTTGGGTTAATTTTGCGCTATGATCAATTTGGAGCAACTCGGTGTTTTTCTTCCCCAAGGATTTTTATTCAAGGATGTAAACCTTCAAATTAATACGGGTGACAAAATTGGTTTAGTCGGAAAAAATGGTGCTGGGAAGTCAACTCTCCTCAAATTATTAGCAGGCTGGGAGACCCCTTCTGAAGGGAAAATTCACAGAGGTAAAGAAACGACAATTGGTTTTCTTACTCAAGACATTAAAATTGACACCACCAAAAGCGTCTTCGACTACCTGAAATTCTCGAATGAAACATTGAATAAATTGCGTGCTCAAATTGAGGACATCAACCTTCAATTAACCACAAGAACGGATTACGAGAACGCGAGTTACTTATCGCTTTTGGATGATCTTACGCTTGCCAATGAACAGTTCCAACTTTTTGAAGGATACCAATGGGAAGAAAAAATAACTTCAGCACTTTTAGGACTAGGGTTCAAAGAAGAAGAATTTACAAAGTCGCTCAATGAATTTTCTGGAGGTTGGAAAATGCGGGCTGAATTAGCAAAGATCCTTGTCAATGAGCCCACAGTGATCCTACTCGATGAGCCCACGAATCACCTAGACATCATTTCCATCAGTTGGTTAGAAGAGTATTTACAAAAATTTGCTGGAGCCGTTATAACGATTTCTCACGACCGATTATTCTTGGATAACGTTACGAAGAGAACGTTGGAAATCGTGAATGGTAAAATTCTGGATTTTCCTTATCCATACACACTATATAAGGCAAAAAGGGAGGAGGAGCTAGAACGTTTGACTGACGCAAAAAAACAACAAGACAAGGAAATCAAACGCACGGAGGAACTCATTGATAAATTCCGCGCAAAAGCCAATAAATCCTCATTTGCGCAGTCACTCATGAAAAAGCTGGATAAAACCGAACGGATTGAGGTGGACTCCAACACTGTTTCTAGAATGAAAGTAGCATTTCCACTGAGCGTTCAACCTGGAAAATGGGTACTTGAAATTGATAATCTTGGCAAAAGTTATGGTGATAATAAGCTTTTTGAAGGTGTAAATATTACTGTAGGAAGAGGAGAGAAAATAGCATTACTTGGACCGAATGGCGTTGGTAAATCTACCCTTCTCAAGCGAATTATGAAATCTCTGGAGGGAGAGGGATCCGTTACCTATGGACACAATGTAGAGGTTACCTATTTCGCTCAGGATCAAGCCGAAAAATTAAGCACTGAAAAAACCGTTTATGAAACAGTGGACGATGTGGCCGTCGGAGAGATTCGAAAGGACTTACGCTCAATTCTCGGCGCTTTCCTATTTGGAGGCCAAGATGTGGATAAGAAAGTAAGTGTTTTATCTGGAGGAGAGCGCACACGCTTAGCATTGTGTCAGTTATTGTTAAGTCCATCAAATGTGCTTATTCTTGATGAGCCTACGAACCACCTCGACATGCAAAGTAAGGAAGTATTGAAACAAGCCTTAAAGAATTATGAAGGAACGTTTATCGTTGTATCTCACGACCGTGAATTCCTAGATGGATTAACCAACAGAATTTGGGACATTGAAAATAAACACCTCAAAATACATCACTTTACAGTTCAAGAGTACTTAAAGCGAAAGTCGGATGCCTTTACCAAGAAGGATGGGCCAAAGCAAAAAGAAGAAGCACGGATTGAAGCGGAGCGTCAAAAGGAAGTTGTCAAAAATACCTTGAGTTATGCGGATCAAAAAGAATTGAAAAGATTACACAACAAAACAAAAAACGGAGTTTCTCGCGCAGAAGACAACATTACTCGACTTGAAAATGAAATCGAAAAAATGAATGTCTTAATTGCATCACTGGATTACTCAGATAAAGCACCAGCCAATGAACAACTGGCGAAATATGAAGCGCTGAAACATGAACTCGATCAAACCATGACCGAATGGGAAAACCTTAACAATGAATTAATTGACTTAGAATCGAAAGTTTCTTAAGAAATAATCTTGGATTTATTGAAAAACTCTCTATATTTGCACTCCCCTACCAAAGGAAGTTCGGTAAACGAATCGCACAAAAGATACTAGGTAAATGATATATTGCGGGGTGGAGCAGTTGGTAGCTCGTCGGGCTCATAACCCGAAGGTCGCACGTTCGAGTCGTGTCCCCGCTACTAAGAAAAGGTAAACAAGAAATTGTTTACCTTTTTTGTTTTATAGAAACACCTAAAATCAAAAACGAAATTAGGTAATCGAATAGCCCCCTACTGCAGGTAAGGCCTTCAGTCTTTTGACTCAGAACGTTTTCTTTTATAGCTCTAATAAATCGTCTAAATCGAACCTAATCTCTTCCGTTCGGGTTTCTATTACCTTCTTTGCATCATTCACACCCTTGTTGTAGAGCATTTTTCCAGCTGATAGTAAGAAAAAATTTAGAAGTTCCTCTGCTGCAATAACCCCTATTTTTTCGTCCCTTTCGTTTTCAAAGAATTGGATTAATTCATCCTTGAGTATTCTACGCTCCTCCTCTGATAATCGTTTCCCATTGTCATTGATCAATCCCATACACAGACCATTTAATTAAGCATAAAGATAAATTCTTTTCAAGTTGAAGCAAACTGAAGTCCATCTATTCTGGAAAACAAAAGAATACCTGGTCATAACAGATGATTCTTTTATATATTCGTAGAAAACCAACAGATATGGAGTTAAAAAGTAAGCCACGCACCAAAGCACAAGAAGCAACCATGGCAATAGAGCGGATTTACATTACAATGCGTCATTTATTTAATCGTGGGTACTACAAACCCATGGGCGTTTCGGGAACTACTCTCCGAGAGGGTTTGTTGGCTTTACAGCCTGAAATATACGGAACCATGGCCGAAGAGAAGGTAGAACTTAACGGAATGGTGTATGTATTGGATCGATTACCCGCTGGTATTGAGGAGTGCTCTATCATTAACTTAACCTCTAGTGAGGGATATAACTCAGACTCCTTCTCCCCCATTATTCCTGAAAAAAGAAGGCGGAATTGTTACCGCATTGACCAAGACCAAATGAATATAGAAATCACACGCGGTCGTTCAGATATATATGACATACTAACCCATCTTACCTTTCTTTTCATTGAATCCCATAAAATTGCTAAACGCATCGCGGAACAGCAAGAGCAGGGAATAGGTAACGATTGGGAGAAAGTTAAAAAGATAGCATTGAACCCTTCACCTAACCAACAAGAAATTGATGTAGCGCTGGCGCATACAGCAAATATTATTGGGAGGACCTTTGAAGAAACGAAAGGCTTTTCAGAACAATTGGCCACTGAAAAACATCCCTTGAAATTTTTAAAAATTATTTACTGGCTCGCTAAGCACGGACTTGATGAACTCAATGACGTCAACAAACGCAGCATTACATTCAGTCCAATCTTACGTGAACGTTTAGGACACCATATACATGGAGAGATTTGGGCAGACAACATAAAAGAACAACTCGAATCACAGCGACTACTTGGCCGGACTATTCACATCATCAGCGCAAACATGCACAGTGTCATGAACTGCCTATTTGCGAAACAAGTACTTTCAAGTGAGTTTGGAACGGACGAATATGCCATCTACGAATTGCTGAGTAAGCCTGAAAACAGTCTTCTCAGGAATAAAGTATCCGAATTTGCTGAAAAAAATGGAATGATTTTTATCAAAGATAGTTCTGGAACAAATATCGATGTTCAACTCTTCGATTTATCAAAGGTGAACCTCAATCATTGCTTCCTTCATGAGGAGAAATCGGCGCTCATTTCGAATGAAAGTGTTCTGATTGTAATGGATTACGCATTTGGTGAACAAGCATTTGAAACACTTGATGAATTGCTAAAACCGTATAAGAAAGATAAAAACAATCCTCTATCGTTAGATGTTGCCTCTGTTTCTATAATGGGGAAAGCAGGAATTTTATCCGGAGATAAAGGCGATATTATGATTCCAACTTCACACATATTCGAAGGTACAGCAGATAACTACCCATTCAAGAATAAATTTTCGGGAAAATTATTCAACGATTTAGGATTTAATACGGTTGAAGGAACGATGATTACCGTATTAGGTACTTCCCTCCAAAATAGAGAAATGCTCTCCTACTTCAAGAAGTCAAGCTGGGGAGTGGTTGGTTTAGAAATGGAAGGCGCTCACTACCAAAAAGCGATTCAAGCGGCTGCTAAAATCAGAAAAAACATACGAGAAAACGTAGAATTACGCTACGCGTATTATGCCTCTGACAACCCACTTGAAACAGGTAAAACACTTGCCTCGGGTGGGTTAGGATTAACAGGAGTAAAACCTACCTATGGTATAACGCTTGAAATACTTAAACAAATTCTAGAACTCGATTAATCTTCGTTGGAACTCTGAGGCAAAAACATTTTTCGCCAATCTACGTTATACATGGCATGCGGTTATTTGGATTGCTTCTTTTGCTGTTTTTTTGTGCTTCATCCTTTATGAAGCAAGCTCCAATTTATTTACAAATTACAGGGATTTCGGAAAAAAAAGGAAACTTGATGATTGCCATCTTTGATGCAGAAGAAGGATTTGGAAATGATAAGTACGCTATTCAAAAAATTGTTCATCCCGTGCGTAAAAAAATAGAATCTATTGAGCTCAACGAATTGGTACGTGGTAAGAACTATGTAATTGCTGTTTATCATGACGCCAACAACAACCTTAGAATGGATAAAAATTTCTTAGGAATACCCACAGAAAAATATGGGTTTTCAAACAATGCTCGTAACACTTTTGGACTCCCAAGTTTTGAAAGTGCATCCTTCAGGTATGGAAACTCCGCAAAACTACTTATCGAAATCAAGTAATTAGCGCAATAAGTTTACATGACCAACGAGTTGCTTTTCATTCTCCATGACGTCAGTATACTTTACTTTCCAAACATACGTGCCATCAGGGCAAGGCTTTCCTTTGTAGGTTCCATCCCAATGATCATTGAAATCATTACCTTCAAAAATCAGTTCTCCCCAGCGGTTATAAATTAAGATGTTAAACTCTACAATATTTCCACCTTGAGCAAAAAAGGTCTCATTATATTTTCCTCCATTCGGGGTAAATGTGTTGGGTATATAAAGTATCCCCTCAAAATAGATAGTCACCTCGTCGCTTGCTGTGCACCCATTCGCATCTTCAAACTCAACGGAATAGGTCATCGTAGCAGGTGCAAAGGATGTTGGACTCTGACAGTTGACACAACTCAAATATTCGGTAGGAGACCAAGTGTAAGATCCTAAAGTGGTGCTACCCGTTGCACTTAAATCTACTTCATCACCTTGAAATCCATAATAATCAGGACTTGCCTGAACAAATGGCAGTGGATAGTGATCAACGAACACCTGTTCAGCAGCGGTACATCCGTTTTCATCTGTGACCAAAACTGTATACGAAGTCGGATAAATTGGCTGAGCCTGAGTGGTATCAGAAAAAGGATTAAACACCGTTTCTGCCGGAATCCACGCGTATGTCACTCCTCCGTAGGCATATAGATTCACAATTTCACCTGGACAAACAATTGTATCATTTCCAACAACTGCATTAACATCAATAAGTTCAATTCGAACGCTGTCGGAGATAGACCCACAAGCATTAATGTACTCTACATAATAGGTTATGTCCATGTCAGATTGAATGGACACCGTAGGACCAGAAGTAGTATCGATAAATACATCTGGAGACCATAAATATTGGCTTGCTCCACTCGTCGTAACGATAACTGCATCTCCTCTACATACGCCCACAGTGTCCTCTAAAACTGGAATAGGAAGATCATTAAATACATCCACTGTAATCTCCCGCTGCAATTCACATCCTTCAGGAGTAATGATATCCACAGTGTATATTGTTGATTGTTGCGGGGCTATCCAAACTGTCGATTGGGTCGGGTCAGAAAGGATTTCTCCGGCAGGACTCCATGCGTAGGAACCTCCACCAGAAGCCCATAGTTCAATTGTATCTCCAAAGCACATGGATAAATCCTCAATAGAGTTCGCATTGGCTCCATAGGTGTCCAACGTAAGAGATAATGTGTCCGTTCCACAACTGTCAGAAACAATGACCGTAAAAACCGTGGATTGATCCACTGTTGCAATAGGAGTGGCGGATGTAGAATCATCTAAGAACTGCGCAGGTACCCAAGCGTAGGTAGATCCGCCAGAAGCTTCCAATTGATACGGTTCACCAGGACACACGGGAGTGGGCGGTTGAACTACAGCCCCTTCAAACAATCCAATTACTACTTCAACAAAACTTGAATCCGCTTCGTAACAACCGCTCGAATCCGTAGAAATTAATGTCACTGTATACGTTCCCGGTTGAGCGTAAAAATGAGAGGGTTCAAAATCAGTACTGGAATTTCCATCTCCGAATAACCACAAAAATTCATTAGCATTCTGTGAGTTATTAATGAAATTAACCGAATTTGGTATACAAACAAATGGATCCGGCACACTCAATGTTGATTCAATAATCCCTAAATCAAATTTAAATGCGGCCAAATTACAATTGCTACTCTGGTTCTGGGGAGAAACAACTCCAGAAGTTGTAGTAAAACCATTGGCGTTTCCGCCGCATCCGCCGCAGACAGCATGATAGATTCTGCCTTTCTTATCAAATCGAGAGGTTCCGCCGTCCACATGATTTGGACTTGTCGTTACTCCACCCATGAAAGAAGCATAATTCAGCGTTGATGCATCTTCCCCTAACACAGCTACGTAAAAATTATTCCCATTTGTATTCTGCTGAAAACCGTCTGCAGTTGTTGGAAATCCAGTAGTTGTTGAACTCGTAGCTTGGCTCGATTGATTGGTTTGTCCTCCCCAACCAGAAAAATAAATTTCATAACAGTCGGATACTAAAAAGGCTGTTGGGGAGATTTCGACTGTATTATTCCCTCCTCCTACAAGGGTATTCCAAACAGCATTGTCTAATCCTTCATTGTATTTACGAATGAATTGACCCGAATTTGGATTCGAATAAAGCCCCGGTGTAATAGGCATAACCCCGAGAGTTTGACCAAAAACATACACATTATCGTCTAAATCTAATTGAACAAAATAGTTTTGGTCATAAGCGTTGGTTCCAACATAGGTTCCTGAAATCGGAGAGGAAGTGGTTCCATTGAGTTGAACAATATAACCATCAGCAGTGCCTCCAATAAAATTGTTGATGTGTCCATTGGAAAAACCAAGAGTTGTGGAACTTGTTCCACCTGTTAAATAGACATTCCCACTACTCGAAATCTGAACAGCATACCCAGTATCATCCGATGCCCCGCCAAAATAAGTGGACCAGAACAACGTATTCAAATTCGGTGAAAACTTAGCAACAATAGCATCTTGATCTCCACCGAGTGAATTGTCAAATCCATTTATAACTGGGAAATCAATTGATCGTGTGGAGCTGGCTATATAAACATTAGAGGCATCGTCAACGATAATCTCTCCACGAAATTGATCTCCATAGTTATAACTCAGCGGACTTAAATTCAACCCATCATTTCCTGTTCCTCCAAGGTAAGTGCTCGACATAAGCGCAGTCCCACCAGCGTTTAATTTAAACACAATTATATCCGTACCTGTGAACTGCAACGCATTTTGAGTCGTGAGTGTACCTCCTGCAAAAGCAGCTTGAACAGGTGTGCCGGCCATCGGGAAATTCGTTGAGCTCGTAACACCCAACACATACAATTCATTTTGAGCGTTCGCCACAATAGAATTTGGCGTTTCATTTCGATTGCCACCAACGTAGGTAGAGTACAAAAGCGCGGTCCCCTGAGCATTAAATTTTGAAATTCCGATATCAATATTAAATGTACCCTCTCCTCCATTAAAGGTACCATCATAAGCTCCAGCAGTGAGAGGGTATCCAACACCGAAGACAATTCCACCTGCAAATAAATTCGCATCTTGATCAGGTGCTGCAGTGAAGCCCCAGTTATCAATCGTAGAACCCGTAAACGACGAAAAGGTCAATTCAGGGTCAATAACTAGTGTTTCCGTCGAATCATAACCCTCTCGTAAGTGGACCGACACCTCATTAGCCTCCACCACAAAAAGACTTTCAACAGGATGTTTTTTTCCTTCATCAGAAATTGTCCAAACTTCTAAGTTACGATCGAAAATTGGCCCAAATCGAGTACCTACTTCTAATGCTGAGGAAGAGATAAGACGAAGATCATCAGCTCCTAAATAAGTTGCTTTTATTTGTTCTGGATCACCTCCTGGATGAACTTCAAAGGAATACTTTACAGCATCGGACTTTGTTTCAACAATTAAATCAATGAGCGGATAAAAGTTGGTTAATCGCACCTGTTGAACCCCTCTGACTTCTGAAGCCCATTTCGAAGAATCCTGGCCTAAAAAGTAATTCCGATAAAACGGAGAGAAATGACTTTCAGTAAATCCGCCGGACCAAGAGGACTCTTCAAATTTCATAAATATGGTCTGTCTCTTGATCTTCTCGTCCATGTGTACTGCATGATTGTGGGCAGCATGATCGTGCCCTACTACATCGCCAAGGTCATACAAATCAAACGTGAACCCATCTTTTTCAACGTACATAGCGCCCATTTCGAGCTCCACTTTATACAAAATTCGTTCATCCCATTGACCTCTGTTCGGATGCATCCATACCTCGTCCTGTTCTTGCCCTATACAAGGCAAAAAAACAACGAAAAGCACTAAGAACAGAACCAGTCCACGCATAGATCAAATTTACAATAAAGATTTCAAGTTAAGAAACCAATAAATCAAGGAATTAGCCTCTTCATACAGTCCTCACTACACTGATAACTATTCAAATTGCAAATAGTTGCCTTAGTAGAGCGGAAAATAGTGTTAAAAGATAATGAGATACCTTTTTAAAAGTAAAACACAACATTCGTTCGATTCGTTGAGGATTTCACCGAAGGAATCGCGAGAATTTCTTATTTTAGTCCTCCAATTTGGGAGAATTATGTCAAAAACAGCGTTAAAATCAAGTAGTGAGCAAGCCAAAATATCGAAAGATATCGTGTGGAGAGGATTTGAGTTAATGTGTATAGCTAAGACACTCGCTGAAAAATACGAAGCACACAAAGAGGTAACAAGCAAATATGTTCATGCCACTTCAAGGGGGCACGAGGCGATCCAACTTGCCCTCGGAATGCAATTGAAGGAACAAGACTGGGTAGCTCCTTATTATCGGGATGACAGTATTCTTCTTGGTATAGGGATTACTCCTTACGAGTTAATGTTGCATATTTTCGCTAAAAAAGATGAACCGTTTTCTGGCGGAAGAACGTATTATTCTCATCCATCATTGAATAGAGATGATTTACCAAAAATTCCTCATCAAAGTTCAGCGACAGGTATGCAAGCTATTCCTACAACAGGAGTAGCAATGGGGATTCAGTACTTAGAAAACCAAGGGTTAAATGTTGATTTCGGTGGAGAAAATCCAGTTGTAGTATGTTCTATTGGGGATGCCGCATGCACGGAAGGAGAGGTATCAGAGGCTTTTCAGATGGCCGCACTAAAGCAATATCCAATTTTATACCTAGTTCAAGACAATGAATGGGATATTTCCGCAAATGCTAAGGAAACGCGTGCTCAAGACATTACACATTACGCGAAAGGATTCAAGGGTATTGAAACAAGAACCATTGATGGAAGTGATTTTGAAGCATCTTATTCCACAATTCAAGAGGTCTTAGGAATTATTCGAAAAGAGCGTCGTCCTTTCATTGTTCATGCAAAAGTTCCTCTCCTCGGACATCATACATCTGGTGTCCGCAAAGAATGGTACAGAGATGACCTTGAAGCACACGGACAACGTGATCCCTACCCTAAAATCAAAGACTTAGCCAGATCCTTAGGAATAGAAGAATCTGATCTAATAACAAAGGAGATTCACGTAAAAAAAGAGATTGACGCGGTTTATGAAAAAGCATATAAAGCGGAAGACCCTACACCTGAGTCTATTACGGATTTTATCTTTGCGCCAACCCCTATTACTGAAGAAAAAGGTGTTCGCGAACCAGCAGGAAAGAAAAAAACAGTAATGGTTGATTGTGCCCTTTTTGCAGTGCGAGAGATTATGGAAAAACACCCAGAAGCGCTTTTGTATGGACAAGATGTGGGCGGCAGACTAGGTGGTGTTTTCCGTGAAGCGGCTACATTGGCTCAAAAATTTGGAGATAATCGCGTATTTAACACTCCGATTCAAGAAGCATATATCATTGGAAGTACTGTTGGGATGTCCGCTGTTGGATTAAAACCAATTGTTGAAGTGCAATTTGCAGACTATATTTGGCCAGGATTAAATCAGTTGTTTACTGAATTATCGAGAAGTTATTACCTCTCCAATGGAAAGTGGCCAGTGAGTTCTGTTATTCGTGTACCAATTGGCGCATACGGTTCTGGGGGCCCTTACCATTCGTCTTCTGTTGAAAGTATTGTTACTAATATTCGTGGAATTAAAGTTGTGTACCCATCAAATGGTGCAGATTTGAAAGGATTGATGAAAGCTGCATTTTATGATCCGAATCCAGTTGTAATCTTAGAACATAAAGGGTTATACTGGTCAAAAATACCGGGAACAGAAGGTGCAATGACAGTGGAACCAGATGAAGATTACGTAATTCCAATTGGTAAAGCACGCACCGTACTTACAGCCGAAACTTCTAGGAGAAACAAGGGAGAAACACTAGGGATCATTACCTACGGAAGGGGGGTATATTGGAGTTTAGAAGCTGCTAATTCATTTGAAGGTCAAATAGAAATCATTGACTTGCGTTCGTTGAGTCCATTTGACAGTGCAGCTATTGAAGCTACAGCCAAACGTCACTCAAAATTGATGTTTGTCACGGAGGAATCTATCGAAGCATCCTTTACCTTAGGTTTAGCAGGACGTATTCAGCGTGATTGTTTCGAGTATCTAGATGCACCTATTGAAATTATTGGCTCCGTGGATACACCTGCCATTCCGCTAAACAGTATTCTTGAAAGCGCTTTATTGACGAATTCGGAAAAGGTAAAAGCGGGAATAGAAAAGCTCCTATTTTACTAAATAAAAAAGGGACCGCTCTCTACTTCGGTCCCTTCTCTGTTGATTAACCTTATGGTTAAAAGTTGTGTGTTAATTTCAATTGAATCGTCGTCCCAATGCCCAATCGTGTAAAATACTGATCATCCGCATTGAAAGATTGATAAACTTCTTCTCGGTAATCGTTTAACAGGTTCGAAACCTTAAGGCCTACCGAGGTTTTCTTGTCTTCTCCGAAACTCTTATTGATGTTCATATTCAAACTGTGGAAAGGAACTGTATAGATATCCGGACGATCTACGATTCCAGCATACAATAATGTTCTTCCCTGAACATTGTAGTATACTCCGGCCTCAAAGTTTTTCCAGAAGCCTTTTTCTCCACCCGAATATGCCAATCCAGCATTGATTACCAATGGAGCTTGCCCAGCCATATCACGAAACGTGTTTACCATCTGGCCCGTTCGAGCGTTATCCACTCTACTATCGTATTCAGTTCTGCTGAGATCGATGCGTGAATCAGTAATTGTAATGTTGGTAACAACTCCTAAGGAGCTCCATGACTCCTTGATAAAACCAAACCCTTGTCGTACTTCGATTTCTGTCCCTGCTACACGACCATCTCCAACGTTTCTAGGTTGAAAGGAACCCGCTTGAGTAGCAAATTGCACAATTTCAATTGGATTATTAAAGAATTTATAGAAAGCACTAATAGATACTGTTTGACCCACTCCATAGAAGATCTCCCAGCGTAAGTCAAAATTGTAGATATCTGTACTCTGTAGGTTTCCATCCCAATATTCAATCCCAGCTCCATCATTCGCATCTCTAAAAAGTCCTCCAATGAATGTTCTTCCAGTAATCGGATCATATATTTCCGCGTAAGAAAGTTCTTTGAATGATGGTCGTGCAATTGTTTTTGTAGCAGATAATCGGAGATTTTGTTTTTCAGTAACGCTGTACACGAAATTCAGGGAAGGAAACAAGTCCACTTCTTGCAAAACAACATCATTGTTCAACACATTTGTACCCAATTGATCTTGCCCTGTATAACGCTGTGAGTAATATTCCGTCCTCAATCCTAGAATTGCTTTGAAGTTCTTAATTGGGCTAAGTATGGTGGAAACGTATGCACCCGAATAAATTGCATTCGAGTTAAACTGATTTGGATTAACAGGAATAAAATTCGCGTCGTATGTTGTACCTGAAGTTACGTCACCATTCAGAGGCCATAAATTTTCAGGATAGAACAACTCATCTGGATTCCCTGTCAATGGTACATTTCGAATGTTAAGAGCAAAACTTTGAATATTAAAATCCCGTTCTTTCCAAGTGCTCATAGCACCAAATTTGAGTTCCGCATCGCGCGAAAATAATTTTGTGTCATGCGTTAGATCCACCTTTCCAGAAACATTTCTTTCGCTCAATGAACGCCAAATGCGCTGAGGAAATCCTGCTTCCGTACCAATGGTATAGTTCCCTGGAGCATTTATTCTATAGCGTGTAAATCGTACATCAGGGTCGTCCATTGAGGAGAGATTGGATGCTAATCGCCAATCCACATTCCATTTGTTATCGGACAAGCTATGTGCCCCTGCAATTAACAAATTTGTAAGTGATCGTTCCGTGTATTCCAAATTATGTTGAAATGCATCGAAATCAGCCCCTTGGTCTCTTGAAACGAAATCGAAAATACCGGCACTTGACTGTCCATTTTGAATGTGCAATACATTAAAGCGGTATTTCGATGTTAGCGTCTTAAGTGCAACACCTCCCATCGTTGACCAAATAACATTGTTCACGCCTAAATCACCCGTTTGTACAATCCGCTGTTCCATTTCTGTCACGTCAGCATCGCCTGATAAACCGTATCGTCCGTACTCCGCTTCCTTGTAAAACTCAGTTGTGTTTTTATAAGACATTAAAACGTTATATCCTATGGTTACCTTCTCCTTCTTAAATTGGTCTCCAACGGTTCCTCCAAATCCAATATCCATTAAGCTTCTACTGCGCTGCGCTGCTAGGGTACTACTAAAATTAGATAAGATTTCCTTATATCGTTCTGCCTTGGCTCCATTGGGATTTCCAATCACTTCTCCAAACAATGGAATATTACCCGTTGCAGGTATGTCACGTGTCCCATCATCCATTCCTAAGAAGTCCAATCCTCCACCTGCATACGTCAAATAATCACTTCTGAAATGATAATTTGGATTAAACCCTCCCTGCAGTGAAATCTGACGTACAGGTTCATCCGGAAAACTTTTAAGTTCGATATCAATTAAACCACCCGTAAAATCAGCCGGTAAATCGCCATTAAAGGATTTGTGAACAATCATGTTTTCGATGACATTTGTAGGAAAAATATCCATTTGTAATGTGTTACGATCGGGATCTAAACCTGGAATATCCAACCCATTTAAAATTGTTTTGTTGTAGCGATCACCTAGTCCTCGAACATATACGTACTTTCCTCCAGCAAGGGAAACACCAGGAACTCGCTTCATAGCAGAAGCAGCATCAGAATCACCCGTTTTTCTGAACGCAGCACTAGAAATACCATCTATCATATTCGGTGATTTCATTTTTAAAGAGAGTACAGCATTCTCTGTATCTCTCTTTCGCTCCGCAGTTATGGTCACCCCGTCGAAATTATTGACCTGCTCTCCCAGTCTGATTTCGTCAAGCAATTTTACCTCACCGGCAATCACTTCAACATCATTTATAGCAACTGTATCATAATCAATAAAAGAGATAATTAAGCTGTAGGTTCCTGGAGAAATTTTAATGGAAAACTTACCGTCCAAGTCTGTATACGCTCCTTTGGGTTGATCCTTTACAGAAACCCGAACCCCAGGTAAATATTCATTTGTAGCATCATCCAAGATGGCACCGCGTATAAATCCATCTTGACTGTATAAATTTGAAAAAGAGAGTAGTGAAAGTAGAGAGAGGGTAAAAATCTTTTGTAAAAACATAACCTTTATTTTTAAACCATAAAAACTCGTCACCAAAGTGACGAGTTTATTAATCAACATTATTATAATAACTAGCTTACTAGAAGTCAGTTAATTCATTAGCTACACTTGCCCAAGTCCAGTTTGCAAATACAGATTTGTCTGCACCTACAGAGTTTGCACCAGCAGCAACCTCAGAAGCATGAACATCAGTTCCTGCCTTGAATACGTCTGCTAACATAACTCCTGCAGGAGATGTAGCCTCAAGACCTGAGAACATTAAATCACCATCAGCAAAAGTGATGTCTGAACCAGTTGATAAAGAGAAATCTCCTCTTCCATCAGTTGCTGGGTCTGGGAAATTGAAAAAGTAGATGTTTTCAAAAGTACCTCTCGCTGACGCTCTGAAATCAGCCAACTCAGATGCAGTAGCACCTTTAGCTGAACCATTTCTTAAAGTGTGACCAGCAAGTAAAGTACCTTCAGGACCATCAATTTCCAACGCATGATCTGTATCAGCTCCACAGATAACGATAAAGTTATCCAAAGTACCTCCCCAAGCTTGGTCTGTGTCTAATGCATCATCACCAGCATTCCAAACTAACGCATTGGTTACATTCACTGTACCACCAAACCATTCGATTCCATCATCTTGGTTACCGATTACTTCGATGTTTTCGATCACTGTTCCGCTACCTACACCACCTAGAGTCAATCCATTGATTTCGTTTCCTTCTCCAATGTTTGCACCACCGTGACGAATAGAAATGTAACGCAGTACACCAGAATTATCAGCAGCATCCGCACCACCATAAAGACCATTCTGATCAGAAGCAGGAATTCCTTCAATTTGAACTGCAGCAGCATCCGCAGAAATCGGAGCGTTACCTAAAACGATCAAACCTCCCCACAAACCATTAAAAGTTGGATCTAAGTTTGGCGAAGCAATTTGACCTGGTTGAATCTCGTCAGCAACAGTTGTAAAGATAATAGGAGAAGTAGCTGTTCCTTCCGCCATCAATTTAGCACCTCTGGCGATAATTAATGCTGTCGCATTAGGCCCTGTTCCAACTTCACCTTTAATAATTGTTCCCGGCTCAATAGTTAGGGTTGCTCCGCTCGTTACAGTGATACGACCAGCCAAAACATATACTTTAGATGCTTCCCAAGTCGTATTTGACGTAATATTAGAAGAAACTGTCACCACAGATTCGTCTACTACATCATACGTACAAGAACCATCATCTTTCTTTGCTTCTTCATTGTAATTATTAGCATTTACATCTGTACAGCCTTCTTTCTTACATGATATAGCTGTAACCGCAAGTACTCCTGCAACCAAAACTAATTTTAAATTTCTCTTTTTCATTTTTTTTGTATTTACATTTTAATGATGATGCAAAGATGGGGTAGTTATTTCGAATGGCTGTAAACTAAAACTTATCAAACAATTAAATGTATGTTATCAAAACATTAAGGAAGAACTTGTGCGAGAACGAAATTAATTTCAATACTTTAAGCATCTGTTTTTCATTGCTTTAAGCCTATGTTAACACTTTAGAAACATTGGATTAATCCTATTCTAACCTTATGTGAGATATGATAACTTTAACATAAGATATTCTTAAACAGGAAACGCACCTTCTTACCTTATTTTTACGACAATATTTCAACGAATAATGCGCGTAAAAGAAAAAATACTTTTAGTAGACGATGAACCAGATATCCTTGAGTTTCTAAAATACAATCTGGAAAAATCGAATTACCATGTGTTCACAGCAGATAATGGTGAAGAAGGTGTAAAAATTGCACTATCAACACAACCTGATTTAATCCTAATTGATGTAATGATGCCAAAGATGGATGGAATGGAAGTATGCAGTATAATTAGAGAAGAAAAAAATATTGAACAACCAATCATAGCATTTCTCACCTCCCGCTCAGAAGATTACTCTCAAATTGCCGGTTTTGAAGTGGGTGCAGATGACTATATAACAAAACCCATTCGTCCTCGTGTTCTCATTAGTCGAATTGAAGCATTGTTGCGCAGAAAATCGAAGCCTGCACTTCAGAAAATAAGTGACTCCTCCTTATATTTAGACCGAGAACGTTTTCTGTTAATAAAAGACGGTGTTGATTTGCAATTACCCAAAAAAGAATTTGAGCTACTCGAATTACTTGTGAACAAGCCTGGTAAAGTCTTTACACGCGATGAAATTTTAGGAAAAGTTTGGGGAAATGACACTATAGTTGGTGAACGAACTATTGATGTTCATATCAGAAAATTACGAGAAAAGATTGGAGATGATTACATTCGCACTATAAAAGGTGTAGGTTACACCTATAATGAAGTGTGAAAAATAAAAAACCTATACATATCGTTTTTATTGGAAGTGCCATTTTATTTGGTAGTTCTCTATTTCTATTGGGAATATTACAGCTAGTTTTCGACACCTATAATCTGCCGTTAGTGCTCCTTGGCAGTGTTCTTATCGCGATTCTTGCATTGTTCATTTTTTACTTTCTGATTGAAAAACACATTGAAAAGAGAATTAAACTGTTGTATCGCATTATTCGCAAAGGGAAAACAACTACTCACGAACCAATAACAATCTCGCTGCAAAAAGACTTAATCGAAGCAGCGGAGAAGGAGACAGAAACGTGGGCGCTAGAGCGTAGCAAAGAAATTGCAAAACTGAAGGAGCAAGAAGAATTTAGAAAGGAGTTTCTAGGAAACCTTGCACATGAATTAAAAACACCCGTATTTAGCATTCAAGGATATATCCTCACGCTATTGGAAGGGGGATTAGAGGATGAAAATGTAAATAGAACATTTTTAGAACGAGCGTCGAAAGCAACAGACAGAATCACCTCATTATTGGAGGATTTAGATGAGATTACAAAAATGGAGATTGACCGTTTTGAAATTGCATTTCAACCTTTCGATATCGCAGAATTAGCAGGTGAAGTGATTGATTCATTGGAGATACCTGCAAAAAACAAAAACATATCATTAGGTTTTAATAGAGAGTATGATGATGTGATGGTCATGGGAGATCGTGCTAAAATTGCACAAGTTTTGACCAACCTCATCATGAACTCCATAAACTATGGCCATGAACAAGGAAAAACAACACTCCGTTTTTATTCGCTCGACGATGTTATCATGACGGAAGTGTCAGACAACGGACCAGGTATATCAGAAAAAGAACTTCCTAGAATTTTTGAACGCTTCTATAGAGTCGAACAAAGTAGAAACCGTAATGAGGGAGGATCAGGACTTGGCCTCGCGATCGTAAAATACATTATCGATTCACACCATCAAACAATCAATGTAAGAAGCACCCCAAATATAGGAAGTACCTTTTCATTTACCCTAGAAAAAGCGAACTAGGCAATTTGGTTCTTGCTGCACTGGCTATCCATCCCAACAATTGTGACCTTCGTCCGAAATTCAAGAATACTTAGCGAAAAACTGCCTATATCGTTGACTTCATAAGGTTCTAACAGTATCTTCGAGATATGTATGGGGCATAACACATCATTTTTTAAGACAACAGAAATAAGTGCTACTCCTACCATGGAGATTACTAAAACTCACGTTTGCATTGAGTGCTCTTCACCCTCGCAAGAAGGGCATTTTTTTATTGCTGACCAAACAGGAAGGGTGGTGAAAAAAGGATTGTCCCAAGGAACTGCTACGGTTTCGTTTGAAGGATTTACACCGGGTTATTATTCTCTCGTCTTATTTAACGAATACAACCGCTAAAGTTATCCATTAAGAATAGACTAAGGAAGTAAGACAAAAAAAGACAACCGTAGATTGTTTTTTGTAATTTTTATTTCAATTGATCGGGGTTATTCAATGCCTCGTTATTGAACTTGCGCTGAACATTCAACCAGTAGAATAAGCCTACAAAACCAAGTAAAATAACGGCTGTATTAATCATGTTTCCGACGTTCTCGAATAAAATCTGCGTTGTCCACAGTATGAAATCACCTAAACCTTCAAAAAATACTTTAGAACTCATATACGTTATTTTGAAACAAAAATAAACAATCTTATGAATTACGCACGCTAAAACCAAAGAAATTAATGCCACTAATTTTTGTTGTACCCTCAATGAGAGCCATAGAAATTAAACCCTCTACGTGAACTATTTTCCTGACCTGTTGTTTCTTTATTTTAATCCAAAACTAATTGAGATGTGGGCAACTATTCCAGGGTTCAGTGATTACGAAGTTTCTTCAAAAGGCGAAATACGTTCAAAAGAACGAACAAAAGTCTTCAAATCAGGCAGAACAATGCATTTTAAATCGAAAGATCGGAAACTACGTGTTCATCCTTCTAATAATTACCAGATGACTGACTTAATCGATGACAAGGGGAAATTAAGAACCGTATATGTTCATAAAGCAGTGGGTGAAGCATTCGTAATCAATAAGCACCCCAGAAAGCATAAAGTTGTTATTCATTTGGATGGAAACGTATCAAACAATGAGAAAAGTAATCTGAAATGGACGAGCCACAAGGAAGCGTGTAAAATTGCATTTGACAGTTCATCACGAGATATGAAAAAACTATGGGACATTCGTAGAAAAAAATATGGCCCAAGTGGCACATTAAAACGAATGGGGAAACCAGATCCTTTAACAACTAGAGACAAAAAAGAAATAAAACGTCTCCGTGAAAAGGATGGTTATACCATGCAAAAGCTGGCAAATAAATTCAATTGCAGCGTATCACATGTATACAACACCCTTAAAGCCAGTGCTTCTTTCTAGTTCTTATTTTGCTTTTCCAACCTAAAATCTACACGATAATAGAAAATAGGTAAAAACCCAAGTTGGTAACGTTCAGCAATCGGTTCAGCCGTGGGATCCGACAAACTTGGTGCGTATGACAAAGCGAGAATGTTCCTCGTGTTCAAAATGTTCACCAGATCCAGACCTATCTCGTGGGTCAACTTTTTAGTATTAATCTTATATGTTGTTCGGAAGTCTAAACGATAATAATCATCAAATTGTCGTGAATTAAATCCTTCATCTTGAAATATCAACTCATTTTCCTCGAGCGTTGCTGGAACATCAACATCTCCATATCTTCTACCGCCCGCGACAGTGAATTTCAATCCTAGGGATAGAACGTTTTTGTCCTTGATCTTAAATTCCCTTCCGGCCAAAAAATTGGCCGCATAGTTCCCATTAAAGTCAGTATCTCTCTCCACACCATCGCTTCCGTTATACTTTGATTCAAAGAAGGAAGCAGTGATCATATAAAAGAAAGACTGATCAAAAAACTTCTGAACAGTTAATTCAATTCCATAATTTCTAGCCGTACCATTATTTACCAGAGTATCTGGGAAAAATCTTTGAAAACCTGAACCTTGATTAATTAAGCTAAAAGCACTTGGCTTCATATCCACTGGAATATTATATAGTTGCTGGTAATAAACCTCTGATTTGAAACGCAATGATTTCTCAAATGTCTTCTCATAACCAACAGCAGAATGAAAGCTACGCGTGAAATCCATGTTTTTATTATGTAACACTGGATTACTTTGAGCGTCATATCGCTGATAAGTGTATTGATATAACGGTTGTGTTTGACTATGCAAACCTGCACCTGCGCTCAATACTTGCTTGTTTTTCAAACGGTATTGCCAACCTAATCTTGGTTCAGCATAGCTAATGCTATTACTTAACGAGAAATATTGGCTATGAATACCAGCAGTAAGATCCATATGCTGATTAACTTTCCATTTGTACTGAACAAACGGTTGAATCAAAAAAGACATGCCTTCAAAATCATGACGAATTCGGAACTGATCATGAGCAGCATTTAACGCTGAATCAATATTTTTCATCAAGTACCCATCCACATTAAAACCTGCTTTAATGATATGTTGTTTGGAAATCTTGTGATTAATTGCCCCATACCAAGAAAGTCGATTGGTTTTGAATTGATACCCCATTAGCGGGTAAATGCTATCTGTACGAATACTCACAGATTGTTCGCCATTAACCAAAGCTGTATCCAATGAGCGAATCAAGAAATTATGATTTGCATTTTGTGTGTCAAACGTAGTAGCAATGGTTGTTTTGATAAACGTGTTTTCATTTAGTGGCTTTTTATAAGTAGCACCAAAAATACCCATAGATGTTTTGAAGTATTGATCTCGATCTCCTTCGCCAAAAGCCTCTTCAACCACTTCAGTTTGTTCAGAAACTACAATATCTATTGAAGAAGCTCCACCCATTCCAAAAAAAGATAGATTACCACCATTTTTCTGTGGAAATGAAAATTTAAATGCACCATCCCCATAAACAGGAACAGCATCTGTACCGATACTTATACCAATCGCTTGAAACATGCTCAATGTAGAGTAACGTCCCATAAATAGGTAACTTGATCTTTTTTCTTTGTTAATTGGTCCTTCCGCCATGATTTCGGTTCCCAAGAAACCAAATTGACCTGTCAACTCGTGCTTTGTTTGATTACCATTTCGAAACCTTAAATCAAACACCCCAGAAATACTATTTCCATATTCAGCAGGAAAAGCAGACATAAAAAAGTCAGAATTCCCTAAAATCTTATTATTAATAATTGCTACTGGACCACCAGCAGAGCCTGAAATAGCGAAATGATTTGGATTTGGAATATCAACTCCTTCTACTTTATAAATTAATCCCAATGGGGAATTACCTCTTATTACAATGTCATTTCGTGTATCATCCGCACCTTGAACACCAGCAAAATTGCTAGCCATCCTCGCCGGATCTGCTCGAGAACCAGGATACCTTTCTGTTTCTTCAATACTAAATTGTTGCGCAGAAACAAGTGCCATTTCATTTTGAACATCTTTATTTGCATTACCAATAATTTCTACCTCTTCGGTGGTGATGATTTCTTCTTCCAACTCCGAGTTAACAATACTTTCCTTACCCGATTGAACAATAACCGTTTGTTTCGAGGAATTATAAAAATTATAATCAAACGTGATTTCATACTTACCTACTGGCACGTTACGTAATTCGAAATCTCCATATTCGTCAGTTAATCCACGAAATAGGGTAGAATCAGAGGTGTAGATTTGTACTTTTACTCCAATTAAAGGGTATTTAGATTCTACGTCTACGACAGTTCCACGTACATTTTGGGTAATCTGTGCACCTACAATAGATACACAAAAAACAAGCACAAAAGCGAGTAATAGTTGGAATTTCATGATTCATGTAGGGGGTTAATTATTGAAGCTAATTTTCGTTCGCTTCTTTGAATTCTTCTTCTGACCATTCCTTGATATAAACATCTCTAAATTGATAGAAATTCATCTCATTTAGCCTCAAGTTTCTCACTTTAGAGTAGGTTACCTTTATCGTTTCTTCATACCAAAGCACTATAATAGGAGCCTCATCCATCAAAATACTCTCTGCCTCTACAAAATATGCATATCTTTCTGCTAGATCATCTGACGTTGTTGCCATGTCCATGGCGCGATCAAAATCATCATTCTTATACCTTGACAAGTTCAACAACGAAGGCTCATCCGGATTTTCAGGAACATATTTTCCATAAAAATTCATTAGAAATGTCTCCGGACTGTAATAATCAGCGTACCATGAAGTCCTTGTTATTTGACCCTCAGCATTACGTTGAGTCTCCAATTTATCTTCAAATGATAGGCCATCAATATTTACATTTATGTTTAGGTACTTTTTCATTTGTTTGGCAAACTGATCGGCAACAGCAGAATGTATTGTACCTAAATTAAACTTTAAGTCAATCGTTGGAAAACCCTCTCCATTCGGAAAACCTGCTTCCGCCAACAACCTTTTCGCTTTTTCTGGATCGAATGAATATCCATGCTTTCTTACCTCTTTAGAATTATATCCACTGAAAGCTGCTGGAGGAACAATTCCAGCGTCCCCAACACTATGAGCTTGGTTATTCAGAACATTTCGTATTATATCTTCACGATCTACTGCATAGTTAATTGCCTTTCGGACGCGTATATCAGTGAAAAGCTCATTCAATAAGTTAAATTCATAATATTGTGTTGCAAGAAGTGGCTTCCTCTTCAATGTTAATTTTGGAGGAGACGAATTAAAATCATTCATCCTACCTTCTAACATGTTCGTTATGCGTGTTGGAGGCAAACCTTCAATAAGCTGAATTCTTCCTTCTTCAAACATTTCTAACTGACGTAAACTTTTACTTTCTACGATAAACAAAAGCGTATCTAAATAAGGCAACTGATTTCCTGCATCGTCATATAGGTGGTACCTAGGGTTTTTTACCAAAACAATTTCAGTGTTTTCATCTCTATCTCTGTATTGCTTAAATATAAACGGACCCGTCCCAATCAAATCGGTTTCTCTTCCTACCTCCACTGCCTCTTTCAATACAACTGAAGCATTGGCTGAAGCTAGCTTATCCAAAAAGCTCGCATCTGGCTTACGCAGTCGAATGGTCAATTTATGGCCCTCAACTTTCAACCCTGACACATGATCAGCTTGCCCAAGGTAATACTCTTCAGCACCTTCTATCAAGTCTTTATAAATTCCAGAATACGCACTTGACGGTTCTTCTCCCATGGTTTGTTTACATGCCAATTCAATAGAGTAAACAATGTCGTCTGGAGTAAGCAGTCGCTCCTCACCTGTGATGTCATTCGCATGGAAGTAAACATCTTTTTTTATATTAAACACAACTTTTAAACCATCTTCTGACATCGTCCATGACTCGGCCAAACTCGGCTGAGGCTCTAGCGTGGTAGGATTAAGGCAAGTAAGACCTTCTAAGACCTGATAAACCACCGAAGCCGAGTATACATCCGTCACCTTACGAGCGAGTAAAGTGGTAGGTTCATGTGATGTTGCGTATGTAAAGGTTCCACCAGCATACTCGAAGGTCTTTGTTTTCTCTTCACAACTCGAAAAAAGAATGACTAACGTAAAGATGATATATAGATACTTTTTCATAAATACTGAGAGTTTTACAGACACATAGTCGCTTACAATAGTGGCTACTAAGATAATAGAAATATTAGATGATTGGATGTTAATCTACAGAATTTTGCCGTTTATAGGTTCAAAAAAAGAATTCGAAGAAAAAAAGTATTTACATCAATTGCTTTTTTAATAAATACGGCGTATTATTGCAGTTGTAAAATTTTACTCACACTATAAATGAAGGCATTTTTTATTTCTTTATCACTTTTTTCAAGTTTAATAGCGCGAGCTGACTTATCCATTGAAGGAAGTTACCAAGGGAAAAATCTGTATGTCCAAAATCCTGAAGACGAGGATGGATTCGGATTTTGCGCCACCAAAGTAACTATTAACGGAGACGTAATGCCTGGTGGTGTAAGTAGAAGTGCTTTCGAGATTGACTTCTCCTTATTCAACATCAACGTTGGAGATCCGGTTTTCATAGTAATTGAACACAACAATGGATGTACCCCAAAAATTTTAAATCCGGAAGTTTTATTACCTCGTTCAACATTTCAAGTAACTGAAATGACTATCTCCGACGACGGATTACTTCAATGGAAAACAACATCTGAGCAGGGAAAACTTCCATACATCATTGAACAGTACAGATGGAATAAATGGGTTAGTGCCGGTGAAGTAGACGGTGTTGGAACTCCTACTGAGAATTATTATGAGTATAAGGTAATTCCTCACTCGGGAGAAAACAAAGTACGTGTTGTTCAGGTAGACAATTCAGGAACGAAGAAAAAGTCCGCTGAACAAACATTTACATCGAGTCTAACAATGGTAGAGATGGCTCCAAAAAAGGTGAAATCGGAAATAAAATTCACAACAAATGGAGCTGCGATCGAGACGAAATACGAAATTTATGATGCCTACGGAAATATTGTTAAGAAAGGCTATGCTTCGATTGTAAACTGCGAAAATTTAAGAAAAGGCGCTTACTACATTAATTTCGATAACAAAAATGAGAAATTCATTAAAGGGTAATCGATTATAAACATAATGTAATCCTACTCTTTTCGGGTAGGATTTTTTTTATTTTTAGCCCATGAGAAAAATTGAACACGTTGGACTTGCCGTTGAAAATATGGATGAAGCAATCAAAACATTTGAAATATTGCTCAATACATCCTGCTATAAACTAGAAGAAGTTATTTCAGAACACGTAAAAACTGCTTTTTTTCAAGTGGGGGAATCTAAGATTGAACTACTAGAGGCCACTGACCAGTCTAGTGCAATTGCGAAGTTTATCGCTAAAAAAGGGAGAGGCATTCATCATATCGCTTTTGACGTAGAAAATATTGAATTGGAAATAAAGCGATTATCAGAAAATGGATTTGAACTAATCCACCAAAGCCCTAAATCAGGTGCCGATAATAAACTCATCGCTTTTCTCCATCCAAAATCCACAGAAGGTATTCTAATAGAGCTCTGTCAGGAAAAAACAACTGATTAAACGAGTTTAGGGAATACATCTACGATATCACCAGAAATATGATGGTATGTGTGAAGTCCCGCTTGATTAGCACCAATTAAATGTTGGGAGCTATCATCTATAAAGAGTGTTTCATTCGGGTCTAACGCGAGTCTGTCAACAACCTCAATAAATGTTTCTTTATGAGGCTTTCTCATACCAAGCTCAAACGATAAATACACTTCATTGAAATAATTACTCAAAGACCCCGCATTCATTTCTCTTAATTCTTGATCAATTTGTCGTATGTGTAATTCATTGGTATTACTAAGAAGATAAGTAGCGTATTGCTCTTTTAATTGTAACAGAAAATCTAGCCGATGTGCCGGAACACCTAATAATAAAGCATTCCATGCTTGAATGATTAAGGAATCTGGTATCTCCTTGTTCAATGCAGCCTTTAATTCGTAAATAAACTGTTCAGTAGAGATTGCGCCAATTTCGTAATTATCAAAAAGCGGTGTTTGCTGTGCTTGAGAATATAAGAATTCCGCCTGGTCAATTCCAAGCAGTCCAAATGCATCTATTGTTTTATGATAATCGATGTCATAGATTACACCTCCCAAATCGAAAATAATATTCTTAATCACGACTAGTTCAATGTTTTTCAGGAAACAATTTAAGCAGCCCCTGTTCGCTGGCATCACAAATACCCCTATCTGTAATCAGACCACTAATTAATCTTGCTGGGGTTACGTCAAATCCGATATTCAAAGCAGGGCTCGTTTCAGGGCAAATCAATACTCGTTCAAACTCGCCTTTATCGTTATTTCCCCAAACATATTTTACCTCATCAGGACTCCGCTCCTCAATTTCTATTTCTTTAACACCATCACATGTTTTCCAATCCACTGACGTTGAGGGTAATGCGATATAAAATGGAACCTTATTATCCTTAGCGGCCAAGGCCTTTAGGTAAGTCCCAATTTTATTTGCTGTGTCACCATTACGTGTAACACGATCAGCCCCAACTATTACCAAGTCAACCATTCCTTTTTGCATTAGGTGTCCACCAGTGTTATCAACGATTACGGTATGTTCTATTCCATTTTGAGTCAATTCCCAAGCAGTAAGATTAGCACCTTGATTACGCGGTCGGGTTTCGTCAACCCAAACATGAACCGGTATGCCTTTGGAGTTAGCTTGATATATTGGTGAACTAATTGTACCCCACTCTATACAGCCTAACATTCCAGCGTTACAATGCGTTAAAATATGAACTGGTCTTTCCGGATTGTTTGCATGTATGGCTTCTATCAATGGTAATCCACTTACACCAATCAATCTACAAATCTCAACATCCTCCTCAACAATTTGACGCGCTAATTCAAGCGATTTCACTCTCATTTCTTGTAGTGATTGGCACTTAGAGAGTTCTTCTTCCAAACGATCCATTGTATTAAACAGATTGACTGCAGTTGGACGCGAATTTCTAAGTTCAGAAAGTATGCTTTTTAAATCAGAACTACTTGGAGCATCTCTAAGTCCAAAATAAACTCCATATGCACCTGTACAGGCAATTAACGGAGCCCCACGAACCACCATTTCTTTAATTACCCAAACCGCTGCCCTTAATGACCTAACGTGCTCGATTACAAATTGATGCGGTAATTTTAGTTGATCAATAACTACTATATGATCTTCGTGTTCCCAAAGTGTTCTTAACGGTATCGGTATCGTTACTTCCATATAATTTCATTAAATGATTTAACCTGCGAATGGTTAATCGCCGGAGATACTGTTTCATCACGAATTAACTGTATAGTCTGCATTCCTGCTTGACTTGCTGCGTCTAATTCCTCAGCGATGTCTGAAAGAAACAAAATATCCCCAACATCTATGACGAGCTCTTGAACAATTCTGTCGTATGCCTCAACTTCTCTTTTATTTCCGACGCCCGTATCAAAATAGGCATGAAATAATGTACAGAAATTTCCAAAATTTGAAAAACCAAAAAGTAGCTTTTGCGCCTTCACTGATCCAGAAGAATATACGCCCAACTTGATACCTTCTTTAGACCACTTTTTTAATTGAGTCGGCACATCTTCGTATAAAACTCCTTTTAACAAACCTTTGCGATATCCATTTTCCCAGATTAATCCCTGTAATGTTTTTAACGCAGGGTGTTTCCTATCAGTCTCAACCCAGTTTTTTAGAGTTTCAAGCACATCCTCTAATGATACTGAAGTACGCCCATTTTCCGACTTCAACGTTTCTTTAACGTCTAATATACACTTTGAAAAATCCGCCACATTTTGGTGAATCCGCACCTCGTCTAGGTGTGCCAAAAAATAAGGGAATAAAACATCAAACACGAATGTTTTTGGAGTAGTTGTACCCTCAATATCCGTCAAAATAAATTTAGGTTGTTGCATTAAATATAATTCTTTTCGATAGACGATTCTGTATAGTGTGGCACCCATCCACTTATATCAATAAAAATGCGAATTACTTTAACGAATGGCTTTTCCCCGGCATCAAACCAATGTTTAACTCCAGCCGGAACAGATATCAAATCACCTGATTGGCACAAAACGTTAAAGACTTCACCATTTTCAAGATGAAACCAAAAAATTCCCTCACCATCTATAAAATAGCGTACCTCATCTTCCGTATGAATGTGTTCTGCTAAGAATTTATTTCGGAGGGCCTGATAGTTCTCAGTCTGTTCATTAATGTTAATTACGTCAGCTACTTGGTATCCATTCTTTTCCATATACGGTTTCAAAAAGGGCGTATATTTTTCAAGAATTACCTCCATGGAGTCGTCATTATTGACATGAACAGTATCCCAAATGTCATAAAATACACCTCGATCGTTCAAAAAAGATCGAATTTCTTCGACGTTGTTGATTTGTATCCCGTCATCGGGAATGGTTAAAATAGCCATATTCTACTTATTTAATAACATGCGCTTGTATAAACACTCCAGTAAAAACTCGTAAGCCTCTATGTGGCGCTTCGCTGTTGCTAAGTCCTTACCCCAAGTGTATAAACCGTGGTTGCCTATCAGAAAGCCGGCCGCCTTACTACAAAACTTCCACCTATCCTCAATACTGTTTTTTAAGGAATGCATATTTTGAGTGTTCTCAAAAACAGGAATCATAACTTCCTGATCATGTGACGTAACGCCGGCAATTGCCTTTTGAACTTCATACCCTTGAAGCCTTAAAGAATGCTCCGATTTATCTACAGCATATTGAGATAGTAGAGTTGAATAAACCGAGTGACTATGCAAAATGACCTGCGCCGTTGAGTTTTGATAAATGACTGCATGGAGCAAATTTTCGGCTGACGGTTTCAGATGTTCGAAGCCTGGGCAAACATCACCAGATAATTCAACCTTCATAAAGTCATCAGATTCAAAGATCGATTTGTCCTTTCCAGATTGAGATACCCAATAAGTATCTTCAGCTACCGACAGGCGAAACGAGTAATTTGTTCCAGTAGCTGCCGACCATCCTTTATGATGAAAAGCAACGATTAGATCCGCTAAAGAGTTTGATATTTCTTCCTTCTGCATGAAAACAAAATTACTAAACGAACTTGAAACACACCCCATTCAATCGTTTAATAAGCTACGAAATATCAATATTAACACGATAGCAGAGGCGTATCTGATTTAATCAATCCTTATTGAGGGGTGAGTTCATAAAAAAAGGGCTCCCGAAAGAGCCCTTTACCTTGTATGATGAAAAGGTATTTGTAAACTAAAACCTATTTCTTATCCAAAACTGCATGTAAATGGAAGTTCACCACTGGGCTAACATTTCCTTCTTCTGGCTTCTCTGGATTTGGCGTAGCCATTCTCCAATTAAGTGCTGTGAAATCCATTGGGAATTCACCGTGCATCATCATTTTATCACCTTCAACTTCAGTTGTAACAGGAACAGATTGCTCCATTTTGTTACCCATGATGTCAACAGTAATCATTGCCATTCCCTCTTTCACACCGTTCAAAGCTACGTTAACATTAGCATACTCTGCAACGTTAAAGAAATCAGGTGCCATAAGGTGACCTTCCAAATTTGCTTTTTGCGTAGAATCTTCCGCTAAATCTTGATCATCAATTGAAGACATATCAACTGTGAAAGAACCTGTCGTTTCTTCACCACTCACGGTTACTTCTCCTGATGAAATTCCAATTGTTCCGTTGTGAGACTCAACCTCCATTTGACCACCATCTTCAGTTGGAACCACCCATGAACCTTTCCATTCCAACTTTGATTCATCCATGTTGAGAACGTACTCTGTACTAGTTACTTCTTCTACTACTTCTTCTACTGTTTCTTCAGACCCACCGCATGATGCTAATCCAAATGCTGCAACCATAAATGATGCATAAACCGCTTTTTTCATTTTTTTTTATTTAGTTGTTAATACGATAATAACAACAAAGATATAAAATTGTTTACCTTGGTAAGTATTTTTGTGAAAATAATTTCATTTTTCTGCGGATGGCTTATCGTTTCAACTAAGCACTGTTAATTATTAATTTCGAGCGGTATAAAAAATCTTTTTACCTTCGTACCAAATGGCAAGTGAAGCAGAAAAATATAACAAAAGAGGACTTCAAACTGGTTATGTATCTGTTATTGTAGGAATTTCCTTAGTCCTTTTCATGTTGGGATTAGTTATCGGTGCGTATTTTGGGTTAGATAACCTTCAGAATTCTTCTAAAGAAAATGTTGAGATTGATGTATTCTTCAATCCCTCGCTAAACGAAGCGGATATTAAATTAATCGAACAAGAACTCAAGCAATGGGAAGAAATCAAAGCAGTTTGGTTCGTTTCGCCTGAACGTGCGTTAGAAGTCTTTCAGGATGATGAGCAACAATTGAACGAAATAAAAGCCATTTTTGATGGGGAAAGTCCATTTCCATCTTCGGTGACCTTCAATCCTAAAAGCACCTATGTTTCAATAGAAGGACTCGCAGAAATAAAGTCAAAATTATTGTCCGAATACCCAAATCAAATTGACGATGTTAGCTATGATGAAAATCGCGTAAACGATGTTAATCTAGGTTTCTTGCGATGGATTTACATTTTTATCGCCATTGGACTGCTATTAGCAGTCATTGCATTTGCAATGATCAATAACACTATACGTCTCGCCCTATACTCAAAACGATTTACCATAAAAACAATGCAATTAGTAGGTGCAAAACCTGGATTCATTCGCAAACCTTTTTTATGGAGCGCTATCGGGCAAGGTCTTTTGTCTGCTATAATCGGCATGGCATTGCTAATGGGGGTCTTTTATGGTTTGAATAAATATATTGAGGACATTACCTTGACGTATGATATAAAGACATTTGGTCTTTTATTGGGATCTCTTGTTGGAATAGGTATATTTATTAGCCTACTTTCAACATGGTTTGCGCTGAACAAATATTTGCGTAAACGAATGGATGATTTATATTAAATTTGCCCTATGGAAAATAAAGAAAGTCACAAGTTCGTTTTTGATAAATCAAATTACCGGTTCCTATTCATCGGATTAGCGCTAAACATTATTGGATTTATCCTGATGGTTGGAGGTGCGGCAGAGAGCAATGATGTGTTTAATGCAGAAACACTCTTTTCACATACTCGGATTACCGTAGCGCCAATTCTCATTGTGACTGGTTATATCGTCATTATCTACGGAATCATCAAAAAAAATAAGTCTTCGCAAGAAGAGAAACTGGACTAAATGGGAATTCTTGATGCGATCATTCTCGGAATCATTCAAGGACTGACAGAATTCCTCCCCGTATCGAGTAGTGGTCATTTAGAGCTTGTAAAGGAACTTCAAGGGAGTAATGCTATTGCTAAAGAAAGCATGCTCACTACGGTTGTTTTACATTTTGCTACAGCATTAAGCACTGTGGTTGTATTCAAAAAAGATGTAGGAGAAATTTTTAAAGGGTTATTCCAATTCAAACTGAATGATTCCTTTTATTATTCATTGAAAATTATCGTTTCTATGCTTCCTGCAGCAATTGTTGGTGTCGTATTTAGTGAAGAATTAGAAACCTTTTTCGATGGACAAATTCTCCTTGTAGGCGCTATGCTTTTAGTTACTGGTTTATTGTTATTCCTTGCAGATAGAGCAAAAAACACCGTCAAAGAGGTAAGTTTTCTTCACGCTATAACTATCGGTATTTCGCAAGCCATCGCAATACTTCCAGGTATTTCGAGGTCAGGGGCAACGATTGGGACATCCGTAATTCTCGGGATTGATAAACCCAGAGCAGCGCGGTTTTCATTTTTGATGGTAGTCCCATTGATTCTTGGAAAAGTTGCGAAAGATTTACTATCCGACGATTTCGTAATTGAGGGAGCCAATTACACAGCACTAGGCGCCGGTTTTGTAACTGCTTTTATAACTGGTATTGTCGCCTGCAGCTGGATGATCAGCCTGGTGAAAAAAAGTAAATTAACTTATTTCGCACTGTATTGTTTTGCCGTTGGTGCAGCAGCGATTGTTTACGCATTAATGGCTTAAAACCTGCGACGTGTTCGATTTTAAAGAAGGTGAAGTAATTCTAGTTGATAAACCATTGAAGTGGACATCCTTCGATGTTGTTAATCGCCTGCGCTGGAGATTACGTAAATCATACGATGTGAAAAAATTTAAAGTAGGTCATGCGGGAACTCTCGACCCACTTGCAACAGGTTTGCTTATTATTTGTACTGGGAAGAAAACAAAAGAAAGTGAGCTCTATATGTCTCAGCAAAAAACATATACTGGAACATTTTTACTCGGAAAAACAACACCCAGCTATGATTTGGAAACATTATACGATGCAGAATTCCCCACAGACCAAATCACGCTAGAGCAATTGGACACTGTTGCGACCTCATTTATTGGAGAACAACTTCAAACACCACCCATCTTTTCCGCTAAAAAAATAGATGGAAAACGAGCATACGAGTCAGCACGCGCAGGAAAAGAAATTGAAATGAAACAAAATTCCATTACTATTCATTCATTTGAAGTTGATGGAAGTCGTTTTCCTGAGGTAGACTTTAAAATCACTTGTTCAAAAGGCACCTATATTCGTTCTATTGCGTTTGACTTTGGTCAGAAATTAGGTAGTGGTGCAACATTAATTGCGCTGAGGAGAACTCAGTCCGGCAATTTCTCTATTGACGATGCGAAATCCGTTGAAGAGTGGTTAGCTATAATCGAAAATATATCTATCAACAAGTAATCCTATATTCTAGCTTTACTGGGACCGGAAAATTTAAGGTCAAACACTCATTTCTCCTGCCGTACTATGGGAGAGGTAGTACTCTATATCCTCTCTTGATTCGAAGTTAGATAGCACAAACATCAACTTGGTAATCGCCGCCTCAGTGGTTAAATCACGTCCACTCACTACACCAATCTCATTAAAGAAAGTACTATTCGCATACTTTCCTTGCACAACCTCTCCTGAAACGCATTGGGTAACATTAATGACGATTCCACCATCTTCAATATATTTCTTTAGTAATGCTATAAACTCTCCATTCTTCGGCGCATTTCCTGAACCAAACGTCTCTAAAACAATACCTTTTACTGCTGTTGTATCAAACATTCCTGTATACACATTTGGAGAAAACCCAGGAAATATTTTAATAAGTGCTACTTGCTCATTCATCCCATAGTATACCCGCAATTGGTTACTTGTGGAGGTGAAATGGGCACCGTGATTATATTGAATTTGAACACCAGCAACTGCTAAATCCGGGTAATTGGGCGACTTAAATGCTTCAAAAGCATTGGCAGACACTTTGGTTGTACGATTTCCACGGTAAAGTGAATACTCAAAATAAATAGCTACCTCTTGGATGATTGAGGCACCAGAGTCGTTCTTTTGCGCAGCTATCTCAATAGCTGTAATTAAGTTTTCTTTTCCATCTGTACGAATGGTTCCAATCGGCAACTGAGAACCTGTTAAAATCACTGGTTTTTTTAATCCTTGAAGCATAAAACTGAGCGCACTTGAGGTATAGGCCATGGTGTCTGATCCGTGTAATACTACAAATCCATCAAACGCTTCATAGTTTTCCTCAATAATTCGTGCAATTTCTTGCCACTTCTTTGGCGTCATATCCGAAGAGTCCACAGGGTCCATGGAAATCGCCTTTAACGTTGCCTCTAAACGGGATAGCTCCGGAATTTGATCGTATAAATGGTCGAAATCGAACGCTTTCAAAACACCGGTTTCGGAGTCTTTAATCATTCCAATTGTACCTCCTGTGTAAATTAATAAAACGGTTGACTTTTTCATACTGATTTCAGGTTAAATAATTCCCTTGCTGAGTTTGTTGTTGCCTCTGCAACTTCTTTTAATGGTAAACCATAAAACTCAGCTATTCGCTCAGCAACGATTGGAATATAACTGCTCTCATTTCTCTTACCTCTATGGGGAACAGGAGCTAAATAGGGAGCGTCCGTTTCAAGAATAAGATGTCGCAAATCAATCTGAGGCAAAATTTTGTCTAAACCACCATTTTTGAACGTTGCCACACCACCAATTCCCAACTTAAATCCACCATAATCAATAATCTTCTTCGCTTGATAAAGATCACCCGTAAAACAATGAAATACTCCAGTTAGACAGTCATCATTGTGCTGATCCACCACTTCAAAAATCTCATCAAACGAATTTCTGGCATGTATCACAATTGGTAATCCCACCTCTTTTGCCCAAATTATTTGTTGCTCAAAGGCTAAAGTTTGTTCTTTTTGAAGTAATTTATCCCAATACAAATCGATTCCAATTTCACCAATCGCAATATGAATGGTTGGGTCGAAAAAAGATTTAATGAGCGTTAATTGCTCTTCCCAATCTTTCACTACCGAACTCGGATGAATGCCCATCATAGAAAAACACCGATTCGGGTAATCTTTTACCAACTGATGCATCCCTAGTATTGAATCTTCATCAATATTAGGCAATAGAAATTGTTCCACACCTAGATGAATTGCACGAGCTATTATTTCCTGACGATCTTCATCGAATTCTTTGGCGTATAGGTGAGCATGTGTATCAATAAAAAACATAAAGCTACCCTTTTCGAAGACGTTTGTACATCTTAATTCCAATCATTAGCCCAATAGCAACAGCAAAAAAGCCAATAGTTCCCTTGATCCAATTGAGTGAGTCCTGCATCACAACGAGAAACACCACTGCTACTAAAACTAAAGTAGCGCCTTCATTCCAAATCCTCAATCCTGTTGAAGACCAGTTGAACTTATTGTTTTTTAAATCAAAGAGGATTTTCTGGGAAATAAAATGATAGACTAACAACAATACAACGAAAGTCAACTTAATGTGCATCCAAGGCATTTGAAGATATGCAGGTACTTCCAACAACATCCAAATTCCAAACAACAGCGTGAGTAACATAGCTGGAGTCGTGATGATCCACCACAGTTTCTTTTCCATGATTATGAATTGCTCCGTTAGTACTTGTCGAGCCGCGTCTTCACGTTGCTGAGCTTCAGTATGGTAGATAAATAATCGAACAATGTAAAACAGACCAGCAAACCAACTGACCATGAAAATAATATGTAAAGACTTAATTACTACAAAACTCATAATGAAGACAAATTTAATCGGATTATCATATTCTTTCGTAATTATCCCCGCTGAATGTATTAGTTTTGTACAAAATTCGCCCAATGACTGCAAAAAAAGCATCTGAAACTGTTACCATCTCCACCAACGTAGTGTTACCAAACGATACCAATTCGCATGGAAACTTATTCGGGGGTCAGCTTTTAGCCTGGATGGATGTTACTGCTGCAGTTTCAGCACAACGCCACTGTAGAAGAGTGGTTGTTACCGCCTCGGTAAACAATGTATCCTTCGGTAAAACAATAAAAGAAGGGTCTATTGTCACATTAGAAGCAAAAGTATCACGGGCTTTTAATAGTTCAATGGAAGTATTTATTGATGTTTATGTAGAGAATCAAGTATCCGGGAAACGCGTTAAGCGGAACGAGGCAATATATACCTTCGTGGCAGTCGACCAAAATGGTGGTCCAATAAAAGTTCCTGAACTTATTCCTGAAACTGAGCAAGAAAAAGAGCGTTTTAATGGAGCATTGCGCAGAAAACAATTAAGTCTAATCCTAGCAGGGAAAATGAAACCGCAGGATGCAACGGAGTTGAAGGCGCTATTTTTAGGGGAAGGTTAATGTGCCAAATCGATTTTACGTAAGGAGATTAGATTGATTTTCATGGACACATTAATTAAAACTTCGCCATATTATCCTTGGCGAACTCGGCTAGCACCTGCTCTTCCTTAACGGAATTTGTGCCTTCCTCTGGAGCCTCTAATCCACAAGAAGTCAAAATGAATAAGATAGAAACAAAGTAGAGTAGCTTTCATAGATTGTATTTTTAGTCCTAATTTTAAAAAATGTAACCACTACCAAAACTGAAGTTTCAATTAATACTTTCGTATCATTTTAACCGTTCTCCCGTTAATAAGTTATGTGGCACAGCCAAATATCCAACTATTTGTTTCCTAATTTTGTGTAAGTATGTGGATGAGAATCTTGAAAATTAGTGGTAAAGTGATTGGCGGTATCATCATAATGATGTTATTCACCAGTGCACTTTTGTTAATTTTCAAAGACGATATAAAAGGTTATGCGCTGGAGGAAGCGAATAAACATCTAAACAAACGTGTGCATATAGGCTATATAGACGTGAGGATTTGGGGTACTTTCCCAGATATGTCAATGGATTTCGATGATGTTCTTGTACACAGTAAATTCGATACGTTACAAACCGTTGACACAGCGTTTTATGCACAGAAATTGCGTTTAAGGTTCAACCCGTTCGATTTTTTTAGCGGAAGTTATGACGTCAAAAAAATTGAAGTCTTAGATGCACAACTAAATATGCAGATTCAAGAGGATGGAAAAGTAAACTATGATTTCTTAAAACCAGCTGAAGGAGAACCGAGCAATTTTTCATTTTCACTAGAACAAATTCAACTAGAACGCACACATTACACCTATTTGAATAAAGCTACTGGTCAGGATTATGCTGGTTTCATTGACGATCTGGAATTAACTGGGGATTTCAGCAATGAAGAATTTCTCATGGATGCTGCAATGACTTTAACGATTGAACACATCGCTAATAAGTCTCTGACGTTAATAACGGATAAAAAAGCGACGTGTGAAATTGCTATTCATATGGATCAAGTTAATTCTATATTTGAGATAAAATCTGCTAATCTCGCCATTAATGCCCTTCCCTTTTTTATCCGAGGAAAAGTCACAAAAGACAGCTTAGACTTTTTCGTTTCTGGAGAGCAATTACAGCTCACTGATGTAGCAAAAAATTTCACAGTCAAAGAATTAGGAATTGTGGATGAATTGAATGGTTCTGGAACATTCAATATGGATGTAACCATTGCTGGACCATTAGAAAACACCTCTTCTCCTTCTATTGAAGCTAATTTTCACGTAGAGGATGGAAGTCTAAAAGACAATGAATTTTCATTAAACAACATCCATCTTGATGGCCACTATTCCAATGGAATTGCTTCTCCAGAAGAAGCCTTAATCCTCAAAACGCTTTCATTATCTACACTTGGGACTGAATTCAGCGGAAATGTAACTGTTACGGACTTTGAACAACCCAGACTCAAAGGAAACGCCAAAGGGCGAATCAATTTGAAAGCGTTACACCGATTATTAGGCCCGTTTGGAATGACACAATTGAATGGGGACATCGACCTCAATGGAAAATTTGATTTCCGTTTCAACAACCCTCAGTATGAGCCATTGAACCTTACCATATATGATGTACGCAGCAATTTCAAGTTATCCAATATTTTAGCACAACAAGTTGGAGATAATCGTATATTCAAAGTGTCTTCCGGAGAAATTGTTCTTCGCAACCAACAAGCCGGATTTAAGGCTGTTCATGTCAACATAGCGCAATCCGACATCGTGATTGACGGAACAATCAATCAAATCGCAAATTATTTTAAAAAATCTGGAAAACTTTGGGTCGACGCATCAATAGAAAGTACAACAATGTACTTGGAAGACCTTTCAACAACCGACGAATCAGAAAAAACAAAAACTTGGCTGTTACCAGATGACATTGAAGGTCAATTAACACTGGACTTGAAAAATGTTTATTATGGCGGCCATGTTTACAGCGCGATTCAGACACGTATGAAATTCGATGAGAAAGCACTGCGTTTTCCTGCGTTGCGCGCAAAGAATGCTGGTGCTGACATTACAGGAAGCTTACTCATTGAAGAAACACTTCCTATGCTACTTAAAGTAACCACAAAGCTCAATTCTCAAAATGTTTACTTCGAGAAGGTCTTCAAAGAATGGAATAATTTTGACCAAAGTGCCATCACCTCAGAAAACATAAAAGGTATGGCAGTCATTGGATTAGACTTTACGGGACGGTTCAACTTATACACAGGTGAAGATTTAAAAGACCAATTTAAGGCGCAGGTAGCTATTCGGATTAATGATGGTGCTCTTGTCAATGTCGATACCTTTAAAGAAATTACTGAAAGCATTAAAGCATCTAGTGCTAAGCTTGTTATTTCAAAAAGTAACATGAACGCCTTTGAAAAAGAGTTATTAAACCTCCGATTTGAAACATTTGAAAACAATATCACTATTTCAAATGGGGTGCTTTTTATTCCTAAAATGGAAATAAAATCAAATGCATTAGATGTTCGATTATCAGGGAATCATAGCTTTACGAATCAAGTCGATTACTCATTTGACTTTAGATTTAGAGAGCTTAAAAGCAATCGAACGCCTTCTGAATTTGGAGACATCGTGGATGATGGTTCTGGCTTTAGGGTATACCTGCGTATGTATGGCGATCTGTTTGATCCAAATTTCGAATGGGATCGAGAGTCCAAAAAAGCAGATAAGCAGCAGGAAATAGAGGAGGCCAAAGAAGAGTTCAAGAGTGTTTTGAAGGAAGGATTCGGTATTAATAAAAAAGACAGTACCATCCTATCACTTCCTGAAGAGAATAAAAGACAAGAACAATTGATTATGGACTTTAACCGCGAAAAAGACAGTTTGAATTTGGAGTTCGATCCTGATAAAAAGACAAAAAAGAAATCTAAATGGGGAAGTGTGATCGACACTTGGAAAAAAGAAAATGAACAAGAGAAAGAAAAAGAATCCTTTGAAATAGATGACAATTAAATACACACTTATCAGCACAAAGTAGAAATGAGTAACCCACTAAAAAAGCTCGCGGGACAAACAGCCGTGTATGGATTATCGAGTATTATTGGTCGGTTCTTAAATTATTTACTAGTACCTCTCTATACCAGTTCGCTGGTATTCAAGGACCCAGCTGATTACGGAGTTATATCCGAACTTTATGCTTGGGTGGCCTTTTTAATGGTGCTACTCACTTTTGGAATGGAAACGGCCTTTTTTAAGTTCCGAAATGAACGAGAAGATAAAGAACATGTGTTCAATTCATCATTACTCAGCGTGCTGATTATCAATGGTGGTTTTCTAACATTAATAATGTTATTTCATCAATCCATAGCAGATCGCATGTTATTCACAAACAATTCTGAATACATCATATTATTGGGGGTTATTGTTGTTATTGATGCTGTTAGTGCATTACCCCTAGCTAAATTACGTGCAGAGGAACGCGCCAAACGCTTTGCTGTTATCCAATTATCAAGCATAGCCATTAACATCGGATTGAACCTCATCTTGTTGTTACTCTTCTTTGATAAAGAAAATCCAGAACAAGGTGTTCGTTTTATTCTAATTGCCAACATCATTGCTTCATTGGCAAAACCTGTATTCGTTTACAAGGACTTTCTAAATCTGAAATTTAAATTAGACTTTACACTCATCAAGCTCATGTTCCGATATAGTTTTCCGTTAGCACTTGCAGGTTTTGCGTTTATCATTAACGAAACCATCGACCGAATACTTTTAAAACACCTAATCTATTCCGCTAACCTTAAAGAACTCGGCGAAATTGCATCACTAAAAGCTGCCGAGGCACAAGTGGGAATTTACAGTGCAAGTTACAAACTCGCCATGCTCGTGTCTATATTCTTACAGGCATATCGGTATGCTGCAGAACCTTTTTTCTTCGCTGAAGCGAAAAGCAAAGACCGCAATAAAACCTATGTAAAGGTTATGAACTACTTTATAGGAGCAATTTTCCTATGCTTTCTTGCTGTGAGTTTAAACATTGATATCATCAAGCACTTTATACCGAACTCCAATTATTGGGAAGGATTGAAAATTGTTCCTATACTTTTATTGGCCAATGTATTCCTAGGAATCTACATCAATCAAAGTATCTGGTATAAGTTAAGTGGTCAGACGAAATATGGTGCTTATATAGCAATAGGAGGAGCTATTTTTACAGTTGGATTGAATGTGGTTTTTATACCGACATTAGGTTACATCGCTTGTGCTTGGGTTACACTAGCAGTTTACGGTGGACAAATGGTGGCTTCGTACCTTTTGGGTCAAAAACACTATCCGATCCCCTACAGTTTAAGGAAATTTGGTTTGTATAGTAGTGCGGCATTGCTCATTTTCTTAGCCTTTCAATCGATTGACATCGAATTTGGGATAGTACAACTAATAGTACATAACTTCTTTATTGTTGGATTTGTAGGGTTGGTTTGGTTTATGGAGAAATCAAAAAACTAAAAAGTCATCCGAACCTTAACTTATTTAAACTCCACGCTCACAGGACAATGATCTGAACCATATATCTCATTGTGTATATCTGCGGAATTCACACGTGGAAGTAGTGCTTCACTAACCAAGAAGTAATCAATTCTCCAGCCTACATTTCGTTCTCTTGCACCGCCACGGTAACTGAACCAAGAATATTTAATTCCATCCGGATGTAATACCCTAAAAGTATCTACAAAACCGTTACTGGTATAAGCATCCATCCCATCGATTTCCTCTTGCATGAATCCTGCCGCTTTGTTATAGTTTTCTTTGGGACGTGCTAAGTCAATATCTTTATGCGCCACATTCAAATCACCGCATACAACTACCGGTTTTTTCTTTTCTAATTCTTTCAAATAGGTTAAAAAATGTTTATCCCAATCCTGTCTGTAGGATAGGCGGAGTAATTCACTACCTGAATTCGGCGTATATACAGTCACCAAAAAGAAATCGTTATACTCCGCCGCTATCACACGTCCTTCTTTATCGTGTTCCTCGATTCCCATATCGAAGGATATTGAAAGAGGTTTTTCTTTGGTCAGAATTGCAGTGCCTGAGTACCCTTTTCGTTCAGCAGAGTTAGAATAGATATGATATCCTTCCAGTACAGCCAGCGCCTCAGCGACTTGATCATCTTGAGCTTTCGTTTCTTGCAAACAAATCACATCCGCATTTAGACGATGAACATCCGCTAAAAAATCCTTTTTCAAGATTGCCCGAATACCATTCACATTGAAAGAAACTATCTTCATATTATCACTAGTTGTAAAAAGGTGAAATCATAGAATAGACAACAACACCTGTAATTGCCACATACAACCAAATCGGAAAAGCAAATCGCGTCCATTTTTTGTGACGTTTAAAATTACCTTGCCATGCGAATAAGTACGTAAATAGCACAATTGGAATCACTACAACACTCAATACGATGTGTGAAATTAGAATGAAATAGTATAAGCGAGGGAATTCTCCACCGTAACTTGTAGAGTCCGAAGTGATATGATACGCTACATAAGCCACTAAAAACAACAACGATAGCACTAAAGCCGTTTGAATCAACCGTTGATGCAGTTTTATATTCTTTGTTTTAATCGCGACTAATGCGCTCACAAGAACAACAGCAGTTAATCCGTTAATCCCAGCATAAATTGGAGGTAGAAAAGAAAAATCCACACCAGGTATTTTAATTCCAAACAATGCAGCCACTGCCAGGGGAATAACAATAGAAAGGGCTATAATAAGTTTTCTAAACTTCGCTAGTTGAGCATCTGTGTGATTTGACTCCATCATTTCTTCAGTAATTTTTTAATGTCTTCTTTTAGTTGATTTACGTCATCTGGTTCTAATCCATCATATAAACCTCTAATGTGCCTGTTTTGATCAACTAGAATAAAATTGGGACTGTGTGCATATCCACCAGGCGCATTATCATCAAACATCGCATGAATTTTAAACCCTTCTGTCCCCAAAAGATGTGTCTCCTCTTCATCCACTCCAGTTAAAAAGTACCAATCCTCCGTATTATCAATTTCGTGTTCGGCGATATATTCACGCAGACGTTCGGGAGTATCTTTTTCAGGATTGATAGAAAAAGCCAAGTAAACCAAATCATCGTTGAAGTCCATCATGTCATTGCGTAATTGCTTCATGGAAGAAGTCATTGGCGGGCAAATGGTAGGACAAGTTGAAAAGAAGAACTTCGCCACCCATACCTTGCCATCAATATCCGCTGAACTTAACTCTGTTGAGTCTTGTGTGAGGTATGCAAACTCCGGAACTTTATGGTATATGGTATCTCCGATTGAATAACCATCGCCTTCTTCAAAGGCAATATCATAATGACCAATGTATGGCAATCCTTCCTGCATTGAATCGTTTAATTGCTCGCATGAAACAACTATTCCTGCAAGAATGAAAAGTAAACTGACTAATTTCATGCTATTCTGCTTCCTTACGCGCTTTGTATGCTGCTTTGTCATACTGTTTTTGAAGTAATGCAATGTGTTCCTTAAAGTCTCGAATAAGTCCTTCTTGGTTTCCTTTTCGCACCAACCTGAGATTATTCTCTTTATCTACAATGAGTAACATTTCGAGATAAGGTTTTGTTGCGAATGCGGTATCACTTTTCATCGTAACCAGGTTAACATCATTGTTTTCAATGTCATAAATTTGCTTAGGATCACCCGTTACTAGTGTCCAGATAGAAGGGTCATAGCCCTGAACAATATCATTCATTAAAAATTCAACTTCCGTTAAGTCATCCACTGGATTTCCGTCTTGATCTGTAACGATAGAAACAAATTTAATGTGCCCCATCTTCTTTTGATACTTGCGGTAATGCTGATAGACCATCATATTATATTTCAACAGGTCAATAGCACAATTCTCAGGACAACCCGCTTGAACGGTAGAATACAAAGTTACCTTACCTAGTTGGGTTTCGGGAGTAATTTCATCACCGGATGCGGAAACAAATTTGAAATCATCCAACTTACCATAAACGGGTAGTTGCTCAAACTTATGCTCGCACTTATTTAATGAAACGAATATTAATAAAAGAGCCGGCCCGAAAACCAAGAACAACATGAGTATTGGTTTTAGACGGCCGGCTTTAGATCCTTGTATAGCCACTTTATAGTCAATTTACATCGCCAAAGCTACAGCACTTCCCTCTGTAAATGCAATGAACATTAAATAAATTATAAATGTTGCGTAGGGCAGCAATACCATCCACTTCAGCACCTTGCGCTCATCACCCAAGTGCATAAATGTTAGTACAATATAACCCGCTTTCAATAAAGTCAATAAAATGAATAAGATTTTAACAGTGAACCAAGCATCACTTCCTTGTTTTACCATGGCACCTAGAGCAACTTCTAAAGCTGTCACAATTGTCAGCAATAACGTCACCATCCAAATTTTCTTACGAATCTTCTTTCCCTGCTCTTCCGAGTGATGGGTGTCTAAAGAATACTCTATTACGTCGTCTCTTTCCATAATTTAAAATTTCAATTTAATCAATCCAAACTATCAGATAAGGTAGAAAAATGTAAATACAAATACCCATACTAAATCGACAAAGTGCCAATACAGTCCAGTTTTCTCTACCATTTCGTAGTGCCCTCTTTTATGGTAAATACCTTTAAGTACACCAGCGAAAATTAGGATATTGATAATTACACCTGAAAACACGTGAAAACCATGGAATCCAGTAATAAAGAAGAAAAACTGTCCATATTGCTTAGGTCCATATTCATTTTGTTCTAAGTTAGCTCCGTAAATCACGTTACCATGAGATAATGCTTCGTAATATTCGGAGATTGCTTCTTCACCTGAAACACGCGTTGAAGCATCTGAAGGGAGTGACACTGGGTATTTAGAACCTGCTTCTTTTATCAATAATTCCAAATTCTTGTCTGCTTCTTTATTAACCTTAGCTTTCGTACCGTCATGCAACGTAATTGTTAAACCATCAGCTGTAGCATGTAAATGACCAGCGGAAGCAGCATGTTGAAAAGCATGCATCAAATCTACTTCTGAAGCATCGATGTTCTCGTTTGTGATTTCATCACCCGCAACCATACCATGTGCATGATGACCCACTTCAATAACCGTGAAGCTTTCAATCTTTCCGAATTCACCTTTTACAACAGCAGAAGAACCATCACTTAGGGCAACACGACCAAATTCAGTTCCATGAATAAAGTGACTCCATTCCCAAGCTTGCGAACCCAAGAAGAAAAAACCACCAATAATGGTCGCTAACATCCACTTCACAACACCTTTTTTATCCATACGGTGACCAGCCTCAACAGCCAATACCATAGTCACTGAACTTACAATCAAAATGAAAGTCATTAAAGCAACATAAGCTAGAGGAAATCCGTTCCCTAAGAATGGAAGTGCTTCAAAAGTTTCTTCTCCGATTGGCCACATCCCATCAAACGCATATCTTGAGAATCCATAAGCCACCAAGAGGCCTCCAAATGTCAAGGCATCCGAAACAAGGAAAAACCACATCATTAATTTACCGTAACTCGCGCTGAACGGGGATACTTTTCCTCCCCACAGTATTGCGCCATCAATTTCGTTAGTAGCGTGTCCTGCCATTTTCTAAATAATTTGTTGCAAGTTTAATGAATAAAAACTAAAAATAGCAACAAATATATCCATAAACCGCCTAAAAAATGCCAAAAAATACTTCCAGCCTTAATTGAAAAGGCATTTCGCTGTAGAATTTCACCATTTATACTCTTTCTAAATAAGGTGAGTAGCATAATAACCCCGGCTATCACATGAAGCAAATGAAGGAATGTGATAATGTAAAAGTAGGCCGTACTCGTATCTTTATTACCTCTTAAAAGCTTGTTGTTAAGGTTATTACTCAACTCTTTTCCATTGTAATATAATTTACGATCAATATAATCCAAAGGTTTTCCTTTGTAGTATAACGTAAAGTCCTTCCCCATTTCCCCTTTGATGAAAAAATCAGCACGATTATCAATAATATTTTGCGCCAGATAGGTCAAACGCTCAAACTCCAATGGTTTCAGCGCCTCCCCATTTACCCTTGTAAGTTTTCCTTGCAACATAGAAAGTGGCTCTCCTTTATAGTATAACTGATAGGGAGCGCCATAGTTCAGAGTTGTTAAGTCTGATACATGTGTTTCATTTACCACCTTTTCGGCAAAACCTTTTAGGTCCTCCAACTCCTCCTTGGTCATCACTTTACCTCCGAGTGCATATTGATTATTTACAATATCAACGAATTGATCATTCTTTTTGATTTCAAAATAATCGCCATAACGACCATCATTAACAATAATCCAGGTATTCATCATTGCGCCTTTATCAACCAATTGTCCATAACCTCTGAATTGAAAATAGCCAAAACCAATACCTAAAATTAGTGTAATTCCAACCAGCAGTTTTACCTTTGACAATGCCTGCTGGCCCACAGCTTTAGTAGCCAGCCACAAGGTTACACTGCTCGCCAGAATTAAGGCAGTGCTGAAGTAGAAAGCAATCGGCAAATCAATCTTCACCCAAAAACTATCTCCCATAGACACAATATAAGCAGATGTAAACCCTGCAAACATCATAGTGATGCTGAAAACGATTACCCAAACAAGGTTTTTCTTAGCTTTTTGTTCAGCAACCTGATTATCGTCATTTTGAAAGTCATTTTTCATATGTTCTAAATTGTTGTGTTTCTTATTTCTTCTTGAGTACGCTCGAAATAATTTCTGCGTTAAATTAACTACTATAACAATCTTTGCAAAGTTCGGTTTTACATAAAGAAGTATTTGTCAACTACGTAAACAAATTGAATTATCGGTAAGTAAATAAACGAAGTAAACATCAATTTTCGAGCATCTTTATCATCGAGTGTTAGGTAAAGTCTGTAAGCATACAAAAAGAAAACAAGTCCAATTACCGAGGCTACCACAACGCTAAAATTACCTACCAAGTCAAGTAACCATGGAAAAAGACTAAACGGAATTAGCATGAGTGCTGAGAACATAATTCGGAATGCAGTTAACTTGGTTTTTCCTGATCGTGAGGGCAAAAGATAAAAACCACCTTTGGAGTAATCTTCATGACACACCCAAGCAATAGCCCAAAAGTGTGGAAGTTGCCATACAAATTGAACAAAAAACAACGCCCCTGGCAATGCGCCAAACTCTCCTGTATGAGCAATAGCACCCAACATAGGGGGAATCGCTCCAGGAAATGCACCTACAATTACCGCCCATGGGGTCAATTGTTTCATCGGTGTGTAAATAAATACATATGAAACAAATGCCATCAATCCTAAAAGCGCAGAGAAGAAATTGAGCTGATACAATAAATAAGTACCGCCTAATAGACAAATCAAAACAACAATAACTGCCTCCACAACAGACATTTGTCCTTGAGGTAGAGGTCTGTTCTGAGTGCGATTCATTAATATGTCCAACTTACGCTCCCAAATCTGATTAGACCCATTACTTGCAGCAGTAACAAGAATCCCACCTAGCATCAAGAGCGCAATTTCCCCACCTGTTTTACCTCCTGCAAAAAGGTAACCCGAAAGTGCCGAAACTATGACAAGTGCAGATAAACGAAACTTCGTAAAGAGAATGTAATTTTTTATTTTTTGACCTATATTCATCAGGTTCTGAATTCCTTTTAATTACTCGGTCGAAAACCAAGAAAAACACTGCAACAAAAGTAAGGATAATTTAGTTTTGGAGACTTTATTCACGTAGAAAATAGTTTCAATGTAACCTACCTTTCAGAATAACCTCCGCGAAACCCGCATTTCTATCGATTCGAGGGCAACTAACCAAATCATGGCGCACGTACACCAATTTATTTTAACTTTGCGCCTATGATTGATTCAATAATCCAATTCGCCTTGAAAGAGGACATAGGAGAAGGTGACCACACTTCACTCTCTTGTGTGCCAGAAGCGGCCGCGGGTAAGGCTAAGCTCTTCATTAAAGATTCTGGAATACTGGCTGGTGTTGAGCTAGCACAGCGCATTTTCAACCACTATGACCCATCTTTGCAGATGACTACTCACCTATTGGATGGGACATCCGTAAAACCTGGAGATATCGCATTTGAAGTTTCTGGAAAATCCCGTTCTATTCTCGCTACAGAACGTTTGGTCTTGAATTTCATGCAACGTATGAGCGGCATCGCTACAGAAACTCGCTCCATCGTAAATCTGATAGAGGGAACGTCTACGCAACTTTTAGATACTCGAAAAACCACTCCTGGAATACGCGCATTAGAAAAATGGGCTGTGACTATAGGGGGTGGAGTGAATCACCGCTTTGGCTTGTACGACATGGTGATGATCAAAGATAATCACATTGACTATGCTGGTGGGATAACAAATGCAATCTTGCGCACTGTAGAATACCTGAAAGAAAAAAACCTCAAACTAAATATTGAAATTGAAGTGAGGAATGAAAAAGAGCTGGATGAAGTACTTGCAATTGGTCACGTAGATCGCATCATGTTGGACAATTTTACACCACAAGAAATTGCACACGTATTACCAAAAATACCCTCATATTTCGAGACCGAAGCCTCTGGAGGCATCACAAAGGAAAATATCCGCGGATATGCAGAAACGGGGGTTGATTTCATCTCCTCTGGAGCCTTAACGCATTCTGTTAAATCTCTCGATATGAGTTTAAAAGCAGAATTTAACTAATAACAAATGAAACCAGTATCAATTAAGAGTATTGAAAACGCAGTCAGCAAGATTGACGCAATGGACGAAGATGCATTAGAGCGCTATTCGGAAACGATTGTATTAGGACAAGAAGAGTTTATGGGCTATACAATGTCAGCAGCCCTTGAATTTGACAATGAAGAATTGTTGAATTACTTGATGTATTATTACACCATTTTCCACGAAGCATTTGTTCAAGAAGGATTAACGATTGCTAAGATTGATGAAGCGATGATTAATACTTTTCAAGAAGAGTATTTTGCCATTTTAGATGAGTATCAAGAAAGTGAAGATTTCGATGTGATACTCGCATTTAGCAACGAAAAGTTTTTAATGGAGTTTTTACTGATGGAAATTCAACCTGACGAAGAAAACCCTGAAGAATCATTGGATGAAGACACGGCCGATCAACTTTTCTTGGTAGGCACTGCCATCATCAGTATGTTTTCGCGCGCAGCCAATTAATTCATGAAAACACCTAGTCAGATTGTTCATAAAATGATGGAAGGCGATCATTTTTCGCAATGGCTAGGTATTGTTGTACAAGATATTTCTAAGGGAAATTGTTCCTTAAAAATGACTGTGACAACTGAAATGGTGAATGGCTTTGCAATCGCGCATGGAGGAATCACGTACAGCCTAGCGGATTCCGCATTAGCTTTCGCTGCAAATGCACATGGTTTGAAATGTGTAAGTATTGAAACATCCATTTCACATACGCGGCCTATTAAAATCGGTCAAGAATTGATTGCGGTTTGTACTGAATTGAATCGCGGTAAAACACTTGGTATTTATGAGGTAGTTGTAAAAAATTCATCGGAGAAAACAGTGGCACTATTCAAGGGTACGGTGCATATCTCAGGAGAACCGTGGTGATTTATCCTCAAACTATCCTCTGAGAAATACAATTTTCCTTACTTTTGGCGACCTTACTCAAACAAAGTAATCCGTAACTATGCGTTTTAAACAGTTTTTCAGAAAAACACTCAATCTTTTGCACCTCGACGTAACTAAGAATTTAGAGTATGACCGTCTAACGAAACTAGTGCTAAAGAAAAGTTTATCAGAAAACTCCAATTGCATTGATGTAGGGTGCCACAAGGGAGAAATCTTGGATGAAATTTTACGACTTGCCCCAAAAGGCAAACACCTCGCTTTTGAACCTATACCCGAATTGTTTGAAGCACTAAAGGCAAAATACCAACATACAGCGAAAATTTATCCGCATGCATTATCCGATTCAAAAGGAAAAGCTACTTTTAATTTTGTCAGAAATGCGCCAGCGTATAGCGGATTAAAACAACGTGATTATGCGGTAGAAACTCCCGATATTGAAAAAATTGAAGTAGACATGATTCCCTTGGACGACCTTGTTTCTCAAGACGCACTTCCTGATTTCATAAAAATCGACGTAGAAGGTGGTGAATTTGGTGTCTTAAAAGGGGCGGAACAAACTCTGAAGGCAGCTAAGCCTGTTTTGCTTTTCGAGTGCGGCCTGGGAGCCAGCGAACATTATGGCACCACACCAAATGAACTCTTTGACTTCTTAAAGGAGTTAAATTATGGTGTCTACGTTTTGAAAGATTACCTTTCCAACATCGAAGCCCTTAATAAAGAGGCATTCATTCAACTTTACACGACCAACTCAGAATATTATTTTGTAGCGAAATAAAACTTCGTAATCTGCAAAACTATTTCCATCCTATTCTGTTTTTGATAATAAGATGAATTGCGTACCTTTGCGCAAAATAAACAGAAAATTAGTTTAAATGAGTAATACACAAGAAAGACTTGCTTACAAGGTAAAAGATATCAGCCTTGCGGAGTATGGAAGAAAAGAAATTAAATTAGCAGAAGCTGAAATGCCAGGCCTAATGTCGTTGCGCGAAGAGTTTGGTGCTTCAAAACCTTTAAAGGGAGCGCGTATCGCTGGTTGTTTACATATGACCATTCAGACAGCTGTGTTAATCGAAACATTGGTTGAATTAGGAGCAGACGTAACTTGGTCGTCATGTAACATTTTCTCAACCCAAGATCATGCTGCTGCTGCTATTGCTGCTGCTGGAATTCCAGTTTATGCATGGAAAGGAATGAACGAAGAAGAGTTTGACTGGTGTATCGAGCAAACATTATTTGCATTTAAAGATGGTCAACCATTAAACATGATTTTAGATGATGGTGGTGACTTAACAAACATGGTTTTTGACCGTTACCCAGAATTGACAAAAGACATCAAAGGATTATCTGAAGAGACAACCACAGGTGTTCACCGTTTGTACGAACGTATGAAGAATGGAACACTGGTAATGCCTGCAATCAACGTTAATGACTCAGTAACTAAATCAAAATTTGATAACAAATATGGATGTAAAGAATCGCTTGTAGATTCTATTCGTCGTGCTACTGATACAATGATGGCTGGTAAAGTTGCTGTTGTTTGCGGATACGGAGATGTTGGAAAAGGTTCTGCTGCTTCGTTGAGAGGGGCGGGTGCGCGTGTAATCGTTACTGAAATCGACCCAATTTGTGCACTTCAAGCTGCAATGGACGGTTTTGAAGTGAAGAAACTAGATACAGTTGTTGGAAGAGTTGACATCGTAGTAACAACTACTGGAAACAAAGACATCGTTGTGGATCGTCATTTCAAAGCAATGAAAGACAAAACAATCGTTTGTAATATCGGCCACTTTGATAATGAGATTGACGTTTCTTGGCTGAACAACAATGCTCAAAACAAAACAGAGATCAAACCACAAGTAGATCTATACGAGTTGGGCGGTAAGGAAATCATTCTTTTGGCGGAAGGTCGCTTGGTAAACCTTGGTTGTGCTACAGGTCACCCATCATTTGTAATGTCTAATTCATTTACGAACCAAACATTGGCGCAAATTGAATTGTGGAATAATTCTGTGAATTATAAGAACGAAGTATATATGCTGCCGAAACATTTAGATGAGAAAGTAGCAAAACTTCATTTAGTGAAAATCGGAGTAGAATTGGAAACATTATCGAATGATCAAGCTGAGTATATCGGTGTAACTGTAGAAGGACCTTATAAGCCAGAACATTACCGTTATTAATCTCTATTCATACATAAAAAAAGAGTGGGAGCATGCT
>JAQWYK010000026.1 GCA_029254025.1 Crocinitomicaceae bacterium | reverse complement strand
CGCATTATTAAAAATTATGAACAACCACTGTAATAACACTTCTTACAACAACGTGTATAGTGCATAGCTACCCTGCGGGATAGCTTCAACACCATACACGGAACGTTAGGCACAATAATAAATATGAATAACTTTATTTTTGCATTCTTTACACTTTTCACCACACTATCCTACGGCGGTAGCAATGATAGTATCCCTAAATTCTATAAACTGGGATTAATTTTAAATGGTAATATTGGCATACAAAACTCTGGAAACTATACCTTTAGAACTAGCAATAGTCAAGGTCAAGACTTATTAGGTACTGTTGGGCAATCTGGAGAGTTGGGTCTTGAATTTTTATTCTTCTTTAAAAACGGTTTGACTATAAAGGGAGACATACATAATTCACGTTTATTTGGGACTGACTCAAGAGGCGTTCAATCACAACTAGATGGAAATTGGTTTGGAAGTGGAAATAGTATTGGTATTGGCTATCATGCACTATTGAGAGACAGCAGTTCGCATTTTTTCCTGTCTACTAATTTGAGTTTAGGTTCATTTACTAGTAAGTGGGATTTTTCTAACAATGATGGATATCCAAAATTTGGTGATTTTGTAATCGGCCCAGAATCACAAGAATCGTTTATATCTAAAAACTATTATTTAGATATAAATATCCTAGCAGGATTCCCTTTAATTAAACACAGAAGTGCATTCTTCAATTACTCTTTTTCCATAGGCTATCGACAGAGCGTACATAGTAGTAATTGGACTAGAGAGGTTACAAATGAGAGAATCAACAACTTAAACAACACATTGATGATGGGGTGGTACGTGAAATTTTCTCTCGGGATAGGGTTTATAAGTAAAACATAAAAAGATACCTAACAAAACCTAAACTGCATTAAAACGCAGTTTAGCTGAAACGTTAGCGGTATTACAATAAAAACACGATATCAGATTGGAACAAATTAAACTAAATAAAGAAAATCCGGAAATAGAATTCAAATTGAAGTCGGACGACAGCTATTTGTTAATTCATAGTGCTTTCATAACATCCCAGAAGAATTTTGAAAACGAATGGACAAATTTCATTTCAAAGGTTAAACTAACAGCTGAGTTGAGACATGCAGTTTTCGTTGACCCCGAAGGACGATTTATAGATGATAGAATAATGCAATTCCCAATACATTTGCTGGTCGAGCCATATCAAGTACAACCGATTATTCAACTGAACAAATTAATAAAAAACGAAACAATCAAAATAGGAATTAATACTGATCTGAAGTTTTATAGAACGCTGAAATTGGAATTAAAAGATTATGAAAACCTTGATAGCAATCACACCTTAGAATTAAACATTGAAAAATGTAAAATAGATGACTGAAAGCACATACGGCTAGCGGCGTTTAAGCAATATTGCCTTGCCTCCGCACATACGGGACAACACAAGGCAACATCGCCTACACGCCAACCGTTATATTTGGAGGTGCTTCACGAACTCACAATGAACAATACCATTTCCATTACACCCACCGAAAGAAAGGATGCTGAGATCCTCCACGAATTGGCCATTGCCACTTTTCAAGAATCGCACGGTCACAGTGCGTCGGAAGTTGATATAGACGCCTACATCAACGCCAAATTCACTGAGGAGAATATCGCCCAAGAGTTATCCGATGCGTCGAATGTATTTCATTTCATTTATTGTAACGGAGAGTTGGCAGGGTACTCCAAACTAATTTACAATACCCCATACGAAAACCTGACACCATCGAACAGTACCAAGCTTGAACGCTTGTACGTGCTCGAAAAGTTTCACGATCGCAAGTTGGGGAAACAGCTCATGGATTTTAGCCTAAATCTCGCCAGGCGAAATGAACAATCCGGAGTTTGGCTGTACGTCTGGACAGAAAACCATCGGGCAGTGCGCTTCTACGAGAACTATGGCTTCCAACAAATCGCGGAGACGTATTTCCAAATTTCTGTCCGGCACGCCAATCCTAATTGGATTTTGAGTTTGGAGTTTGAATGCGCACCAAATGGACAAGTTTGAGGTTGATTGTTCATTTTTACACTACTCATTTAATCAGATAAAGGATTCATATTTAATTAAATAATCTATGACTTCCTCCTCATATGCAGAAATCAAGAAATCCTATATCTTTAACCCCATGAAACAACTACTTATTATTTCTGTTGTTGCCATCCTCGCGAGTTGCACAGAACAACCAATACATGGTGATTTCGCCAGTTATGTGAACCCTTTCGTTGGAACCGGAGGTCACGGTCATACCTTCCCTGGAGCGACAGTTCCTTTTGGGATGGTGCAATTGTCTCCCGACACACGCGTAGATGGAAGTTGGGACGGGTGTAGTGGTTATCATTACAGCGATTCGATCATTTATGGCTTTTCGCATACCCATTTAAGTGGAACAGGGGTAAGTGATTACGGAGATTTAATGTTCATGCCCATGACGGGGAAAAGTGGATTTGCCCAAGAAGACTACCGCGCTTCCTTTTCGCACGAAAATGAAAAAGCTGAACCTGGGTTTTATGAGGTCACACTAAACAATGGAATTAAGGTGGAATTAACGACATCCACTCGTGTGGGAATGCACCGATATACATTCCCTGAAGGAGAGAGCAGTATCATCATCGACCTCACTCATCGCGATGAATTGCTAGAAGGAAAAATTGAACTATTGGACGATAAAACGTTGACCTTGAAACGCGTGAGCAAAGCATGGGCAACAGAACAACATGCCTATGGATACGTGCAGTTCGACCAGTCATTTTCGGCACGCTTCAATGAAGACAGTACAAAAGTGATTTTAGACCTTCAACTCGATGCTACACGTGAAGTATTGGTGAAAGTCGGATTTTCCTTTGTGAATGAAAAAGGAGGTCAACACAACTTGGCTGCTGAAGTGCCGCATTGGGATTTTGAACAGCAAAAAGCGGCTGCACGTAACGCGTGGAACAAAGAGCTTCAAAAAATTGAAGTGACCGATCAGGACGCTGAAAAACTAAAAATATTCTACACTGCATTATATCACGTCATGATTCACCCGAATGTCGCGATGGACGCAGACGGACAATACCGCGGTATGGACAAGCAATTGCACAAAGCAGAGGGCTTCACGTATTACACTGTGTTTTCATTGTGGGACACTTTCAGAGCGGCACATCCGTTGTTTACCATCATCGATCAACAACGCACGCGCGATTTCATGCAGACTTTTTTGGCGCATTATGAGCAAGGTGGTCGTTTACCCGTGTGGGAACTCGCGAGCAACGAAACCGATTGTATGATTGGTTACCATTCGGTGTCCGTATTGACAGATGCTTATGCGAAGGGAATGCGCGATATTGACATGGAAAAGGCATATGAAGCGATGAAGAAAAGCGCTACATGGGACCATTTAGGATTACCTCAATATCAGCAATACGGATTCCTTTCTGTGGACGACGAACATGAAAATGTATCAAAAACATTGGAATATGCCTACGATGATTGGTGTATTGCACAAGTCGCCCTGGATTTAGGTCACACAGAGGATTATGTGACGTACATGAAACGGTCCAACGCTTGGCGTAATTTGCTCGATCCCGAAACGAATTTAATGCGTCCACGAAAAAATGGGGGATGGTTAACTCCATTTGACCCACGGGAAGTAAATAATCATTTCACCGAAGGAAATTCGTGGCAATATTCGTTTTTTGTACCGCAAGATGTTCAAGGAATGATTGCTGCAATGGGAGGTGCCAGTGCATTTGAACAAAAAATGGATGAGTTGTTCAGTGCCGAGAATGAGACAACTGGCAGAACGCAGGTAGACATCACAGGATTGGTAGGTCAATATGCACACGGTAATGAACCGAGTCACCATATGGCGTTTTTGTATAATTACATTGATAAGCCAGAAAAGACGGATGCCATGGTAAAGCGTTTGTTAACGGAATTTTACACCACTCAACCGGACGGGTTAATTGGAAACGAAGATTGCGGTCAAATGAGTGCTTGGTATGTAATGTCGGCTTTGGGACTCTATGCAGTGACACCCGGAAAAGCGGAATACACATTGACAACACCCCTGTTGGAAGAGTTTACGGTACACCTTGAAAACGGAAATACCTTTTCTAAAAATACCATCGAAAAGGCATTAGAAAAAGAACGCTTTATTTCACATTTCAAGCTAATGGGCAAGGAGGAGGTTCCCATGAAACAATGGTCAGGCGAAGCGATCTCATACTTGCGTGCCCCGGTTATCGAGGCGGCTTCGATTTCCTTTGACGATAGTTTAACAGTAACGATTACAGTTGCAGAACCGCTATCATTGGCCTATCGCATGATTATGGCAAATGGTGATACTTCAGAATGGTTGATTCAAGATGCATGGAAGGTTGAAGGACATCAATTACAACTTTTTGAAAACACTACGCTTCAAGCGTATGCTTTTTATGAAGAGCTGAAGAGTCAGACCATCCCAGCGACGTTTTACAAAACACCGCACCCTAATTGGGAGGTTACGCTTACATCAGAATACAATCCCCAATACAGCGCTGGTGGTCCAAAAGGAATCATTGATGGCATCTATGGAGATCAAAACTGGCGAAAAGGGTATTGGCAAGGCTATCAAGACCAAGACTTCGAGGCAGTGATAAAGTTCAATGAAACCGTGAAGGTCAGCGAACTGACAGCTTCGTTTCTGCAAGATACCCGCGCATGGATTTTGATGCCGACAAAAGTGGAATACTACCTTTCCAATGATGGAGTGAATTATGAATTAGTAGCTACTGCAGACCACAACGTTCCGGATAAGGATTACGAAGTTCAACTGGCGCAACTATCGGCAAAGTTAAAGCGGCCAATGAATGTCACGCATTTAAAAGTAAAAGCGTACAACTACGGAACACTGCCGAGCTGGCATCAGGGCGCAGGCTTCGAAGCATTCATTTTTGTGGATGAAGTAAGTGTAAACTAACTCGAAACTCAGAATCCTAAACTTTCACTCTGAGCTTGTCGAAGGGCTGAACTCAGAACTCAAAAGTTCTAATACTTGTGGTACGAGTAGATCCGTTTCATTGTTATGAATCACGATGTTCGTCAGTTTTAGTTTTTGCTCGTCGGACCATTGATTATTCATGCGGTCCTCTGCTTGCTGACGAGAGATATTATCGCGCTCCATTACTCGTTGAATGCGGGTTTCTTTATCGGCAACTACTAAAATTGTAGCATCAAAATCTTTATAACCGCCTGTTTCAAATAGGATAGCGGCTTCGTTAAAGACGAGCGGACTGTTGGATTGTGTTACGAAATCAGTAAAACGCTGCCGCACTCGCGGGTGGACAATGCGGTTGATTTGTTCTTTAAGTTCGGGAGAGGTGAATATTTTTTCTGCGAGGTATGGGCGATTGAGTTCGCCGTTCATGTAAGCTTGTTCTCCAAATACGGTAATGAGTTCATTGCGGAGATTGGGGTCGTTATTCATGACCCATTTGGCCTCTTGGTCAGAATAATAAACGGGATAACCCATGGTGCTGAGAATTTTTCCGATAATGGACTTTCCCGATCCGATACCACCGGTTATCCCGATTACTTTAGTCATAGAAGGGCTTATATTTCTTCCACTTCAATCATGTTAAACGGAATATTGATAATCGCCTGGTAGTCTTCACCAGCCTCTTCCATATCCTCGTCATCTTCTTCAAAATACCAGTTTACTTTTACCTCCGTACCTTTTCCATTTAAACCTTCGAGTTGTTTGAATAAATCAAGGATACATTTCGAGGAGGATGTATTAAAATACTCTAGTTTGATGTCAACTGTAGTTACCGCTTTTGGACTAGCACCGTACGCATCAATCCAATCGTTTAATGGCTTATAAAACTCTACAGAGTTCTCTGGAATCGAACGACCTTTCAATTCTAATGTTCCGCCTCCGGCATCGAACGTTACGGTAGGTGTTTTTGCTGATCCTTCTAATTTTAAATTTTCCATAATTTCATTCATTAACTTAATCTATTTTGACATTGAGGCAAAAGAAATCATAGTTATCGTCTACCGGCATGAAGTCGTATTCCAACTTGTTTCCGGATTTACGCGCGATATCGATCATCCCTAATCCCGCAGTTCCTTTTTCTGACAGTTCTCCGTCGCTGAGTACGGATTTATATAAATCCCTCAATCCGTCTTTGTCCAACGCATTGATGTCATCCAGCTTTTGCTTCAGCTCAATGGATTTATGCTTAGCGATGTAATTTCCAGTTTTCACTTCATAATGGTCGGAATTCTTAGAAATCATCAACAGCGCTGATTTTGAAAATAGAAAGTCTAAGCCTTCGCTTTGCCCAATTTCCTCATTGTGGTGATACAAGTTTTGAAGACACTCTACGAGTACATTGTAGACTTTCTTTTTGGTTTTTGGTGATTTTTCTACGTGGTCGAGTTTCGATTCCATTATTTGAAGCACTGAAGTGAGCAGGTCCGAAGTAACTACACCTTTGAAGGATAACATTGTGTTATCGCGTTCCATGGTCTGGTACAATTCGTAAATGTTACTTAGTGCCATTTTCTGTTAAATTCAATAATGTTCAGACAAAGTTATTAAATTGTTCAATAAACGCAACTTTTTCGCAGAGAAGATGAAATGCATTGTTTTTAGGTAATTAGAAGTTTTGGGACACCTGTTTTTTCGTGACATGAGTATCGATAATTCTACGAAAACACTATTTTTGCAACAATGTAGCGTTAATTCACTAGTTTTGTTCCCCAAAGTAGTAAGAATGGTCGAAAATTCAGAGAATCTATGGTTTGCCGAATGGTTTGATACGGATTATTATCATACCCTTTACAAGCACCGTGATGAGCGTGAAGCAGAATTGTTTATGCGTTCCATTACCAATCATTTGCAACTTCCTGCAGGTAGTCAGATTTGTGATTTAGCCTGTGGAAAGGGAAGACACGCTCTTTTCCTAAGTGAATTAGGTTACAACGTTACGGGGTTGGATTTATCGGAGAACAGTATTCAATTGGCCAAGGAATTTGAAGGTAAAAACCTGAGATTTGATGTGCACGACATGCGGGAAGTGTATGCTGATGCTCAGTTTGATGGTATTTTTAATTTATTCACCAGCTTTGGGTATTTTGATGCGCAATCCGATAACTTGAAGGTATTACACTCCATTAAAGCGATGTTGAGTCAAAATGGTGTATTAGTGATTGACTTTATGAACGCAGAAAAAGTAATCGCCAACTTGGTATCCGAAGAGGTTAAAACGGTGGATGGGTTGACCTTTCACCTCACGCGATCGTATGATGGCACCCATATATTCAAGAATATTCAATTTGATGACCAAGGCAAACACTTTGATTTTACAGAGCGAGTGCAAGCTCTGAAAAGGGGGGATTTCGAAGATTTACTTTCTAAAGCTGGTTTTAAGGTTGTGGAATTGCTGGGAGATTATGAATTAAATTCCTTCGACGCCCAACGTAGTGATCGCCTTATTTTAATCGCGCAGCAATGAATGAATTTGTAGGAGTTCTCATTTTAGTACTTGCTGTTCTTCTAGGAGGAGGAATTGTAGTTGGTTTACAACGTGCGAACAAAAGTACCGTGATTAAATTGCTACTTTCTTTAAGCGGAGGATTTTTATTAGCGATTTCCTTTATTCATTTAATCCCAGAAATTTATATTCATTCAGGAGAAAAGCTGGGTTATTACATCTTACTCGGTTTTTTAATACAACTATTTTTAGAATATTTCTCCAAAGGAATTGAGCACGGTCACGTGCATGTACATGGTGGAAAAACAACAATTCCATGGACGTTATTTATTGCGTTAAGTGTGCATTCGTTGATTGAAGGAATTCCTTTAGAAGCTGGTTTTCACGTGGATATGTTGGATGCTCACCATTCGGAGCCGTTATTTTCTGGTCATGCGCACTCTCATGTTCATGAACATCGAGGGGCAGAAGGGTTACGCGGATTGTTTTTCGGAGTCGTGTTGCATAAAATCCCAGTGGCGATTGCTTTAATGACGTTGTTGATTGCATCTGGATTTTCCAAGTGGAAGGCTTGGGGCGTGTTGGGAGTGTTTTCGCTAATGGCGCCGTTAGGAATTGTGTTGGGGCATTTCGGAGCGGCTCATTTTTTACTGGACATGGAAATCCTTTTAGCGATAGTTGTTGGTATGTTTTTGCATATTTCTACAACAATTATTTTCGAAGCTTCTGAAAATCACCGCTTCAATTTTGTCAAACTGATTAGTCTACTTGTAGGGGTAGTATTAGCGATATTTACATTATAGAATCTTGCGAACTACTCGTGGTTCATCATTCCTAATGCCAATTTAGCACGGATAATACGTAATACTGAGTCGTCGACCCGGCGTCTAAACGAAGCGTCTGTGTTATATTTGGATAGTAGTCTTGCGTGAGCAGCATCAGCATCCAACGGCATTAATGTAATATCGCAACCTGCTTCGATGGCCAACACTTCAGCTTCATGCACATTGCGAACGCCACCCATGTTAAGCGCGTCCGTAACAATCAACCCTTGAAAGTTTAAACTATCGCGCAGTAAATCATTAACAATCCGCTTGGAAGTAGTGGCTGGCATTCCATCGGTTGAGTAGTGCGGATTGTTTTTTACAGCAATGTGTGCTACCATTATACTTAAAACATGCTGTTCAATCAGTGGCGGGTAGTTATTCAATTCTTTCATTTCACCATCGATGTAGACTAACTTTTCATGCGTGTCTCCTGCAACGTATCCGTGCCCAGGAAAATGTTTGGCTGTTGCGATGATGTTGTGTTTTTGCGTGGTTTGAATAAATGCATTCGACCACGGGATAACGCTGTCTGGGACATGACCGAAACTTCTCCAACCTACTGTTTTGTTCGGAGACATGTCTACGACTGGAGCGAAATTATAATTGATACCAATGGCATTGAGTTCTGTAGAAATTTGTTCTGCACAGGCTATTACTTCGTCCATGTTTTTAAGGGTGTTTGCTTTTGCTATTGGGGGGGTGTTCGTAATTTTTCGATTGATCAAGCTCGGTTCGGCATCGGCACTATATAAAAATGGTAACTTTCCATTCTGCTTATTCCAAGCGTTGTATTCAGCAATCCATGCAGTAAATTCCTCTCTAGTACCGTTAAGCATAAGAAGACCACCTATTTTTCCTTCTCGAATCAACCGGTCAATTTTTTCTTTAGGTTGTCCGTGTTTTCCTACCGCCGGCATGATGAGCTGTGCCACGCGATCGGAAGGTGTGAGGCTGTCAAAAATTGCATTGGTCTGAACCTCCAGTTCGGGTTTGGTTCCGAAGAAATCGGATAATTCAAATTGGATATTCTGTACTTCAGGAGAAGGAACTGTTTCAGGAGTGGTTACTTGCCCACATGATTGTAAACTAAGGAATATTAAACTAGAAAAAGTAATGAAAATGCGCATACTTAAAATTTAAAAATGAGTTCGATTTCCATGTCGTTCGAAACGCTAAGAGCTACAGGACATGTTTTAGCGGCACGTTCTATTTTTAAACATGTTTTTTCGTCCCAACCATTATTTGTAAGATCAAGAGTTAACTCTAATCGACCAATTCTGCGCGGGTGCGATGCCATAATTTTTGTAACAGTTCCTTCTCCATGCTCGAACGGTAAGTCATGTTCTTGACAGAAAATACCGATGATGGTAAGCAAACAAGACAAATATGCTGTGGCTACTAGATCGGTTGGAGAAAAACTTTCCCCTTTCCCCTTGTTGTCAATAGGAGCGTCGGTAAGAAACTCTCTTCCTGATTGAATATGTGTGCAGGAGTTGCGAAGATTACCGGCGTATGTCACTTTTGCTGTTGCCATAAATGGATAGATTTTCGTATCTTTGTTTGTGGGTTGTGAAAATAGCTATTTTTGTTAAAGGAAAGCTTATTTTGACGTTTGTTTAACAAAATAGGTTCCAACAAATAAATCGATCAGCTGTTAAGGACGATAACATGGAAGAAACGATACTAAATAGAGGGGAAAAAACACGCATAGGTAAACCGAAATGGTTGCGCGTCAAATTGCCTACAGGTGAGAATTATAGAAAAGTTCGCCAATTGGTGGATGAGCATAAGTTGCATACCATATGTGAAAGTGGGAGTTGTCCCAATATGGGAGAGTGTTGGGGAGAAGGTACAGCGACTTTCATGATTTTGGGAAATATCTGTACTCGATCGTGTGGGTTTTGTGCCGTTCAAACTGGACGTCCTGATGCAGTGGATGAATACGAACCTGGACGAGTTGCCCATTCGGTGAAAGTGATGGGAGTGAAACATGCAGTAATTACTTCGGTTGATCGTGATGATTTAGCAGATGGAGGTTCTGAAATTTGGGCACAGACGGTTCGAGCAATTCGCAAGCAATCTCCAGGAACAACCTTAGAAACATTAATTCCGGATTTTGCTGGTAATTGGGAAAACTTACAAGTAATTATTGACGTTGCGCCGGAGATAGTGTCGCACAATTTGGAAACGGTTCGCCGATTGACGAAGCAAGTGCGTATTCAAGCCAAGTACGATAGAAGCTTAGAGGTTCTGTTTCGTTTGAAAAAAGGAGGTATGAGGAGTAAATCGGGAGTTATGCTCGGATTGGGTGAAACGCATGAAGAAGTCATCGAAACCATGCAAGATTTGCGCAGCGTGGGTTGTGATATTCTCACTTTAGGGCAATATTTACAACCAACGCCAAAACATTTGCCAGTGGCTGAGTTTATTACCCCAGAACGCTTTGAAGAATATAAAGTTTTAGGAATGGAAATGGGTTTCCGATATGTAGAAAGTGGACCGTTGGTAAGGTCCTCTTATCATGCTGAGAAACACATTTTTGACCTATAACGGAAAGTTAGACGTGTATAGTTTTGTTCATTTTTAATTGAGAAGTGCATCGGTTTTACACAGCATATGACTTAATTTTACAAAAATGTTCAATCTGTTGTGTAGAAAACATTTAAATTAAATTAAAATTTACTAAATTGGCACCCTAAAATGGTGTAATCCCTAAAACTAGGAAAAGAAATAATATGAAACAACACAGACTATTAATCGGAGGACTTGGTTTGACAGCAATTGCGGTAGCGGCTGTTTTAGCTATTCCAACTAGCACATCTACGGATGGTACTTATATGAAATCAGCGGGGTCGCTGGATGTTGCTCAAACAGCTGATGAGGCCGAAGAGTGGCTTCGTTCAAAAATGATTGATGTAAACACGGGTGAGGTTGTTACTCCTGAGGCGTTACGTGAAATCATGGAAGCTCATGTTGCAAAACCTAAGGCGATTACAGTAGAATGGGTAGAGCACGGTCCAGATAATATTGGAGGTCGCACGCGCTCGCTCTGGGTGGACAGAACAAATCCAAATATTTTATGGTCAGGGGGTGTTTCTGGTGGATTATACAAAACTACAAACGCAGCGAATAACTGGTATCGCGTTTCTAACTTTCCAGGAAACCAATTTATCTCGTCAATTTCTCAAGATGGTGCGGGTAACGTTTACGTTGCTACTGGATCTTTAAATGAATCTTGGAATGGAAATGGTTTGTATGTAACGCCAGATGGTGGTGATACATGGGAATTGGTTCCTGGAACAAGTTCATTCACAACAATCAACCGTTTAGCCTCTTCTCCTGTTAGCAATTTGGTGTATTTCGCTACAAGCGCTGGAATCCGTTCTTACACGTATGGTGATGCTTCTGTTTCGACCGTTGCAGCATATACGGGAACAGGTTGTCGTCATGTCACGGCATCTGCTGATGGTGGAGTTTTGGTAGCTAATGCAACTAACAATCGTACATGGGTTTCTATGGACTGGGGGCAAACTTGGGAAGACCGTTCTGGAAATGGAGCTGGTCAGATTGCATTTACCGGTTTCACACGTATAGAATACGCTATCTCAACCCGAAAGCCGGATGGCACATATAATATTTATGCAGCAACTTCTTCATCTAATAACCAAGGGCAGTGGGTGTCAAATGACAATGGTGTAACCTGGTTTGAGCACACGCCAGCTACACCTGCGGACATCACGAATGGTGTAATTGACTACCGTAATCAAGGTACCTATAACAATAGTGTTTCTTATGACCCAACAGATCCAAACCGGGTAATTATTGGTGGTATTGATTTACATGAGTGGAAGCAAGTATTGGAGAATCCAGCTTCTGGTGGATGGAATAAGATTTCTTTATGGTTTACAAATAAGCAAAGTCCGTTGTATGTGCATGCGGACAATCACGCAATGGCTTGGGATTATGAAAACAACATTTTCTACATGGGTAATGACGGAGGTATTGGAAAATCCATCGATTTGGGTAATACGTTCTATCCAACTAGTAGAGGATACAATACGATTCAATATTACAAAATTGGTTATGACCGCAACGGAGCAGTAATCGGAGGAGCGCAAGATAATGGTACTTCGTATAATGACCACAATGGTGGTACGTATCAAGAAGCAAAAGAAGTAACTGGAGGTGATGGTTTCTCGACTGTTATTTCTTTCTACAATCCAGATATTATTTTTACAACATCACAGTATAACAGCGTGAGAAGGACAGGTGCTGGAGGGAGTAACTTTAATTCGTTTGCCTCAGAGAATAACCAACTATTCACATCATTCTTACCACCTTTTCCTGGTACTTATGGTTCTGTTGGAGAAGGAGGCGGAGCACATCCATTTGTATCACAAATTTTCTTGGGTGAAACATATGACTTAAACTCTGAGGATTCAGTGAATTACATTCCTCAACAAAGTTATGCTGCTGGAGAGACAGTGCGTGTACCTAGTATAGCAACAGGAGACACAATTGACTATGTTACACCTGTATCAATAACTTATGATGATACGTTAAATTTTGATCCAGCATTAACAACTACTGAATACATTATTGTAGATAACATTAGTGGTAACGAATACGATTTAGGTGTGCTTTCTTTTACACCATTCCCATCAGCATCAGGTAATTACCCTCCTGTTGTGGGTGATACCCTTACAGTAGATGCTCCGGCAGGTCCACTAGTGGTAGTAGTTGGTTCAGCAACGCCTTATGACTTCTATTATGGTTCTAATCCGTTGACTGGAGAAATTATTGAGATGGGTACGGATGAAGTTGTATTCGGAGTTTCTTGGGACACGCTAAGAGTTCAAGACCCTTATCAGTCTTGGTTCGTAGTTTCTACTTCTGCTAATGGTGGAGAGCTTTGGGGGACACGTGACGCATTGCGTTTGTCAGTATTGAATCCAAAGTGGGTACGTTTAGCAGAGAACTTAGGTAGTTCTCAAGTGGATGTTGAATTTAGTGCGGACTTAAGTCATATGTTTGTATGTGGAGGTCCTATTTACCGTTTTGATGGTCTAGGAGGTGTTTACACATCAGACCCCGATTTCGTGGATAAATTGAGTCTAGATCAAACAGGCAACGCTGTAACACGCACTACTGTATCTAGCCTTAACTTCAGTGGTATTGGTATTGATCCAAATAACCCTGATGTTTTGGTAGCTGTTCAAGGGTTTAGTGGTAACGTTTACCGTTCTTCAAACGCTACTTCTGGTGCACCAACAGTTACAAATGTAGGTTCTCAAGGAGGATTGGCATTCTATGACGTAGTAGTTGATAGATTAGATGACCAAATTTTATTTGCTGCAACATTCAATGGAGCGAGTATATCAGAAAATGGTGGAGGAACTTGGACCGACGTGTCTGATGCTGATTTTGCGGGAACACCTTCTTACCACATCATGCAATCTTGGAGAACATGGGCTGAAGGGAATAGAAGAGAAGGTGAAGTTTATTTAGGTACATACGGACGTGGAATCTGGTCAACGGATGCAACGTTAAGTGTTGCTAACAACAATAGTGGTCAAAGTATTAAGGAGACTGCTAAGCCGACAATCTCGGTATTCCCTAACCCAGCTAGATACAATAGTACGTTGGTTTTTGAATTGAGTTCTGCGAACGATGTAGATATTCAATTCTACAATATCTCTGGTAGATTAGTGAAAACAGTACAGAAAACAAATTTAATTGAAGGTAGAAATGAAGTTGTTTTTGGAACTTCTGACCTTCCTCAAGGAACATATATTATTCGTGTAAGAGCTGGTGAAGAAATCCAAACAACGAAATTCATTAAAATGTAAACGTTGAATAATTGAAGAAAGGGAGGTCGTGAGTCCTCCCTTTTTTTTGTGCTAGATTTTTTAAACATCGGTTAATTTTTATATCTTCGACAGGTATTAAAAGAAGAAGAATATGAGTACACCGCAAGGAATTCCATCAGTAGATTTAGCTGATTTTTTATCGGACGATAAGGCAAGACAAGATATGTTTATTCAGCAATTAGGAAATGCCTATGAAGGTATTGGTTTCGTTGCTGTGAAGAATCACGGTATTTCGGACGATTTGATTCATCGTTTATATTCGGGAATGCAGTCGTTTTTCGGACTGCCTGAAGAGGTAAAGAAGAAATATAATATTCCAGGAATAGGTGGTCAGCGTGGTTACACTCCTTTCGGGCAAGAGCATGCAAAAGGGAAGACTGCTGGTGACTTGAAAGAGTTTTGGCACTTCGGTCAATTCGTTGAGGATAATGATCCTATTAAATCAGAGTATCCTGATAATGTTGCAGTAGCGGAGCTTCCTGAATTTTTACCATTAGGGAAAGAAGCTTACCAGTCCTTTGAGAATACGGGCAGACATTTGTTACGCGCTATTGCGCGTCATTTAGGACTGGACGAGGAATATTTTAACCCTCATATTCATAACGGTAATAGCATTTTGCGTCCGATTCATTATCCACCTATTTTAGGTGAGATTGAAGAAGGAGCCGTGCGCGCAGGGGAGCATGAAGATATTAATTTAATTACTTTGTTAGTTGGCGCATCAGCAGACGGGCTTCAAGTTTTGAACAAGAACAATGAATGGATTTCTGTAACCGAAATTCAAAATCATATTGTGGTGAATGTGGGGGACATGCTTCAACGTTTGACCAATAATAAATTAAAGTCTACGACACATCGTGTGATTAATCCACCAAAGGAATTGCATGGATCTAGTCGCTATTCGGTCCCGTTCTTCTTGCATCCTAGGTCTGATATGCCGTTGAACTGTTTGCCATCATGCATAAATAATCAACATCCTAAAGCATATGATGATATTACGGCGGGAGAGTATTTGATGGAACGTTTACGTGAAATTGGGTTATTAAAAGAAGAAAAGTAAATGTCTAATTCGTTAGTTGAGAATTTACAAAAGGCGGAGGCGGATGCACTTCGCCTTTTTCATAGAATAGAAGAGTTGGATTTTATTCGCTCAGGAAGGATGGAATCCGAGGTGAATCGAGATATTTTTCAGCTTGCGGAGAAGGAGTTTGGAGTTACAAAGTTTTGGCACAAACGGATTGTAAGAGCAGGGGAGAACACATTGCATCCATATGATGTGAATCCTCCTGATTTAAAGATTCAGCAGGACGATATATTGTTTTTGGATTTCGGTCCAATATTCGAAGCGTATGAAGCCGATGTGGGCAGAACTTATGTGATAGGAAATGACCCTGTTCGATTGAAGTTGGCCGAAGATATCGAACATGCTTGGTATGTAGCGAGAGATTACTTTTTCTCCCATCCGATGTTAACGGCATCGGAGTTTTATACCTATTGTGTAGCGCTAGCTCAATCCTTTGGTTGGGAATTTGGTGGAGAGATTGCTGGACACGTGATAGGTCAATTTCCGCATGTTAATATTGGCCCTGAAAAACACCATAGTTATTTGCACCCAGAGAACAAGAGTAGAATTATATCAGAGGAAACTCCCTATTGGATCATTGAGATTCACTTTGTCGATAAAGTAAAGAAAATCGGTGGATTCTTTGAACAATTAGCAATTTAGAAGAGATCTACAAGTGTTTCTAAACCGATTCCGCGCGAACCTTTGAGAAGAATCAAATTTCCTTTTGGCTGCGCTATGGCTAAGAACTCTTTTGCTACTTCTTTTGTAGCAAAGGCCATAATACTCTCGTCGTTTTTGGCTATATCTGCATAGATTTCGCCAACGAAAATACCTTTTAGATCTAATTTTTTAGTTTGGGCAATAACAGAATGGTGTGCAGGTATGGTTTCACTCCCCAATTCAAGCATGTCACCAAGAATGAAGAATTTGTCATCATGAGACATCATCGCAAAGGATTCAATTGCGGATTGAACGCTCGTTGGGTTGGCATTATAGGCATCTAGAATTAACGTATTCTTAGTAGTTTGCTTAACTTGAGAACGATTATTATCCGGTAAGTAAGACTCAATACCTTTTTTGATTTCGACTGGACTAAGTTCGAAATAATCACCGATACAAACGGCAGCAAGCATATTGTAGAAATTATATTTTCCAATGATTTGTGACGATATACCGTGAACAATATCGTCATGAGCTGTTATATAGTCAAAAACAACTTCGGGTCTAACTTCAATAATGGCTCCTGCAACTTGCGCCGAAGGGCTGGTTCCGTATGTTATGTGCTCGGTTTCTATAGGAACAAGTTGGGCGAGTAATTCATCGTCCAAATTATAAAATATAGTTCCGCCAATCTCCTCTATAAAATCGTAAAGTTCTCCTTTCGTTTTGATAACACCTTCTTTTGATCCAAATCCCTCTAAATGAGCGGATCCAATATTCGTAATGAGTCCATGGGTGGGTTCAGCAATATTTACGAGCTCTTGAATATCAAAGGGTTTGTTTGCACCCATTTCAATTATCGCAAGATCATGCGAATTATTCAATTGAAGCAATGTGAGTGGTACACCAATGTGATTATTGAGATTACCTTTTGTACAAAGTACGGTGTAACGCTGACTCAATACGCTATTAACTAGTTCCTTTGTGGTAGTTTTTCCATTAGAACCAGTTATTCCAATCACTGGTATTTTGTATTTATTTCTGTGATGATTAGCTAATTGCTGTAAGTAGAGTAGGGCATTTTCAACATAAAATATTGTAGTATTGTTAGCCAGCTCTTTTTCATCTACAATAGCGAACATCGCCCCTTTCTCAATTGCTTCCGTTGCAAATGAGTTTCCATTGAAATTCACCCCCCTAAGAGCAATGTATAAGCAATCTTTAAAGACGTTACGAGAGTCTGTACAAACTCCACAAGTTAGATAAAAGAGGTCAAAAACTTTCTGCATAATCTATAAAAAAAAAGCTCCGGTAATTTTACCGGAGCTAATATATTCAATTCTTCGATTATCTTCTATTTTTTTTTGAGTAGTTCATCCCTGTAGGACTGCCCATTCTGTCCATAGCGCATCTGAAACCGATATAGTCTGTCGCTTGGTCTTCATCTAGGAATCGACGGTTACTACCTACTAACCAGTAAGCACGATCTCTCCAAGAACCACCTTTGTAGACTCTTGATTTGTTAGAAACAAGAGTAGTTGGCCATGCTGTTCTATTTTGACCTCCTGGAATTATTGAAGTTCCTTTAAGGTCATATTCTTCAAATCTATTTTGATACATTACTAAATCAGGGTCACGTGTAGCTTGATTTATTTGGTTTTTACGCTCATCATTATTGTAATGTATTGAACTTTCGATGTCTCCATCTAGATAATCAATGTAATCATCTCTTCTGTAATTCAATCTACCAATATTCTCTTCTTCGTTGACATTCCGGTATTTCAGCTTACCCGGAGTATCTATTATAAAATCTCTAAAACCATTTCTTAGAAGAGAAATTACTTCGAAAGCGTACTCCTCGCCGTCTGGACCCTCTCGGATTTCATCTGCAAATATTCCATCAAATATTCGATCTTGAATTAGTGCTGATGCCTCTGTTGTGTACTTATCGTTTCTATATGTAACAGCAAGATCCACTACCTCATTCACTTGACGGATAATTTCCAATTCGATGGAGTCCTTAATGTTACCATGCGAAATGAAAAATGGGTCTGGGGCATATCCTCTTTTTATCGGATTGGCAGATTCATTGTGCTTCGCAATACCTTTCGGAATAACTGTGTCTTTATCCATATCATGTTTAGCGGCTGAAATTCTCTGATATCTCACCCTTTCAAATTCATTCAAATATTCTTTCATTCCATGAACATCATATTCAACTGTAAAGCTCTTAAAGTCAGTTACACCCTCATTATTAAGTAACTTTGTTTGAAAAACGTTCCCTCTAAAAGGTCTAAACTCGTCAAAGTCTTCAGATGATAGAGGACGATAAACATCAAGAACCCATTCGGCAACATTCCCTGCCATGTTGTATAAACCGTAATCATTTGGCCAATATGCATCAACAGGGGCAGTTACATCTGCTCCATCATTTAGATTTCCTGCTACCCCCATGTAATCTCCTCTTCCTCTAACAAAATTTGCGCGAATTTCTCCTTGAAATTCAGCTCCATCTTGTCGCACATAGTGTCCATTCCAAGCATATAGCCTTCTATCTGAAATCACCTCGTTATCTTCGCTTAGCATGTTGCCTATCAAACCATAATAAGCAAATTCCCATTCTGCTTCAGTTGGAAGCCTGTAACGTGGTAGTAACATTCCATCTTCCATTCTTACGATACGTTCGCCTAACTCTCGTCCATTTTTACCTGTTGCTTTTGATGGATTTAGATCAGTTAAGTTTTGCCTAACTTCCTCTTCATATTGACCCGCTAGGTAGGACTCGGTATTGAAGGTAGCCTCATCAGCTTGATTGATATTAAAATTCAATATACCTTCACGTATTAGAATGTATTCATTAACACGGTCTGTTCTCCACTTACAGTAATCATTGGCTTGTAACCAGGAGATACCAACAACTGGATAGTCTCGGTATGACGGATGACGAAGATAATATTCCACGAATTTTTCATTAAATCCGAGGGGAGATCTCCAAACTAAAGTATCAGGAAGAGCATTTTTGTATATCATCGGATAGCTTTGATATGCACGACTAATCCAATATAAATATTCTAACCAATGGAAGTTTGTAACCTCAGTTTGGTCCATATAATATGAAGATACCGTCACACGTCGTGGACGATTGTCATAATCATACATCACATCATCTTCTGATCTACCCATCGTAAATGTACCACCTTCTACTAACAGTAGTCCAGGTCCTGTCTCTTGATCAACAAAAGGCATTTTCTGGAAACCACCAAGACCAGGATTATTGTAGTCCCAACCAGTTGAGTCAGATACCTCACGTGCACACGAAGATACGAAGATAATGGCGCCGATTGCCAGCATAAATTGTGTTGAACGTTTCATTTCATTTATTGTTTTCATAATCTATTAAATACAAATTTATACGTATAACGATTCAGAATGTTTTAGTTACAAAAAGTTATTAAAAAGAAGGACAGGATAATGTTCTGAAGGACGGCGGTCGACTTGTACAATTTAAGTCAAAACCAAGCGACACTTCATGCGAACCTCCTGATACTCCATTATTTAATCTAGACACTGTTACATCGTAACTATATCCTACTTTAAATGTTCCTGTGTTAATACCAACAGATAGGATGAATGCATCTCTACTTCTTACCCAAGCACCAGCGGTAAATGCACCATATTTAATGTATGTTCCAATATTTAACTCCATAAATCCTTGTTGGTATTGATAAATAATGTTAGGCATTATAGAGGTTGAACTTTGGTACTTAGATTTGCTGCCCAAAGGAATATCTGCGCCAACATGACCGTTAAATCGAATGGGCATTTGGCTTTCTCCAATAATCATTGATTCATTCGGCATATTTAAGTGGTGAGCAGAGAATCCAAAGAAAAAGTTTTTGGTGTAACCTAACATGCCTGCAGAAACATCAAAGAATCCACGGGAACCGCCTCTCGGAACATCTCCAGTGGCATAAATGAATCCTCTACGTGGGTCAATCATATCTCCAAACGTCAATTTATCCCAATCTAAGAATTTTTGATTCCAAGTAGCCTTACCTGCAAATGTCATGGTGAATTTACGATTCACTTTTAGGTGGTATGCATAGATTAAACTCAAGGTGGTGTGGTTAATCGTACCCTTGCCCTGCTGGTCGTGCGTAGCAATAATCCCAATACCACCAGAGATGTTCTTAAAGTATTGATCGTAGGAAGCGGAATAGGTAACAAATGTCCCAGACAACGCCGGCCATTGGTTACGGTAGTTCAACGCAAAGCGTGGACAACCATGTGTTCCTGCAAATGCAGGATTTAAATAAATAGGGTTGGCATAGAACTGCGAAAAGTGCGGGTCTTGTGCGTAACTATTTGAAAAACAAAGCGTTAGCAACGCTATAAGTGTCAGTTTTCTAATATGACTTTTAATTCTTAGCATAGTTTTTTACCTGGCTATATCTCAAACAACCGTCAATGTTACGAAAAATTTTGCGCATAGTTACAAAAAAAATATAAGTCTTTGAAATATCATTGGTTTTTTGCCGTTTTTGAACATGTGATTAAAGCATTTGTTTTAAGTTTACAGCTTCACAAAACGAGATAAAAGATTCTATGTTGGATATTCGATTAGCAATATTGTTACTGACGTCACTATTCATAAGTGCTTATTCGATGAGTCAAAAGTCAGAACAATTATCCATTGAATTATTCTGGGGACAATCCTCCGATTCATACACAATCAATGAAGGTGTTCCTCAGTTTCTTCCTGCATTAAAAAATGGATATTTCAACGGTGAAACATTTAGCTTTATTCAACAATTTGAACGAGTTAGCTCCTCGCATTGGGAGGTGACCGAGCAAAGCTTCAGTGATCATTCCCTAACTCCAGATGAAAAAAAGTTTGTAGAGCGATATCCACATACTGTAGCTGATGAGCTTACTCTTAGCGTAAAGAATCATAACGCTCGTGAGAAAAGAATAGTTTCCATAGAATTTCTTCCTTTTGTAAAGATAAACGGTACCTTTCGAAAGATTACCTCGGTTACTTTCAACATTGTTAAACGTCCAAGTTTTCAAAGAAAAAGTGAAAATTTTGTCGCGAACTCGGTTCTTGCGGATGGCTCTGGTGATTGGTATAAGCTAAAAGTTACTGCAGATGGTGTGCACAAGATCGACTACGATTTCTTAAAAAATATTGGGGTAGACGTTGATAACTTAAATCCTGATCATTTAAACATTTATGGTAATGGTTTTGGTAAACTACCAGAATTAAATAGTGTTTGGCGTCCAGATGATTTAGTGAAAAACTCAATTCAAGTAATTGATGGTGGGGATAATTCATTTGATCCAGGTGATTATATTCTATTTTATGGAAGTGGGCCGCATCGCTGGTATGTTGGAGGTACCTATGGCTTCACACGCGAACGCAACATATATGCAACGTATTCTGCGTATTACATAAATATAAGTTCGAGCGCCTCTCCTTTGAGAATAGCTACAGGACCTGAAGTAATAGCTGCACCAACACATGTAGTGACAGATTTTGATGCTTTTGGTATTCATGAAACGGAATCTGCTAATTTACTTAAGGGGGGACAACGCTGGTATGGGGAAGAGTTTGACGCTCAGTTGAGTCAGGGTTTTGTATTTAATTTCCCGAACTTGAATACCAGTGAACCCGTAATTGTCCGTTCATTTTTTGCCTATAAATTTGGAGGTGGTGGGGCTAATTATACCGTAACAAATAACGGGGTGACTATTGGAAACGTTTCATTAGGAGGGATTAGTGATGCGAATAGCTTGGGGCGTGCCGGTTTTACATCGGTTCCTGGTCAGTTTTCGCCAATGTCTTCGGTGTTCACGTTGACAGCTACATTTAATCGTTCAGTCCCCTCAGATGTGGGGTATCTCGATTTTATTGAGGTGAATGCCAAACGAAACCTTATTTTTACTCCTGGTCAATTGAATTTCCGAAATCGTTCCTCAATAGGAATTGGAAATGTTACTGAATATAAGGTGTCTGGCTATACTACTAATGGAATAGTTTGGGACGTAACAACATGGACAAATCCTGAATTGGTTCAAGGTGATTTGGTGTCTGGAACTTTCTCGTTTAAATCGAACTCAGACTCATTGAAAAGTTTTATCGTTTTTGATGGTTCTTCATATTATACTCCAGAATTTGAAAAGCGGGTTGAATCTCAAAATCTTCATAGTCTCCCAGCTGCAGATTATTTGATTGTTACACATCCGAATTTTTTGAGTGAGGCCAATCGACTAGCTGGGTTGCACCAGGAAAACGGGTTGTCAGTGCATGTAGTTACGTTGGAGAATCTGTATAATGAGTTTTCTGGAGGGACACAAGATCCAACAGCAATTCGAACTTTTGCCCGGATGTTTTATGAACGGGCAGCAGGAGACCCTTCATTGATGCCAAAATATTTGTTGTTGTTTGGAGATGGTACGTACGATCCGTTGAATCGTGTCGCAAATAATAATTACATGTGTCCGGTATATCATTCTGTTACCTCTGAGGGATATGTTTCCACATTACTATCGGATGATTATTTCGGGTTTCTTGATCCTTCAGAATCATTTAGCCCGAGTGATAATTTGGATATCGCTGTTGGTCGATTAACTGCCACCACAGTAGAGGAGGCCCGTGATTTGGTAAACAAAATTGAGCATTACATGAGAAACGGGTCTAATCTTTATGCCTCTTCGGGTGTGCTTTGCGGAGATGATGGATTTGCGAGTACACAAGGTGATTGGAGGTTGCGTTACACTGTTATCGCCGATGACGAAGAAAATGGTTATTTCTTAATTAACGATTTGGAACCCGCATACAATTTCGTTAAGGCGAATCATCCAGAAATGAATGCAAATAAAATTTACTCCGATGCATTTTCGCAAATTTCTACGGCAGGAGGAGAGCGTTATCCGGAGGTGAATACGGACATAGTGCGAAGCATTGAAAACGGCTCGATTATGACGTGCTACGTAGGCCATGGAGGCGCTATGGGAGCAGCTTCTGAACGAATTATGACAATCGGTCAAATTACAAATTACAGAAATATCAATCGACTAACGCTATTTGTTTCCGCAACATGCGAATTTGGCAGAATTGATGATAATGAACGTGTTTCTGCGGGAGAATGGTTCGCATTAAATCCACTCGGTGGTGCAGTCGCGTTGATGACAACCACAAGAGCGGTTTATTTTTCGACGAATTCAATTACTACGTCGTCCTTTTTTGAACAAGTTTTCTTACGCAGTGCAGATGGACTTCCAAGGACTTTTGGAGAAATTATAACGGATACTAAAAATAATATAAGTACGGCAGTATCCAATAACAAGCGCAGTTTTATGCTCATTGGTGACCCAGCCTTAAGGATTGCGCTACCGTATGAAAAAGTAGTCTTAGATTCAGTCAACGGAAACCCTGTTGCGCTTACTCAAGATACATTAAGAGCATTGTCTAAAGCACGTTTCTCTGGGCATTTGGAGGATCAGTTCGGGAATGATTTGACTGGGTTTAATGGACTTTTGCAACCTTCTATTTTTGACAAGGCAAAACTCCAGAATACGCTGAGCAATGACGCCAACTCTCCAGTAATACCATTTGAGGAGCAGAAAAATGTATTATATCGCGGGAAAGTTTCTGTGACTAATGGTTTATTCGACTTCGACTTTATTGTACCCAAGGATATTGATTACGCATTTGGGGGGGGGAAGTCAAGTTTTTATGCGTTCAACCCATCGGATGAAAATGCTGGTGGCTATAGTACTGAGTTTATCGTTGGTGGGATAGATACCAACGGATTGTTGGATAATATAGGTCCCGAAATCACACTTTATTTAAACGACGAAACATTTGTTAATGGGGGGATTACGGATGAAACCCCCATCCTCATTGCTCAATTATTTGACGAGAGTGGAATTAACACTGTCGGAAATGGAATAGGTCATGATATTACAGTGGTTTTAGATGAAGAGACCAGCAATGCGAAAGTATTGAATGAATTTTATGAGGCGGATTTAGATACCTATCAAAGTGGCCGATTGAGATATCCATTCACAACATTAGCGCCTGGTATTCATACCCTAACATTCAAAGCGTGGGATGTGAATAACAATTCGTCCGAAGCAACATTAGAATTTGTAGTCCAGGAAAAGGTTGGTGTGGCCCTTGAACACGTGTTGAATTACCCCAATCCGTTTACCACATCGACTCAGTTTATGTTTGAACATAACCAAGTTTGCGCGGCATTAGAAACACAGATAGAAATTTTTACTGTAACGGGTAGGTTGGTAAAAACCATTAATGCTGATGTAAAAACACAAGGGTTTAGAACTGAAGGGGTTTTTTGGGATGGAAAGGATGATTTTGGCGACCAATTAGCGAAGGGAGTGTATGTTTATCGTGTGACAATAACTAATTCCGATGGAGGCACTGCTCAGGCTATGGAAAAATTGTATCTTTTGAAATAGTTAAACAATATAATAACTCTTTTTCCGTATATTTGTTGGATCGTTTATATAACTAAAGAATTTAAATGAATAAAAAGCACATCATTGCCTTGGCGTTATCACTTGTTGGACTTGATGCTTCTGCTCAATCAACTGGTGGCAGTGACTTACAGATGAATACGATTACATCGGCAGTTCCTTTTTTGCAAATCACACCAGATTCAAGATCTGGAGCAATGGGCGACGTAGGTACTGCGTTGAGCCCTTCTTCGAGCAGTTTGTTTTGGAATACTTCTATGCTTTCTTTTACAGAGGAAGATATGGAAATATCATTATCATACTCTCCTTGGCTTCAGCAGATTGCACGAGACATTAATTTGTCACATTTGTCAGGGTATAAGCGCATTAATGATAGAAATGTAATTGGTGGTTCATTGCGCTTTTTTAGTCTTGGTGAAATCGTTTTTACGGATGAAACTGGAAATCAAACACTTGTTCATGTGCCTAATGAGCTGGAGCTCTTAGCGGGTTATTCTTACAAGCTAAATGATAAGTTTGCGTTAGGGTTGAATGGTAAATTTATTTATTCGAATCTTACGGCTGGAATTGTGGTGGCTGGAGCTCAATCAAAGGCAGGTTTAGCCGGGGCAGCAGACGTTTCTTTCTCTTATGTTAATGATGATGTGAACTTCGGTGGAGCCGGCGGACGTATGGCGTTTGGTGCGACGTTGAACAATTTGGGGAATAAGATTTCATACACGGAATTAGATGATCGTGATTTCTTACCGACTAATCTGAAATTAGGATCTGCTATGACATTTGATTTTGATAATTATAATGTCTTGACATGGGCGGTAGATGTTTCTAAGTTATTAGTTCCAACTCCACCGGCAATTTTGACTATCGGTGGAACGCCTACCATTGTATCAGGGTACGACCCGAATGTCGGTGTTGTGCCTGGTATGCTTCAGTCGTTTTACGACGCGCCAGGTGCATTGACACGTGATGAAAATGGAGATTTTGTTGAAAATTCAGATGGAACTTATCAAGTCGAGGATGGTTCGAAGTTGAGAGAAGAATTAACTGAAATAATGATTGGAACAGGGGCTGAATACTGGTACAATAATGTTTTTGCCGTTCGTGGAGGATATTTCTATGAAAACCTAAATAAAGGAGCACGTCAGCACTTGACATTTGGAATTGGATTAAAATATAACATGTTTGGTATTGACTTTTCATACCTAACCTCTCTTCGAAGAAATAGTCCTTTGCAGAATACAATCCGATTTACCTTACGTCTTCACCTCGGAGGTTCTGGTAAGGCAACGGGTTCGGTTAAGCCTGAATAATGAAATTACGCATTGGATTTGGGGTTGATGTCCATCAATTAGTCTCAGAAAGAAAGTTATTTTTAGGAGGAATAGAAATTCCTTCTGACTTAGGTGCTCTTGGTCATTCGGATGCAGACGTATTGTTACATGCAATATGTGATGCGCTGCTTGGGGCATTGAACCTTCGAGATATTGGTTTTCACTTTTCTGACCAGGATCCCAAATACAAAAATATCGATAGTAAACTATTATTGAAAGATACCTATCAATTAATTAAACAAAAGGGATTCAAAATCAACAATATCGATGCAACCATCATCGCTGAAAAACCTAAACTAAATCCACATATTCCTGCAATGCAATCGGTCATTTCCAAGTTATTGGAAGTTGAAGAGGATGCAGTTTCCATAAAGGCTACTACACATGAAAAGGTAGATTCATTTGGAAAAAGAGAGGCAATTAAGGCGTATGCCGTTTGCCTGCTCATTGCTGAATAATGAAAAACCTCAATTCAATTATTTTTTTCGGAATAGGCTATCGAATTTGGCCTCTTGTTGTTTTTTTAAGTCTTCTAAATCTTGAGGGACTTCTCGCTTCCAGCGCTTGTGCGACCAAATCCAAAATTGAGGAGTTTGTTCTATAATTTTTTCCAATCGTTTCGTTTGCCCTTCTGTAATTTCTCCCCAAGAGGTTTGGAGAGGTGTGTCAGTGATAAGTTCAAGGTGCATGATGTAGTGTCCGCGCATTGGCTTTTCGACATGAAAGAAAACAACTGCTTGATCATATTTGTTGGCTAATAGCTCGGGACCGAAAATTACTGGTGTGTCTTGATGTAAAAAATCCATCCAATAGCTCTTTCGTCCCTCTGCAGGAGCTTGATCTGCGAGGACGAGAGTAGCGGTAGGTACAGAAGGTGCGTCCTTGAAAAAGTCGTGAACGTTTTTTGCATGAATGATATGCATACCAAATCTTGAACGTCGGGAATTGATTTTCTTATCCCAAAATTTGCTCGTCATGGGCATTCCAATTCCCGCAGCTTGATGCGAAAAGAAGAGGTTCTGCCCGGTGATTAACCATTCCCAATTATTGTAATGCCCAGAGACTAACAAAACACTTTTATTATTTTGAAATAACGCCTCCAATACTTCCGGATTACTCACTTTAAATCGTTTACGTAATTCGCGCTCCGAGATGGTCATATTTTTTGCTCCTTCAGCTAAGAGATCTGTCAGGTGTCGATAAAACTTGCGTTCAATTCTGCGCTGTTTGATAGGTGTTAAATGAGGAAAGGATCGTTTTATATTGTTGCGAACCACCTCTCTCCGATACGGAATAAGTGTTATGAGTAGTAGATAGAAAATATCGGTAAAAGCATACATTACTGGTAGGGGTAAGTATGAAACGGGTAGAATGAGACAGTAATATGCAAATCGTGCCAACATGCTGTTGATTTGAATCAAAAATACACTTTTCTCATCAAAAGATGGTAGAATTATTGAAACCCTCGTTCTTTCTTAATTGCTTCGTACGCATCTTGTACGCGTTGAAACTTTTCCTTTGCACCTTTTTGAAATTCCTCCCCCATTTGTGCTACTTTATCAGGATGGTGCTGAACCGCCAATTTGCGATATGCTTTCTTTACCTCTTGGTCAGTAGCTGTTTTCGTAATGCCAAGTATTTTATAATCACTCTCCGTATCGCGGTGAAACATGTTTTTCACACTTGAATAATCGCCCGCAGATACCCCCATAAAATGGGCGATATTTTCAATCATTTGTTGCTCCCTGTCAGAAACATGTCCGTCCGCTTGAGCAATGCCAAATAAGTAATGTATGAGCTGCACGCGAGCCTCCGGCTGTATCCGCATGCGTATATCGCTACAGATTTCATTTAGTGGAAGCGGTTGTTGTTGGTCGATGAACGACTTTAAGGTTTTTAAATGCTGTTGAGTAAATTGCGGACCGAATTGGACAGTTAAAAATTGTTTGACGTAGTTCAATTCTGACTTTAGAATTTTCCCATCTGCCTTCATAACTGCCGCTGAGAGAACAAGCAGCATGGTTGGGAAATCGTAGCGTTGGCTTTGTTGGCGATAAAATTCGAAGATATCCTGTGAGGAACGAAATTGTTGTCGATTGCCTCCTGACTGACCAGATCGTTCATTCAGCACCGCGGCGGCTCGTTGAAAATTATCGATGAAACCTCCAATTAGAAAACCGAAAAAAGCCCCCCAGAACGTTTTGGTTAACATATAGCCAGCAAAGGCTCCAATCCATTTAAATAATCCAGTCATTCTTTGTTAGACATTAAGATAAAAGACATTAAGATGTTAAGATCTGCAATAACACCTTAACGTCTTAATATCTCATTGTCCGTTACACGAGTTCGATACTGCGGTTAACAAACGCTGTAAGTGCTTCTCCTTTCAGCATTCCTTGCGATAGAAGCGCTAAATCAGTAAGTTGTTTAACTTTTTGCTCTTTTGATTTTTTCTTTGATTCATTTACTATTTCAGACACCTTCGGGTGATTGCTGTTTACAACAAGGTTGTACATCTCTGGAAATGCACCATAAAAACCAGCGCCGCCCAATTGCTGTTGCTCTTTCATTCTTCGTATAAATTCTGGCTGAGTAATAACAATTGGAGCTTCAGTTTCTGACATGCTTTCAAATTGAATTTTGAATTTGTCTTTGTTCACCGCGCCTTCGAAAATTGGTATCAATTTTTCTTCGTCCTCTTTGGATAATTTAGAAGGAATTTCGTCTTCTTTCTTAATTAATTTGTCAAGAGTGTCGGCATCTACACGCGCAAAACTGACGTTGTCAAGTGTGGATTCCATTTTAGAAATCCAATGCGAAGCTAAAGGCCCCGTTAAATCTAACACTTCATAACCTCTGTCTTTGGCAGCTTTTACAAAGCTATATTGCGCCTCTTGGTCGTTCGTATATAAGTAGATTGTTTTGCCGTCTTTATCCGTTTGCAATGGAGAAACTTTCTCCTTGAATTCATCCAAGGTAAAGTACTTCCCATCTGTGTTTTTAACTAAAGAGAAGGCCTTTGCTTTATCGAAGAACTTGTCATCCGAGAGCATTCCGTATTCTACGAAAATACGCAGGTCTTCAAATTTACTTTCAAAATCTTCACGATCTTTCGTAAACATTTCCTTTAGCTTATCGGCCACTTTTTTAGTGATGTGCGCAGAAATTTTCTTCACATTTCCATCACTTTGTAAGTAAGAACGCGAAACATTCAACGGGATATCTGGTGAATCAATCACACCATGTAACAATGTCAAAAATTCAGGTACAATTTCAGCTACATTGTCGGTAATGAAGACTTGATTTGAATACAATTGAATTTTATTCTTCTGAACTTCTACATTTTCCTTAATCTTAGGGAAGTACAAAATCCCCGTTAAGTTAAATGGATAGTCTACGTTTAAGTGAATATGGAACAGAGGTTCTTCAAATGTCATCGGATACAACTCGCGATAGAAAGCTTTATAGTCCTCCTCTTTCAAGTCAACCGGCATTTTCGTCCATGTCGGCTCAGTATTGTTCACTTGGTTAGGAACTTCAAACGAGATTTGTTTTACCTTGTCATTTTCATCTTTTTCTCCGGATGGATCATCCTTGTATTCTGTACGCGTCCCAAAAATAACAGGTATAGGTAAGAACTTACAATATTTGTCAAGAATACCACGAATTCTATTTTCTTCTAAGAATTCCTTGGAATCTTCCGTGATATACAAAACGATGTCAGTACCACGAGTTTCTTTTTCGATTTCAGTAAGCGTATATTCAGTGGTACCGTTACTTTCCCATTGTACACCTTTTGAGCCGTCGTGGCGAGCCAAAGAACGGATTTGCACTTTTTCCGCTACCATAAAGGCTGAGTAGAACCCAAGACCGAAGTGACCAATAATTTGTTCTGCGCCGTCTTTTCCTTCGTATTGTTTTACAAATTCTTCTGCACCCGAAAAAGCAATTTGATTAATGTACTTATCAATTTCCTCGGCATTCATACCAATACCACCGTCGCGTATGGTAAGTGTTTTGTTCTCTTTGTTGAGTATGACTTCCACTTTAAGCTCGCCAACCGCATTTTTATATTCGCCTTTCTTCGAAAGTACTTTTAATTTTTGTGATGCATCGACGGCATTTGAAACCAATTCTCTCAAGAAAATTTCATGATCAGAGTACAAAAACTTTTTAATAATCGGAAATATATTTTCCGTTTCTACACTAATGTGACCTGTTTTCATAGGGATAATTATTTTAAATATTCGATTGCAGTAGTCAATGACTATGCCATGGGGTTATGACTGACAAAATGACGTTTTTTAACAAGGGGATAACTGTCCGGATTTCGGTTGTAACTTTGGAAGAAAGACCTTGTAGTTTATCTTGAACAAAAAAAGCCTCCAGAAATCTGAAGGCTTTAATGAAAATATTCGTTTTGATTAACGTTTCTCTAATGGAACATAATTTCTTTTCGTTTCACCTGTATAGATTTGACGTGGGCGACCGATTGGATCTCCGTTTTCAACCATTTCTTTCCATTGAGCAATCCATCCTGGTAGACGCCCTAAAGCAAACATTACGGTAAACATTTCACTTGGAATGTTGAGTGCTTTGTAGATAATACCAGAATAGAAGTCTACATTCGGGTAAAGTCCTCTTTGTACAAAGTACTCATCTTCTAACGCAACCTTCTCTAATTTTTTAGCCAGTTCTAATGTTGGGTCATTGATTCCTAATTTTTCCAATACATCATCACATGCCTTCTTGATAATACGTGCACGAGGATCGAAGTTTTTATACACTCTGTGACCGAAGCCCATCAAACGGAATGGATCATCTTTGTCTTTCGCTTTAGCAACCCATTTTTCCATATCTCCACCGTCAGCCATGATTTGGTCTAACATTTCAATTACAGCTTGGTTAGCTCCACCATGCAGTGGTCCCCAAAGGGCTGAAATTCCACCAGCTATTGAAGAATAAAGGTTAGCTTGCGAAGAACCTACGATTCTTACCGTAGAAGCTGAACAGTTTTGCTCATGATCAGCGTGAAGAATTAATAATGTATTTAAGGCGTTTACAACTACTGGGTCGATTTTGTATTCCTCAGATGGCATTGCGAACATCATGTACAAGAAGTTCTCGCAGTAACTTTTATCGTTCTGGGGATACATGAATGGGTGACGCATCTTGTTTTTATAGGCCCAAGCTGCCAATGTTGGCAATTTCGCAATTAGACGATGCATCGTCATATCAATCGCTTCTTTTGCTCTATTCGGATTTTGAGACTCTGGGTAAAATGTAGACAATGAACATACCATGGAAGAAAGAACTCCCATTGGATGGGCATTAAATGGATAAGCTTCCAAGAAACGCTTCATGTCTTCATGAACAAGTGTATGACGAGTTATGCTGGATTTGAACAAATCAAATTCTTTTTTATTCGGTAAATTACCATAAATTAATAGGTAGGCCACTTCTAAGAAGTCAGCTTTTTCAGCAAGTTGTTCAATTGGATATCCACGGTACTGAAGAATACCATTCTCTCCATCTAAATAAGTAATTGAACTAAAACAACTTCCTGTGTTCTTGTAACCCGGATCAATAGTGATATAACCCGTTTGTGCACGCAGTGTTTTAATATCAATACCTTTTTCGTTCTCTGTTCCAATAACTACCGGTAATTCAATTACTTTACCGTCAATTTCTAATTTTACAACTTCGCTCATTGTTTATTTTGTTTTTAATCGTCTAAAATCGCTGCCTAAGATAATAATTTGTTCGATATAACAATGGAGTTTTAGACTTGTTTGAAAATATTTTATCTCGACTCTGAAAATTTATGAATTGCGCTCCTGAAGCAGTAATGTCTTCAATGCACTACAAATTCTTCAACGTATATTCAAACATCATGCGAAACAAATGATTACGTGTATTTCCTCCGTAAATCCCGTGATCTTTGTTTGGATAGATAAATAGATCGAAATCTTTGTCTGCTTTGACTAAAGCATTAATCATTTCCATGGAGTTTTGCACGTGTACGTTGTCGTCTCCAGATCCGTGGATTAAAAAGTACTTTCCTTTCATCTTATCCACATGGTTAATAGGGGAGTTGTCGTCGTAACCAGCCGCGTTCTCTTGAGGAGTTCGCATAAAACGTTCGGTGTAGATATTATCGTAATACCTCCAGTTCGTCACAGGAGCAACAGCTATTCCCATTTTAAAGACATCTGCTCCTTTTGTCATCGACAATGACGACATATAGCCACCATAACTCCACCCCATAATTCCGATGCGTTCAGCGTCTACGTAATCGAGCTTTTGCAGGTTTTTCGCAACAGCAATCAAGTCTTCCGTTTCTAATTTTCCTAATTGTAAATAGGTTGATTTCTTGAATTTAGCACCGCGATACATTGTTCCTCGGGTATCCACACAAAACACGATGTAGCCCTGTTGTGCGAGTAATTGATGGTAGGCAAAATTGGCAGAGCCATATGAATCCGTTACCATATTTGAACCAGGACCACAATATACATTGAAGTATACTGGATATTGCTTTGTAGAATCAAAGTTTGGAGGGTAAATGGCCCAAGCATTCAATGTTTCCTCATAGCCCTCCACCGTCATAAAAACCTTTGGTTGGAAGTTGTAATCCTTCAGTGCGAGTTGGAGATATTCATTGTCTTCGAGAACCTCAATTAAGTCTCCGTTAGCCTTGTGTAGGGAATAAACCGGGGGAGTGTTAGCATCGCTCCATGTATTCACGTAATATTTCATTCCATGTGAAAATTGAGCGTCATTCCAACCTTTGTTCTGACTGAGTAAACGTTTGTTGTTTCCTTCCAAATCCACGACGTAGAGATCTTTGTTGGTCGGGTGACTTTCCACAGATGTGAAATAAATCAACCCATTATCTTGATCGACTCCTTTAAAATCTACAACATCCCAGTCGCCAGTGGTGAGTTGCTTTACGTTTCCTATAATTCCTATTTTGTAAATGTGATTATAGCCATCTCTTTCGCTTGTGCGGATAAAGTGTTTACCATCTTTTAGGAAGAGTAAGTTGTCGTCAATCTCTACATATGCAGCATCCTTTTCTTCATACACAACATCTGCGAGAAGGTTTTTTTCTGATGCATTCACCCAATTATACTTAAGGTGATTTTGATGACGATTTAAGGTAAGGACCATTAACTTATTTTCCACATTCGACCATTTCAACCGAGGAATGTATTCGTATTCTCCTAAGTCGACAGGACGGCTTTTCCCCTTTTTTGTGCAGGCGATGTGTAAGGTAACTTTCGAATTATCCTCTCCTGCTTTTGGATACTTAAACGTGTATAAATCTGGATACAATTCATAATGGTAGGTCATGGTGAATTCTCTCACTTGCGACTCATTGAACTTTAAGTATGCTATATATGCTCCATCTGGCGACCAGTCATAAGCTTTGGTGATCGCAAATTCTTCTTCGTACACCCAATCCGTTGTACCATTGATGATTTTATTGAATTCGCCGTCTTTTGTAAGTTGTAGTGTTTTATTGCTGGTTAAGTCTCGCATGTATAAATTGTTGGCATGGATATAAGCGACTTTCGTTCCGTCCGGAGAATAACTAGCAAGTGTTTGTGGACTTCGTTCAGCGTCAAGTGGTTGAAGTTTTTTGGTGGAAATATCGTAAAGGAAAAATACGGCAGAATAACTTCTTCGGTATATTTTTTCTTCTTCTGTTACAAGCAACACTTTTGTTTCGTCTGCGTTGAATTCGTAGCGACTTACCTTCAATTTATTTCCTTGGAAAATGAGGTCTTTTCCATTCACTAGAACCTCGCCAGCACCACCTCGATTAATAAAAGAATATTTTACAATAGATTTGTCTTGGTCAATAATACTGAATTTAGAAAAGTGTTCTCCGTCATTCATGGATCGGAAACCCTCTACACCAGCTGCGAAGAATTGATATTCTTTCCAAATGGTTTCTACTGTTAATTCTTTGTTCTCAGTTTCTTGCGAACGTCCTAAAAAATTAAAAGTGATGAATAGGAAAAGTATGTTGTATTTTATAGTCATGGATTCGTCATTTAAAACGTAAAAATAAACAAATAAAAGGAAGAGGTATGGTTTTAACAGCGGTCTATCGAATTATCTGTGTTGGATCGAATGTCCACACATTTTTATGTGTAAATTGAGTGATTCGATATTCTCCAATTCCAATTCGGATGAGTCGCAAGGTGGGAAATCCAACTGCCGCTGTCATCTTTCGCACTTGTCGGTTTTTACCCTCGGTGATAGTGAGTTCAATCCAACTTGTAGGAATATTCTTACGATAGCGAATCGGTATGGATCGATCGGGTAGCTCACCAGGAGGATCCACTATTCGGCATTCGGCAGGCAAAACCTGATGTTCTTTTCCTTTATGTTTGATAGTAATTGTTCCGTCTGATAACTTGTCTATAGCATCTTGTGTGATTTCACCATCGACTTGAACGAGATAGGTTTTTGATATTTTACTAATAGGAGAGAGGAGTGTGGTTTTGAAACGGTTGTCATTAGTAAGAAGTAGTAACCCTTCGCTGTCTTTGTCTAGCCTCCCAACAGGATAAACATCATTTGGGAATACATGTAGATCTCCGAGCAGCCGATCAGTGGGCTCACCAGAAAACTGGGACAGCATATCGTAGGGCTTGAAAACAGCATAATAGTTGAATGATGACATTGCTAAAATGGTAATTTACTGAGGTCCACATTTCCTCCTGAAATTAATAATCCAACTTTTTTACCGGCAAAGAACTCTTTTTCTTTAAGCACGGCTGCTAAGGTTACGGCGCAAGAGGGTTCTACAATAATTTTCATGCGCTCCCAAATCAGGCGCATTGAATCAACGATTTCTTTTTCTTCAATTCGAACAATCTTTTGAACACCGCGTTGAATAAGTGGGAAATTGATATCTCCGAGCATGGTTTTTAACCCATCGGCAATGGTATTCGTTGTTCTATTTTTTTCAATTTTACCCGAAAGTAATGAACGATATGCATCATCAGCTTCAGCGGGTTCTGCTCCGATGACTTGAACTTTTTTTGGATGTGCTTCAACGGCTAAAATAGTTCCTCCAATGAGACCTCCACCGCCTACTGGTGAGACAATAATGTCCAAATCAGGATAATCCTCCAATAGTTCTTTAGCAACAGTTCCCTGGCCAGTAATAACTGCTGCATCGTTCGACGGATGTATAAATGTTGCACCGGTTTCCTGTTGAATTTTGAGTGCACTTGCTTCGCGTTGTTCCATAGTCGGAGCGCATAAAATCACTTGTCCCCCGTATCCTGTCACAGCCGCTATTTTCACCTCAGGGGCATTTTCGGGCATCACAATATATGCTTGGACGCCCAGTGATTGTGCCGCTAGGGAGAGGGCTTGCGCGAAGTTTCCAGAAGAGTGGGTGACGACTCCTTTATTACACAACTCTTCTGGTAATTGAGTAATAGCATAGGTGGCTCCTCTCATTTTGAACGCTCCCATTTTTTGGAAGTTCTCGCATTTAAACATAAGAATGCATCCTGCCAGCTCATTCAGTTGAGTGGAGAACAATACAGGGGTACGATGAATATGTGGACGAATCGTATCGTGACAATGATTAAGTTGATCTGTTGTCATTGTTTAATCGTTTAAATCGCAGGTGAAATTTGACAAGACAAGTTCTGTGGCTCCTAATCGCGCCATTTCAATTTCTAAACTTACAAGTTGATCCGCTGTTTCAAATTCAAAGAATTGCATTATTAATCCAGCTTCACTCGTGAAAATTTGTTTTAAGCAATTTTCAGCAATGAATACATTCATTAAATCGTCCGTCAAGTCCTCGAATGTCACTTTTACAGTAAGTAGGTTTACGACTTCATTTGATTGATTCAATGCTGCGCTTAGACTTGTTGCTTCTAGGTCTTTAACTTCAAATACTTGATAAAAAGCAATTTCATCTAATTCTGAACGAAGTAATGGGAGGGAAGGTGTATTCTTCAAAGGATATAAAATGGATTGAATTTTACCTGTATTTTCGTCATAATAAAACAGTCCACCATCTTCATTAAAGCGATTGAGTACTTGGGTAGGATAACTCTCATAGGTTGCTTTACTTTTGAATTGACTATATAAACTTCGACCTTTTAATACTGGTTCTTCAGGTGGTTTAGGGGCATTAATTACTGTGCTTAGGGTATTCTTGTTCCGTTCTGTCGGAGTTACAGATTCTAAGATTGAGTTCCCGTGTTCAGCTAACAATTTATTCGCTTGCGCTACGGAAATTCGTTCACCTTTGTAATAGGCAACAATGTAGGCATCCTGAATACCTAAATCAATAGCTTCTTTTCTTTTTATACTAGCTTGAGGAACATTGTCAAACATGCCCGATGAATAGCGCATTTGTCCATTCGGTAACCGCAGTGTAATCAGCGGGAAAATATTTTTTAGTTGTGAAGCTGGAACAGGTCGATTATATACCCCAACTTGAACTGTAAAATAGAGACCCAATTTTGTTTCTCCAGCCATGGCCTCTGCCGCACCAGGTGCTTTGTTATAGGCGAATTCATCGAGTTCAGGTTCAAAACCGCCTAGTTGATTCATCTCACTAGTTTCGGATGCCACTAGAATTGGAGTTTCCGAAGAAGTTATAGTAGGAACACAAGCCCCAGACTCCATCAGTTGAACTGCGCGATATACGGGTATTCTTTCTCCATCACAATAGGCAACTGCGAATGCATCGCTGTATCCCATTTCACGAATTCTATCTCGCGCATTTTCAGCATCACGTCTTCCTCCAAAATATCCGGCCATGTAGCGAATGAGACCTGGTCGCACTTGTTCGCCAGAGACTGGAGAGAAGTCATTAAATGTTTCGTTCGGTACGGGTTTACTAAATGCACCGATTTGAACTCTAAAGAAGAGTCCTTTAGGTTTTGCAACTTCTAAAGGAATTGGGTTAGCATCGTTGTACACGTTTGATCCTTTATCTGCAATAATTAACCCTGTGGCCATTACAGGTAGGGAAGGAGCTTCCATAACAGGGGTTACGTTACGCGCCAATAGGTTTTGAGTGATCTCTCTATCGCGAGGATCGGATGGAAGGAGTTGATTAATTAGAGCCTGCTGTTCTTTAATTTCCAATCGGATTGTTTCGATTTCTTTCTGTGTGTAAGCAACACTTTGCAATAGATAACTTACCTCAGCTTTTTCCTCTTCAATCGGAGTTGGGTTGTTATCGAGAATGTCATTAACGATTTGTGTATTGGTGAAAATCAGTTGTTCTTTTACCTGGAGTTCGTATTGTTTTTGCTCCAATTTATTGATTACGGGGAAAAGTGCTTTATAATTGTCCGATTGAGCTATTTCAACCTCTTCTTTATAGGTCAAGTTGTAATCTATCGATTTTTCGTCTATTCCTTTGCCTAGATTAGATTGTTTCTTCTGTTTGAGTATTGCAAGTTCATCAGACGTATCATTGCGTTTTGCTGTCAGTTCTCTTTGTAATGCAACCAATTTGTTTTTGCGGATTTCGAGTTGTTGAACTTCTTTCTTCTTGGCTGTTCTCAATGATAGATCAATTTCCTTTAATTCGTCTTGAATAGCAAGCAATTGAACGTCAATTGATTGTTGTTCTTTTTCTAAATATGTGCGCGATTGGAAAAACTTCAGGTCATCTTGAAGTTCGATGTTTTCAGCGGCAATTATCTCTCCAATAATTGCATCTTTTTGAGCGCTGTTTTTTGTTTGAGCTATCGCCTCTAGTGCCTGATTTTGTTTGTCCTGAGCTTGTGCTAAATATTGACTTTTTAATTGAGGATCTTTTTCAGACTCAGCTTGCTCAATTAACCGTTGTGCACTTAAATTCAGCTGCTCCGCTTCTAACGTGGAGACGCTATTTTGTTCTTCAGGGGATAAGGAACTAAGTTCTGTGGAAATCACTTCTGCGGATACGTCGGTAGTTGTCGATAATATCTCGACTTGTTCTCGTGCAATTTTTTCCTCCGTTTTATCTATTTGAGCCTCTATTTTAGCTTTTTCCGTTTCTGAATCAGTAGCATTTAGGCGGGATTCAAGTTCAACTTTGTTGTTATTGAGTTCAGTTATTTTTACTTGATTACTTTCAACGGCCTGTATTTGTTTTTCAGTCTTAGATGAAGCGACATTTTCTGGTAATTGAGCTATGATATTCGTTTGCTCGACATCACCAATGTCAAATCGAACCTGACGTTTTCTTTTCTGGACCTCAGCTAATGCTTGTCTCAAACGAATGAGTTCTCCTTGGTTTGTTTCAATTGCGATAAGTTCTTGTATCTCTAGTGCAAGTTTATCTAAAGCCGTAAGCTTTGCTGTTAATAAGGATAAATCCTTTTGCGTAGAGTTAATTGCTGCTTTCTCCGAAGTTGTTAGAGCAGTTTTTTTTGTAATATCCGAGAGATGATCTTCTTTTGCCTGTGCAAGTTGGAGAGAAATTTGCTCAATGTCGAGGGACACACTATTGAGTTCCGAAGTGAGAATAGATTGTTCAAGCAATCGTTCGGTTGAGATTCCTTTGTTGTTAATCTCCGCATTTATTCGATCCAACGCTCGTTCAATATTGGTTTTGTATTGCTCTTTTCTCCCAATCACCATTTCTTCGCCAATCGTTTTGTTTTGTAACTGTTGTTCTAGTTCACCGATATCGAAACTGTAGGTGTGATCAGTTTTATTAATTACTTCCTCGCGCTGTTCTGGAGTAAAGGTGGTATTGGCGGCCACATTATTTTCTTGTTCAGCGATGAGTTGGTTCAACTCAGCAACCTTCGCTTCAATGGCGTTGATTTCTTGTTGGAGAATGTTTTTTTCATTTGTCAATTCAGTAGTCTCACCGTTCTTCTCTATATTCTGGTTCACGGCATTTAATGCTGTGTTTAAGTTTTCCAAGTAGCCAGAGTTGCGCTCCAACACATCGTTTTGTGTAGCTGTACCGTCTTTTAGTTGTGAATTAAGTTGGTTTATTTCATCAGCATAATTCTGATCTACTTTGTTTAGTATGTTTATTTTTTGAGTTTGAATATCAGTATCATTAGAAGCGACGCTATTTTCT
>JAQWYK010000019.1 GCA_029254025.1 Crocinitomicaceae bacterium | reverse complement strand
GGAAGCTAGGAACATGATACAACTGAATCACCCGAATATTGTTAGTGTTCAGGACTTGTTAGACGAGCCTGATTTTGTTGCGATTGAATTAGAATACATTGAAGGAGAAACTCTAAAAGAATATTTACATCGTAAAGGAGCTTTACCTGACAACGAGATTGAGAAACTGTTTCAGCAGATGTTGGATGCTGTAGAGTACATCCACAAAAAAGGTTTTGTGCACCGAGATATAAAGCCCTCTAATTTTATGTTGACACCGTCAGGAGTTATCAAACTCACTGATTTTGGTATTGCCAAGAACAGTGATGATTCAAACATAGATTATACAGGTACAGGAACTGGCATGCAAATGGGAACTCCTAAATATATGAGTCCTGAGCAGGTTCGTAGTACTAAAGATGTGGATCATCGTTCTGATATTTATTCTTTGGGAGTGGTGCTTTGGGAGATGGTTACTGGTAAAGTGCCGTATGACATTCAGACAGAAAGTACATTTGATGTTTTTAGGAAGATTGTGGATGAACCCCTCGCAAAAACTGAAACCAAGTGGGATGGAATTATTGATAAGGCTACTAAAAAAGAGGAGGGTAACCGATTTCAATGTATAATTGATTTTATTAACGAAATTGATTCTACAACTAAATCGGCGTGGGTCGATAAAGAGCAAGACCTTGTGATAGATTTTGAAAAAATGATTGTTAGGCAAGAACCTGTCTTTAAGAAAAATGAAAGTCGATCTAACAATACATTTTTTAAAAAAGTTCAGCAAAAAAAAATATTGTTGGGATGTGGGTTATTGTTAGCAATTTTGATTACACTTTTTCAGTATAATAAGGAGGTCGCCGCACCGGTGAATAAAACTTATCAAGATTTAGAGGGAAAGGTAAAAGAGGAAGAGAATCGTTTGAAGAAGGTGGCATATGAGAAGGAAAAGGAGATACAACAACTTGATAGTTTAAAATTAATTTCTGAGATCAAGAAGCAGGATAGTCTAAGAAGAGTTGAAGAAAATAAAGAAAAATTAAAAATAAAAATAGGTTCAATTTATCAGGGAGGCCGTATTTTTTATATTGACGAAAGTAAATTACATGGATTAGTTTGCACTACTTCTGATAATGGAACAGCGGGTCAAAGAAGCGATGCATTATCAATTTGTAATAATTTAAACCTATCTGGATATAATGACTGGAGACTTCCTACAAAAAGTGAATGCAAACTATTAAATCGAAATTTATACTTAAAAGGCTTTGATTTTTCGGATAGAACTAATCTCTACTGGACAAGTTCAAGAGTCGAACAAAATGGTGGCTGGTTTTGGGGAGCAGGCCCAGATGATGGTTACTTTTATACAATTGATAATGTCGACGACCCAAATTATAATTATGCAGATCATCCTAGAATTCGGGCTGTTAGAAGATTTTAAAGATGATTTTCAAAAGCATACTTTTTTTGATAAAATCAAGGTATAAGCATTGATAAATCATGAAAACATAAGCCCGTATTTTTCTTGACGTAAAATACATCAAAATAGAAAAACTACTACTTTTAGGTCAACTCCTTATATATGAGCAACTCTTTACCCAATAACTACAAACTCAACAACAGACACACCATCTTACATCAAATTGGGCAGGGAGGTTTTGGAATTACCTATAAGGCGTACGATAGTGTTTTTGACCGTGATGTTTGTATAAAAGAATTGTTTCTTTCCGGAAATAGCCGACGAGAAAAGAGTTTAAGTATTACCTCCCAAGCAATTGGTAGTATTGATTTTTCCTATTTCAAAAACAAGTTTCTAGAGGAAGCTAAGAAATTGGCAAAGTTTGATCACCCAAATATTGTCAAAGTACTCGAGTATTTTGAAGCGAACAATACTGCTTACATGGTGATGGATTTCGTAGAGGGAAAAAATCTTAAAGCGTATGTTCAAGAAAAAGGTAAGCTTGATGAAGAAACCGCATTGGGCATTTTTAACCAATTACTGCAGGCTACTGAAGTTATTCATGCAAAAAACTATTTACACCGTGATATCAAACCCGATAATATAATAATTACACCTAATAACAAAGCTGTATTAATTGATTTTGGAACGGCTAAATTTCACGATGATGATAATGGCGACACATCGACTTTAATTCTGTTGAGTCATGGCTATGCTCCGCCTGAGCAATACTCAAACCAAAATAAAAAAGATAAATATACCGATATTTATTCGCTTGGCGCCACCTTATATTTTATGTTAACTGGTGAAAAACCTTTGCAAGCCACTGATAGAACAATCAACCAATTAAAACCAATTACTGCGATTAACCCAAACGTAAGTAATCAAGTTGAAAGTGCTGTGATAAAAGCAATGGAATTGATTCCTAGTAATCGGTATCAGAAGGTTGGGGATATGGAGAAGGTGTTAAAAGTAAAACAAACAAAAGCACCCTCACCATACACAAAACGAATAGACAATATAGTGAAGGTTTTTTTAATCACTTTGGCTGTAGCCTTAGCAATTAGTGTATGGAAAGCTTGGTTAGATTCTAAACCTAGAACTAATACTTGGAATGAATTATCTAGCGAAAAAATGGGGGACTCAGTAATTGATCCAGATTCCGATACATCGACACAAATAACGATAGGGAATCAGATTTGGATGACCAAAAATCTCAACGTGGACAGATTTCGCAATGGAGATCCAATTCCTCAAGCACAAACAGATGAGGAATGGAGAAAAGCAGGGAAAAATAAAGAGCCCGCATGGTGCTATTATTATAATGATGAGTCTCGATCTAGTATATTTAAAAATTCTTCTTATAAATACGGAAAAATATACAATCGATATGCAATTGAAGATCTCCGTGGCATAGCACCAGAGGGCTGGCGTATTCCATCACCAGAGGATTGGAAACAATTAATCTATTATCTAAATTTACTCGAACCTCCAGGCCCAAAATTGGATAGTTTAAACCTTTTTGATTATGATCTGGGCGGATATCGTGAATCATGGGGTGAGGCATTTGGGATTATGCATAAAGGTTATTGGTATAGTATTTCTGAGGTTGATTCCGCACATTATTGGTTTGACCGCCGCTATGATAGCGTGTTGAAACTTGATTTTGACGATAGTTTTCGAAAAAATAACATTTCCGAAAATTTCAGATGGATCAGTGCCATGAATGGTCAAGGTTTTTCAGTACGTTGTCTCAAAAATACAGACAAAATAAATAGGGAGGATGTGCATCTTCGTCCAGCATGTTTTCACCTTATTGTTGAGTCTTATTCAAATAAAAAAGTTGCAGAAGAATATTTAGCAGATTTAAAGTCTCAGGGATATCAGCACGCTAATTTATTAAATATAACAGATGACCTCCACTATGTAAGTATTGCATCTTTTGCTATGAAATCTGAGGCAGCGGGAGAAATAAATAATTATAGAACAAGGGGATTTTATGGAATATGGTTATGCAAGCATTGTTTATGAGTGCTGCTTTTAAATTTCCTATTAAAATCTTTTAATAGCTCATTCCCCCCAATAATTCCGGTTCAAATGCTCATCAATACAATCCATTCGTTCTTCAGAAAATGGGTGTGTACTAAATAGCTTATCTACATCGTTTGAGCTGCTTTCCATTCTACTCCAGAACTGACTGGCAGCTTTCCCGTCATAACCTGCTTTGATGGCTAAATCAACTCCGTACATGTCGCAATATGCTTCGTTTTCTTGATTGAAAGATGCACCCGCTATACTTGAAGCAATTAATGTCCAATCAGCAAAATCACCAAACCAATTCTGAGCTGCCTTTTCTTTGCGAATCATCTTGTTGATGTGCCCCAATTCGTTATGGTAAATCTCATGTCCGATCACACACGCAAGTTCATCATTACTAATTGCAAAATCGATGATTCCCGTAGTAATAAAAATTAATCCTCCCGCTGTGAAAGCATTTATATCATTGCTGTTTACGATATAATAAGTATACTTCATTCTTGGACTATCAAGCCCACTAATAAGCTTTTTGAATATGGGTTCAATGCGGCCACTATACTTTAGTTCACTATTATAGGTATATTCTTGATCCACATCCTTTTTCAGCTCCTTCCCTACTTTTAGTTCTTCAGCAACACCCACTTCATCTGCTGAAAAAGTAATCCATCCATCTTCAATATCTGCCCCAATTCCAATCAACTCATTTAAATCGGATCCTTCACGAAGGCAACTAATAGAATATTCAATAGGGTCTTTTTTCACGCTATAAAATGAACTACTCGCAATATCCTCGTCTGATTGAACGAGCTCATTTGTGCTTTCTTTGTTTTCTATCAGTGGTGCTTGGCTGATACTGTCAAAACCTAATGTATTGCTATCATTATTAGAATCATCAGGTTCAACTACTACTGTCCCTTCTTTCGATTCAACTACAGTAATCGCCTCATTTTTTTCTTTTGAAATCAATAAAAGAGAACTGAATCCAATTACTAATAACATAAGAATTGCGAAGGGCATCCATTTTCTGACAGATACAGATGGTTCGGCAACAGGTAACGGAATAACCTCTTCGTTTCTTTCAAAATACGCCAATACTACCTTCCAGTTTAAATGCTGACTGCCTATTTCAATTTTATCGCTGATATGAACTTCAGTGGGAGTCGTTATCCTCCCACCATTTACATATGTTCCGTTGGTAGAGTCAAGATCCTCAAGTAAAAAAAGATCATCATCAATTTTCGTAATTCTAGCATGCAAGCGAGAAACTGTTTTATCCTCAAAAACAATGTCGCTTTTTTCGCTTCTACCGATACTTAATGACAACACTTTGCTCATTTTACCTTCTGCATCTTAAAATAGGTAAATACTAAAAAAATAAAACTCAGTAGAAGTAAAACTATCATATTACCTGAAATAGAAGCAACTTCCATTTCATCGGAACTAGGATACAAGTTCTGTTCAATAATTGGCATAAACGGCATGCTTTCGGCTGATTCCATCCTATCTTGAATACGAGCAATTCCCTCCGTACCCCATCTTCCGAGGGATATATAACTCAGCAACTCGGTGAACTTACTCTCCAATGGCTGCACAATTCCAGCAAGTATGATCTGAGGAATGAGTGCTACGGGAAGCATACTCATAACCGCTTCGGTAGTCTTGGAAATGGATGAGAGTAATAAACCAAAGGTAACTGCACTAAATCCCAAAATACTCACAAAAACAAATTGAAGTCCGATATCGTTTAAATCGGGGTAACCCCATTTAATAATGGTTAAAAAAAGTAATGTTTGAAGCATTGTGAGTAACGATAAAACAACCGTTTTGCTCAACAGATAGGGTAATAACTTCAAATTGAATAGGTGCTCTCGATTGAAAATAGCCTTTTCTGAAACGATTTCTTTCGCAGAATTGCTAATACCAAACCATATAACAGAAAGTGCAGTAATAAATAAAACACCAATATTTCCTACAACTACCCCAACCTCATTTTCAGATATTAAGTCAGAAAAAACCAGTAGAACTAAAAATGCAATAATGATGGGTTGAAGGAAAGCGATAAGCATATTTTGCTGATTATTCCATTTGATTTGAGCATAGCGCAAACTTAACCACCAAAACTGATAGAGCAAATCGATAGTTGGGGCCTCTAAATTTTTAACATCTGGTTTCTGACCTGGCGACACCGCTGTTGATCTTTCTAAAAGTTTTTGATAGTATTTTTTAGCATCTCCTATTTCACTTACATTTTGATAAACCTGAGTCAAACGCTCACACAAGAAATGACTGGTAATTTCAGCCTGATTCCCTTGAAATACCAAATATCCACCTTTACCCATAAAGAACACCTCATCCATAAAAGAAAGATCTTCCGGTTTATGAGTCACCATAATCACAGTTGTCCCCTGTTTGCTTAATTGCTGCAGTGATTTTAAAAACTCTTCAATGGTTTCAGGATCTAACGGACTTGTTGGCTCATCTAAAAATAATATCTTAGGTTGCGTAAGTAATTCAACAGCAATAGAAACTCTCTTTTTTTGTCCTCCCGATAACTTATTTATTGGTTGTTTACGCAGCTCTTTATCATTTATATTTAGGGTACCAAGTACTTGGTTTATGCGTTCATTCAATTCGTTTTGATTGACGTGCTTACCTAGTCTTAACTTTGCAGTGTAATAGAGTGCCTCGTTAATCGTTAAATCTTCATGCACTATATTTTCCTGTGGAACATACCCAATGAATTGTTTGAGTAATTCAAAATGAGTTGACAGCGGAAGTCCAAAAATAGAAACGGACCCTTGAGTTGGCGTATACACGCCATTAAGCAATTGTAGCAATGTTGATTTACCACACCCGCTAGGCCCCATAAGTGCGACCATTCTCTCCTTTTCTATAGTAAAAGAAATAGGGTGCAGTCCTTTTTGGCCATTTGAAAAAGTAAGGGATAAATCTTTCACCAAAATTGCCGTCTCTTTTGATAAATCTTGGTTTGATTTAGATAATGAGAATTGGTATAGCCCAATCATCAACGTATCAGTTAAATTTAATCTTGACTTCTTCTCAATGCGTTTTCCATTGATAAATGTTCCATTTAAACTATGATCCGTAACAAAATAGGTTTCCCCAATTTTTTCAACGGTTGCGTGCTTTCTTGAAATAAGTGAATCCGAAAGAACAATATCACATTCACTACTTCTTCCTATCGTCACTAAAGACTTAACTATAAATAAATCTTTAAGCCCATCTTTTAAATCCGACTTAACTTTGCGTTTAGTCATCGGGGGCGCAGATAACTTAATTTGACCATTTTTTTCTAGGGATAACTCCTGATTAGGATTTAACACAATCCATTTATTCGGGGTTACTCTCCTACCATTAATGAAACATCCGTTTGTTGAAATGTCCTTAACATTTAGCTGTCCGTCTTCTTGTCTCAAAATGACGTGTTCTCTTGAAATAGTATTGGAAAAATCGTATAGATTGTTATTTCTACCCAATTTCAACTCTTCGTAAGGCGATAACTCTAATTCATATATTTTTTCAGAGATTGATAAATACAGTTTCATTCTAATACCCTTAAAATTTCTGCTGGTCTATTACAGTATCATTTACCTCAGGTGGCGCGTCTTCTGTACGTTGAATTTCCGAATTGCTCTGAACAGAATCTTTAACAACTCTATTCGATGGAACTTCTATTGTATCCAGTCTTTCCAGTCTTTCATCGGCAACTGGTTGAGTTTCTATAATTTCTGAATTAACTGGAGTATCTTGCTTGGGTAATTGAGGCACTTCTAAAACATCAACTTCTGCTTCTGCAGGTACTGCTTCAATTACGATTTCCTTTTCATCCTCAACATTCTCTTCTTTCAGCGTTCCCTTTAAATCAATGGGCCAAAATAAAAACACTAATAATCCGAGGAGAACAATGAATATACTTACAGAAAAAAACACCTTCTTAAAAGAACCCGCTTTTGCTCCTTCTTTTTCGATGAGCATTGCTTGTTCAAAAGGAGTTTCAAGGAACTGAATAATCGTAATAGTCACATTGTCTTTACCACCTTTTTCAAGGGCTGCCTCAATTAATTGTTTCGTTTGCTCCTCACAACCGCTATTGGTGATTAACAATTGCTTTATCTCATTGTCTGTAAGCATATCGTTCAGTCCGTCTGTACAAAGTACCAGTGTACTATTAACAGGCAACTTATGCGGCTCACTAGTTACCTCTGGAGTGATGTGCTCATCAATACCTAACGCCTTTAAAATTCTATTTTTTGAAGGATGATTAAAAGCCTCTTCTGGTTGAATTTCTCCTGTTTCAATTAAGAATTGAACATACGAATGATCCCGTGTGAGAACTGTCAAATTCTGATCATCATTTAATAGATAACACCTGCTATCTCCCACATGACCAATATAGACTTCTCCATTGTTATGCACAAAGACAACCACACAGGTGGTACCCATCCCTTTCAACGAAGGATCATTTTGAGCTTCTTCCCAAATATTGCTGTTCGCATGTTGAATGGCCTCTGTTAACAGACTAGGTATATTATCGTACTCATTGGTCTTGAAGAAATCCTGAATGGTTTGAACAGCTATCTCTGATGCTTTTTCACCAGCAGCATGTCCGCCCATTCCATCACAGACGATAAAGGCCTTACCTAACTCAACTGTTATTTCTCCAAAATTATCCTCGTTATTAGTGCGTTTCCTACCTACGTCGGATGCAGAGAAAGAGTGATATTTAATTTTTTGTTCTGCCACTTTAGTCGATAAAAGTAAATGTTAATTCTCCCATTTGGATCAGGTCATTGTTTTTCAGAAGTATCTCAGCTTCTGATTCTCGGAAAAGATCTGAATTTGTCAACACACGTTTATTATTAAGTAATGTTCCGTTGGTGCTATCCAAATCGACCAAATAAAAACTTCTATGATTCATTAAGTCAGTTTTTCCTGGAAAATGATCAAAGTAAATACCTGCGTGTTGCTTTGAGAGTGTTGAATTATTGATTTGTAAACTATTAGAATCAGCTCTACCAATTGTAAAAACTGGATGAAGTATTTCAAAAACATCTCCATTTTGAGCCACTAACTTAGGCACTCGAGGAAGCTTTTTAAATGCTGTGTTAAGTTTCGTATCAAAAAGTATTTTTTCTTCATTTAACTTATTTAATCTCTCTCGTTCAAGGGCTGCTGCTTGTCTTTGTTCACTTTCTTCAACTTTTCTCCTCGTTTCATCTTGTGCTATTTTGAATTCTTCTTTTTCTTTTTGTTTCTTTTTCCTAAATAGCATTACAGACCAAACAATTATCACAAGCAGCAATACAAGTGATATTATTCCGCCATAACGATATGCAGGATTTTTCCATAAATAGCTTATTCTAGAGGGAGCTTGATACTTAAACTCTATTTTATCATCTTTCGACAGCTGAACCTGAATTGTTCTAAAATCCTCAGATGGAGCTATTGAACTTTCAAAAGATAATTGATAATCCACCCCTTGATAATCCTTTTTAATACCATTAATTATATTGCTCACAGCTTCGTCGGAATTTGATTTCATATCTAAATGCCTTCCAAGACTTGCCTGCGCCACATCTTTTAAATCGTACTTATCACTGTAAGGATATCGAAAAGCATAAATCGGAATATCTGCTTGTCTCGCTTCAATAATAACATCTGTTTTCGTTTGTGAGTTATTAAAGATATTATTAAACTCACTTGAGAATAAAATGATTGATTTAGCTGTTAAACTATCAGTGGATTGCTTTGCCATGAAGTCAACCCCTTCTCTCAATGCCGAATATATTTCAGTCGATTTATGGGTTCTGCCGTCAACCTTGGGTTTTTGAATGTTTTGGATGACACTATTAAGCTCAGCACCATCATTTAACCATTCTTGAGATAAGAAATTCAATGTCTTCTCTCCTCTTGTCCAGTCAAATGTTGCAATTTGAAAAGCATCATTCTCCTGAACTACATCTTTCGATATTTCATTCCAAAGGCGTTTAACCTCTTTTAATTGTTCTTCAAATCTAGGCCAATAACTATTCTCGATAAGTACCAGCACTTGCTTTTTGGAAATAGTGGCATGAACGTCGTTTTGTCTTACGAGCTTATAATTTTTAATTAACTGCCCGTTTTCAAAAAACTGGACAGCGTTCGTATCAATACCAATTGGGTTTCTGTGATTGAAGACAAACTCTACATCAGGAAATTGATCGACATTGCTCTGCTTCAAAGCAGACTGACCTAAACCAATAAATGGTAATAAAACAATTAGAAATAAGAATCTTACATTTACAGACATGCTTTTCGAAAAGTAAATTCGTTATCACCAAATTTCAACGTATCACCATCACTCACTTTTACTGTTTGACCAGGCTCAATTTCTTTCCCATTATGAAAACTTGGATTGGAAGCTAATTCATCTTTCACATGCAGATCTGACCCTCTAAATAAAAGGGTGGCATGTTCGCCCGAAATTTTGGGGTCTTGAAAAAGCCGAATCTCATTTGAACTATCTCTACCGAGTTTATTTTTTCCTTCAAAAATTCGAAAGTCAGCTCCAGCTTCATCAATGGTGTATGAAATTAGCCAACCTACTAATTTTCTTTTAGTCGCAGTTTTCCCGCTTCCCGTTGTCCCTTGACCTATTATTACCGTTTGATCACCACCTGCTAGTGTGTCGTCAAATGTTGTTTTTGCCACCGTTTCGTCCTTATTCAGGTGCTGTGTCTTATCCGCATCTTTATTCGATTTAGTCGAACTACCATAACTAAAGATTTGAGTTTTATCGTTGTCGCTCATGTTTTTTTATCTAAAAATAAAAAAAATATGTGAATAAGGGTACATCTGAAATAGTTCTATTTTATTAATTAAGATAAAACTTCCATAAGATGAAATCCTACCCTTTGAAGGTAACCAAGATAAAACTATTTCTATAATAATGGTTACCCCGAATACAGAACAATTTTAATACATTAACACTTCTATATGAATTTCCATTAACCTTCTAAAATACTTTTCCACATCCCTCCTCACCTATTTTCTTTTTCCGTACTTTAGAAAAGAGAATTCACAACGATTCAACTAACCATTTTTAATTCTTACTAGAGATTCTATGACCAAGCAAAACAACCTTGTTAATCGTTTTAAAAAAGAAATTCAATTAGACGAGCAAATTGATGATAAAGAGTTTTTAAAAAACCTAAAACGTTTTATTTCAGAAAATGAGCACTACAGCAGACCACCAAGGCCGGCTAAAGACTTGTTCTCCATAATGGATGAGGTCGCAACGCGATTGGATGCTGAAATCCCTTCAAACAGAGCTATTCCAACAGGTTTTAAACAATATGATGATACCTACGGCGGTTTGATTCCAACTGAAATGTTGCTCATTGGAGGGCGCCCTTCCATGGGGAAGACTCAATTGCTTGTTCAAATGGCGATCAATGCCTCAGTACATGCGCCTGTCTTATACTGTTCATTGGATATTTCAGCGGATCTTTTGGCACAGCGTTTTATAGCCAATAAAGCCGATATCGCTATTGAATATTTGCAGTTGAATCGCTTGAATGGAGATGAGAAGTACCGCATTCAGAAGGCCATCAAATCAATGCAAGATCGCTCTCTTTTAATTTCAGACGAAAACAGATCGTCAATTGATAGTTTGATTAAGCATTGGGAGACGTATGTCGTTGAACGTGAAATAAAAGTGATGTTCGTTGATTACATTCAATTGCTTGGAGAGGCAAAATACAACCGCAATCGACACCAAGAATTGGGATATATTTCACAACGTTTAAAGAAGTTCGCTCAAGAGCATGACTTAGCTCTTGTTGTTGCGAGCCAATTAAGTCGTTCCGTAGAAATGCGTGGAGGATCTAAAACCCCGATTTTGTCAGACCTTAAAGAAAGTGGGGCCTTAGAAGAGGATGCGGACAAGGTAGCATTCATTTACCGCCCAGAATATTATGGATTACTCGAAGATGAACATGGACCTACAGAGCATATTATTCGCCTCATTTTTGCTAAGAATAGAATTGGTAAATCGAAAACCATTTTTTTAAAAAAAACACGTGACTTCAATCGCATATATAGTGTTGATGAGGTTATTCATACTTTTATAAGAGGTACTCGTTTTAATGAATTTGAGGATGAAAATCCGTTTTAATAGATGTATTTAGAGCCGTTACATACAAAATTATGCTGTCGAAATAATCGACATGTGACTGTGTTCCGCAGTCCGAGTGAGATGTTGCACACAGACCGCCTTCTCTGCGATGCTCACTCCGCTCCGCTTCGCGAGAAAGCGAATAAAATCGAGATAATTTAAGTAACGGCTCTTTTTTAACTATGAAAGAATTAAATTATATACGAATACTGGCAAAAGCGAATCGGTCACGCGCTGAATCAAGAAATGCTTCTGAAGTTTACTTTGAATGGTATAGTCCACTAAGTCGTGCAGGACAATATACCTTAGCTATCCTATCACTTGAACATCATTTCCAATTAGTATGTTTGCTTCGTCAACAATTTACAGTAGTCGAAGATATCGTGAACTCTCCAAAATATGAAGTGTTTACACTTCAAAAAAAGCGAGGAGGAAAACGCGTTATCACCGCTCCTATTTATGGAACTAAATACGCCCAATTCCGCTTAAACGAATTTTTGCAAGGATATTACAGTCTCATTCGCCCTGCATCGTCCTATGGATTTGTCCGTGCAAGTGAACATGACACTACGCCCCCATCCATTGTGGGTAATGCAATGCCACATGTCGCGCAGCCACACATCTATTCATTGGATTTAAAAGACTACTTTTCCAACATTACAACAAAGCAAGTATATCGCTTGTTTCAGTCTGAACTCTTTGATTTTAACCAAACTATAGCTCAAACATTGACGTTACTGGTTACCTATGAAGGTTGCCTACCAACAGGCGCTCCTACTTCTCCCGTGATTGCAAATTTCTGCACATTACTCCTCGACCATGAATTAATGGATTTTGCCGCTCAGAACGAACTCAACTATACCCGTTATGCCGACGATATGACCTTTTCATCACAGGAATTTATACGCCCTGAAATACGCTCAACCATTGATCAACTCATAGAAGGACATGGTTTCCTGATTAATCCAAAAAAAGTACACTACCGGCATCCACATCAGCAACATCGTGTGACAGGTGTTATAGTAAACAAAAAAATAAACGTCGACCGCAAGTACATGAAGGCTACCCGCGCAATGGTGCATGACTTATGTACCAATGGAGCCGCGGACGCCACTCAAAACCATTATCGTCTCGAGCGACCACCATTCGATACTGAAATCGAGAGATTTGTAAATAAGCTTGGAGGAAGAATCTCCTTTATTCGTTCTGTAAGAGGCAATCTTGATCCAACTGCTATGGCATTTTATTTATCTTTTCAAGATGCTTTGGAGAAACTTGAGATGAAATAAATTGGTGCACAGATGGATAACAATTCTATTCTCGATCGTTTTATCACCGCGCAAAACTCAAAATTCTTAGGTGATCTATCAATGTATTCCAAAGCGCTTTCGGAAATAAAAGCTGAAAAAAAAACAAGCCATTGGATGTGGTTTATCTTCCCACAAATGGATGGATTAGGATTAAGCGAAAAATCTAAGAAATACTCCATTAAAAGCTCGCAAGAATCCATCGCCTATCTCCAACACGAACTGCTCAGCAACCGTTTGATAGATATCACACGAGCCTTTCTTTCTATAGAGGAAAAAAGTGCGACAGACATACTGGGTAGAACCGATGCCCTAAAAATGAGATCTTCCATGACGCTTTTCGCTGCCGTTCAATCAGAAAATAGTTTGTTTGAAGCAGTACTTCAAAAATTCTATGATGGCGAAAAATGCAAGCGAACACTTCTCCTATTAACGGAGAATTAGCTCCAAACACTTTATTACTTGATAGCTTATCACCAATCTTCAAGAAGAAAGCATTTCTCCGCCTTAATCACTGCTCGATTTCTTTCAAAACTTTGCGGCCAAGGTTTTTGGATAGGCAATTATCTTCAAGGACACTGACTAACGCCACTTTACATTGATGTTCTTTTCGGTCAATTTCTTGGTTTCTGTAGGATAAAAATTGAGAATCAATCGGATCGCCAGGATAGAGTAACATTACTTTCTCTGTATCCCAAAAGCGCGCGTAGGCATACATTTGCCGCAAGTCTTCTATACTTGCGGCTTTGTTAGTGGGACGTTTCCACTTTGTGTCAATGATAATCGTTTCTCCCCTCTTTTTTAATACAATATCTGGTCGAATGGTACGGTGTGATCCATAGAAAACTTTAGAAGATTGACCTGTTACTTCCCATTCTTCCTCGGGATACATCTGAGCGTATCGTTTCAATTCGCGTAAAACATACTCTTCCCACAAAACATTCATATCAAAGAGTAAGGCAATCATTTTCTGTTTCCCGTGATTGATATCGGGTGAATAATTCAAAATTATCAACTTTGCCAATTGCAGTGCTCGCTCATAAGGAGCTGTTTTTCGGTTGATTTTAATGCCTTCCAGTAACTGAACACTGGGCTTTATCCTATCCACTTCAGGAAATGCTAATTGCGCTCTTCTGCATTTATCATTCAATCGTGTTGCACGTGTAAATTGTCCAACAATATCTAAGGCATGGGCCAATACTTGATGTAGCGTGTGATTCACATCATAAATTTGATGCGCAGTATAAAAACGTTCTTTGTGAATAAGGTTGTGACGAATATTTCCAGCAAAATCGAGTTTGCCTTTCAGTGCTTTTACATTACTTGTCTCGGTGCGGTATTTCTTTATTAAACCAGCATGAATGAGTTGGTCAACCTCTTTTAAAAAGTATTCAAAATAAACCTCTAATAAATTAATGTTTTGTTTTTTTAGATTGGCGTTACCAGCGGTTTGAGCGTTGACTTTGCGACAGGCTTTGAGCATTTGAAGTAATACATCTTTCCATTTGTCGTTACTATCATCCTTGTCTGCTTTTGGATGAATGTGCACCAATAATCCATCTACTTGGATAACGCCAACGTATTGCTTAAAACGTAAACCGTTGTGTAAAACTTGAAAATATTCTCCATTGTGAACGGTATTCAATTTCACAAAAGAATCCCAGTGACTTTGGTTAAAGCCTTCCTCGCCAATCAATAAACGGCCATGTTCAAATACATCTATGGACTTCAACTCCTATTTATTGTTTAGTAATCTTATTAATGCTGCTTCAATGTCAAATTCAACATCCATCACGTTGACCAATTCATAGCTTCCAGAAGGAATTTCAATATCCTCGTTCGAAACGGCAAAGGCAACTTTCTTAGTTCGTTTTTCTTTGTTAAAGAAATCTGGACCAATGACCATTTCCATCTTGGCGTAATCACCATAGAAATATTCTTGCAGCAATGGAATTACCTTATTTGCAAATACATTTCTCAAGGTATCAATCGATTTAACTTCCATGAAATATGCATGCCCAATGGTATGGTCTCTGTCTACTAATACTTCAATGCGTTCGTTGATAGTTGTTAATAGTTTCTCCAAAGAAATCCCATCAATCTGTTCTTTCAACAAGGAAGGATTTGGCAACATTTCTTCAAAAGTAAAACGGCGACGTAATGCCGTATCTAATGCCTCTACAGAACGGTCTGCTGTGTTCATTGTTCCAATGATGTCCACATTGGATGGAACTGAAAACAACTTTTTAGAATAAGGTAGAGTTACGCTCATTGGGTTTTTACCATTCTTGCGCTTGTCTACCTCTATCAAGGTGATTAACTCTCCAAAAATAGCCGAAACATTTCCTCTATTTATCTCATCAATGAAAATAGCATATTGATTATCCGAATCACGGGATGCTCGTTCACATAGATCTTTAAAAATTCCATTTTCTATGCCATACCCAACAGAACCTATAACCTCCTCCTCACTCATTATAGGTTTAATTCCTTCAATGAAATCTTCGTAAGAATAGGATTGATGGAAAGTTGTAAAAACATAGCGCTTAATTTCTTTATCTGGATTTGGATTGAAATTATTAATGCTTTCAATAATTTCATAGAGTTCAGGCGTTTGTTCTTTTGCTTCATTTTCCAAAAGATTCCAAGATTTATCATTGGTTTTATCAAATATTAAAGGCGCTTGTCTCTGCGTATAGGCTACAGTTGTGCTCTCCTGAATTGTGTGCATTTGAAGACTTCCCCAAATTGTTGCTCGCACATTTTTGGATTCAGAAATAGCTGCTTTATGACTTACCCATCTGTTATCAATTAAATCATTAACCTTGCTTGTTCCTTCTTCAATTAACGCTAAAGCTATAACCTGCCACCAAGTTAAGTCCCTGACTGTTTCTTCAAATTTCTGCTCCTTTGAAATAGAGGTCTCTTTGGTTGTATAACGGTCAAAGAATTGCGACTTTAATTTAAACGTTTTCCCTGTCCCAGGAGGGCCATATAGGATTTGGTTTAGAGGATGTCGTTTATTTTCACTCATATCTGTAGAGTTTTGTTTTTGCTGGTGAAATTCGATGTATTTTCTTACAGCTGCAGAATAATAGCCGTTCTTGCCATATGAGACAGGTCCTGCTCCCAGATAAATACCAGTTTCATTCCCTTGATTGGCAATCAGATCATCATAAAGCTGCTTTAATTTATTTGTATCGGTCTCCTCATAGATTGGGTAATCCAAGACTCCATCTAATAGATCCATTGCGCGCATATATGAGCTTGCCATATTGCTACTTTCTGAATTATTTTTCTTTATCCAATTTTCGAACACTTCCCTATAATTCATTTTTGTCTCTTCTTTTGATTCATTTTCCCATACCCAATACCCGTCTAAAATTCGATAAAGCATGTTTTGAGCTAATAAATGATAATTTGGATCTTCGATGTGCTTTGAAGGATCTATCGATTTATTTTGTAATGTGATCAATTCTTGATCCTTCTTGATGTAGATCTCAATTAGGTCATTGAGTAATTCTAAATAATGGCTGTATTTATCTCCTGGACTTACCACTTTAACTCCGATTAAGTCGCAATACGCTGTGTAAAATGAAGACTTATAAATTGCATGTTTTGTTAAGTCATCAAATGCCCAAAAAACTGAAAGTGTTCGTTCATCTTGACCTGAATTTGTCCATGTCGGATGCCATTTCTTCATTAAATCGGCACTTCTATCCTTTACACCTTGAATCCTTTCTTGAATAGAAATTTCATCATTAAAAAGGTAAGTGTAATAATCTCTTGCATCTTCAGGATTTTTTCTTGCCAAATTATAGAACGAAGTAGCCTGCTGAGAAAGGAGATTACCCGATTTAACGCTAGACAACATTGCACTAAAGTCTTTCGCTTGCAAATCCCAATTATCTTTGAACTGTTTTCCTAATTCCCATTTATAGAGTTCGTCTTCATTACCAGTTGTTTTTAGGTAATATTTGTAAATGTCAATTAGACGCTCCTGTGGATTTTGACGCACAAAGCTCAAAAACCGTCTTCTTGGCCCTTGATGACGTATCACTGAAGTCATAAATGGCAAATGATTCCTCTTCCAATTTGTCTTAGGAGCAATTTCGTAATAGCTCGAAACATCGTTCAATATTTGTTCAACTAGTGGGTCTTTATCCCCTTTCCATTCATCCAATTTCATATAAACCAATTTCCCAATCTTATTGGCGAATTCGAATGAATCTGGTGATAATCGAGTATCTGATGTGACGTCGAAATTCTCGTTCACATAAAAGCGTAGATAGACCTCATCCTTCTCCAAGTAAAAACCTCCGACATATTTACTCCCAATAAGTATTGCCAATCGCTGCTTCGCATCATCACGAAATGAGATAACTAATTTAGGGTCTTCGGCTTTTAAATCTAGTCGATCAAGAATAACCTTACCTGCATCTAAAACTCTGTTCCACTGATTTGTCGTTAGTGTATACAACCATTTGTAACTCCATACTTTACTCGAAAGATCTAAATCATCGTGCCACTTTGTTTCGATCGTGTATCCCAATTCTCGAAGTTTCTGAAAATGAGGACCATTGTTTTTGATCTTATCAAAAAATCCTTTTGGCAGATTCTTTCCTGTGGCTATCTTGTGAGCTGTTTCGAGTAAGTAGGGTGGCGGATAATTATTTCCTGTTTCTGGATCTTTTACATCATATAAATATGAAACTCTATTGTTAGGAACCCCTTCTTTAACAAGCTTATCGATTGCCTGTTTTACATGCTCCTTTTCGACAACCGAGAGTGTTTCAAGTATTTCTTGTTTTTTCATTTACGTACTCTATTTAATTTGTGGGACACAAATTCAAATCTCTACATATAATTTGTGCAAGTTGTCTTAATGAGATTCTATTATTCGCTCTGTTAATCAACTCAGAAAGCCTTCCTATCAATACGGCTTCACCGAAAAAATCTCGTAGTACATTTACTAATTTATCCACTATTTCGTGAATTGCCCCTTTTACTTTTGATTCGGCTCTAACACGTTTGCGATAAACTGTAACATCTAATTCTTGCTTCTCGGCTAGAAACTCTTCTATTTTGTGATAACCTTCAATAGCATTTAGAGCATTTCCCAGTCTTCTCTTGAAGTCTATTTTTTCTTGATTTAATTTATCTAACTTGAGATTAAGATGACGCAATTTCCTTTTTTCTAATTGTAAGAATATAACTGTTATACCCGTTACAAATGTTAAACCTGTACTTACCAAACTAAGTATCATTGTATTTTCCATCCTACTTCTTTTTCTTCGTTTCTTCTTTCAATTTCTTTATTTCCTCCAACAACTCCCTTGCATCCCCATCACTCGCCAACTGCTCTAACAACTCTCCTTTAAAGGCTTTGGCTAAAATGGCTTGTGGGAGGTTCTCTACCTTTTGTTTGAGTGAGGTGTACTTTTCTTCAATGGCATCTGCTTTGGAGAAAAGGGCTTCAACGCGAGATACAATTTCGGATTGTTCTTCTGAGGGCGGGATTGCCAATTTGAAACCTCTGATTTCAATCAAATGTAAATCCGGCACTCCACTTCCACTCACTTTAAATCTTGCTTGGTCAAATACTAGAGGAGAATTAAACATCAATTCTAAATAACTAGAATTTAAATATTTACTTGGCTTAATTAGAGCAAGACTTACATATATACTGAATTCGTAATTGAGTTCAATTTTAGCAGCATAACCAAAGGTTGCTCCTACTTTAGTGTAAAGAATATCATCCTTCTCAGGCAGACACCTTTTAATATAATCTTGGTGATCATTTTCCGATACAAATTTATTGCTTTTGACAAAAACTTTGAATGGGCGTACATCCTTTACACTTAAAAACGGAACTCCACTTTCAGTGTAATTTGGTTTATGATGAACACCGTCAGTAATTAAATAACTTAACTCTTCACACCTCTTATACACCCATGACGATGGCACACCTGGAAGAAACGGATCGCCTTTATCAGATCGCTTGTTTTTTCTTTGATCTTTAGGTTTACGATTTCCAAGTACTTTTGCTTCTTCGCATTTTCTTAAATATGTCATTTCAAGATCTTGCTCGATAGTTTTTATCAGAGACCTTGAGTTTTGTTGTGGATTTTGTTCTCTCCACTCTTCCGTTAACTTACCAGTAACGGCTTGTGTAAGCATAGACTGCCTAAAATCTTTGAGCAATTGAGGCACTTTCTCCAAACGGGTTTTCACCTCCTCCAAATGCGCAAACAAACTATCTAACTTGGTTACAATACGCTGCTGTTCTGGGAGGGGAGGGAGAGCAACATTAAACGCCTTTACTTCGGGATAATAAATAGTTGTATGCGCAGTCCCTTCGGAGATATTGTAGAGAAACCTTCTTTCTGCTAAAAATAAATTTTGAAGAAACTTCGGTTCAATTTTAGGCCCGCAAATAAAGTTAACAAATCCCTGACTTGTTGCCATTTCCTGGCCTAACCTAACCGCATAGCCAATAGATGCGGTCCTACTTAAACACACCGTATCTTTGGGTAGGATAACCGCTGCGGAATTTTTTATGCCCAGGGAATTAGTATATTCCTTGGTTTTATTTATCGTTTTACCATCTACCTTTCTCGCATCACCTACCGACATCCATGGTATATCACCCTGCCAATATTCAGGATACTTACGACTCGGTGTATGGCCCGTAGCTAATGTTGAAATATCTAAAAGTGGAACATACACCCAACCTTTTGGGTGTACATATCCTGGATCATTTACGGATAATGCAAATTCACCGGGTGTAATTGTCGTCGTTGCTTTCTTACCTGCCATCTATCCCAACTCTTTAATTATCGCATTCAACTCCTTCTGAATGGCAGCCAATTCACTCAATGCTTCTTTGGCAATGTCAATTGGTTCACCTAAATCGTCTGAATTGGTAATACTGTCGTCTGCTATAAGTCCTAAATCCAGAGAATCGTTCTTCTTCGCAATTTCTTCTCTTGAAATGCAATTCCATCGTTCGTCCTTAATTTTCGTTCGGTCTTTCGTTTGATACGCTTTTTCAAAATCTTCAAAATACTTCTCCGCAAATGGGCTTCGCTTTCCAAAGGTTGGCATATTGGTGCGCATGTCATAAAACCAAACATCCTTGGTATTACCTTTATCTATTTTGCCACGTTCAAAGAACAATACATTGGTCTTCACCCCTGCTGCATAAAAGATTCCTGTTGGTAAGCGAAGGATTGTATGAAGGTTGCACTTCTCCATTAAATCTTTACGGATGCGCTGCCCATCACCGTCTTCAAACAATACGTTATCGGGTAATACTACTGAAGCTCTTGCTCCTCCTCGTTGGTGCAAACTTCTATAAATAGCTTGCAAAAAATTTAATTGCTTATTACTTGTTGGATACACCAAATCAGAACGTGTTGGCCGTTCGCCACCTTTCTTTGTTCCAAAAGGAGGGTTGGCTAATACCACATCGTAATTCTTAAAATCTTCCCCCATACTGCTCAACGAATCGCCGTTCACAATATTTCCGCTTAATCCGTGCAAGAAAGCATTCATGAGTGCTAGTCGGTGTGTATCGTCTACCAACTCACATCCGCTGTATTGTTCGTGCACCAGGAAATCGTTTTGTTTCTCGCTTAGTGCGTAAATGTCGTTTTGCTCAGCAATGTAATGATGTGCCGAAATCATAAATCCATAGGTCCCACATGCAGGATCATTCAAACGTTCCCCTACTTTCGGGTCAAGCATTCGAACCATCACGTTAATCAATGGACGTGGTGTAAAGTATTGCCCAGCTCCGCTTTTCTTTTCAGAGGCGTTCTTCTCTAACAACCCTTCATACATTTCACCTAAGCCTTCATCTCGTGCAGAATACCAATCTAATTCGTCAATATGTTTAATTACCTTACGTAAATTCGCAGGCTCTTTAATGCTCGTTTGAGCATTGTTATAGATCTCTTTTACCTTCCCCTTTCCTTGCGTTCCCAAGTCTAACAATAACTGACGGTAAAAATTCGCCAATTCAATTCCTTCTTTGTCTTTTAAATCGGACCATCGGTAGCCTTCTGGTATGTTCTTGTCTTCGCCTGTTTCTTCTGCCATTTTTAGAAAAAGGATGTAGGTTAACTCGTTCAGGTATTGGTGATAGGTAATTCCATCATCCCGCAATACGTTACAGAGGTTCCATAATTTGTTTACGATTTCTTGTGTTCCTAAGGCCATTTAGATTTTTGTTTTAATTTTTAGTACTTCTACCATTTTTTGTTGATGATCTTCTACGGTTGATTCATCCCAGTTTGCATAACACATCATAAGACGTTGTTTCAGACTTTCTACTGTTTTTTGTTGTGAATAGTGCTCCTTCTTCGATCGTGGTGAATAGTTACTCAATTCAGAGTTTTTGCTTCGACTTATCAAACAAAGATTTCCAAAATCATCCACGTTGGAAAGGGCGTCTTGCTTATTCTTTGGATGTTGCGGCGCATAATGTTCTACGGATGAACGAAATCCGAATTCAAATCTATTAACGGGCACCTTCAAGTAATCAACATCTTTGTTCTCGATTTGATTCATATGGGTGTTAAAATCCAACCATAAACGATAATCAATGCGATTGAAAATGAAGTTCTGTACATTCGTACCAATATTTAAATTTTGTGCAATATCCGTTGGAAGCAATTCTTCATTTTGGATGGCACATTTATTTGTGAAGATGATCTCAAAATAATCTCTTTCAGTGCGTTGTAATCGGTCAAACAAAAATGCATCCGACATCTTTTCAAGATAATGCAAGTAGGCGTTCGCTTCAATCTCTCCATCTCTTGTGTACAAGTACAATAGAGCACCTGTCAACCAATGCTTATAAATCGTTTGTGGAAATGAAACATGAAACATACTAAGCAGCATGGTTAAACGCTTGTTGATGCTTCCAGTTCCTTCGTCTGTTTCGTCACCAAATGTTCCAACATAATATCCACGATTTGCACCATCTTGTTTTTTTAAGCGAAGAATGTTCCATTGATCTTTACCGTTTCTATAGGCGCGTTTCACAATATATTGATCAAACAAATGCTTGCTTTTAAAAAGTGCGTATGCAAAATCTTTTACACGTTGTATTTTCTGTTCTTTTGAATCACCCTCAACATCCAATACGTATTTTTCAAATTCCTGAATCAGTTTTTTATCATCTAGCTGAACATCTTGACCTGAAGAGATACGAAGTACATGAAGGATGAAATTAGAAAAAGAAACCACTGGAGTAAACTGCGCTTGCCCATCGTCTTCTTCTATGATTACATTCGGAGGGTCAACTTTAGCTTGTCCTAATAAGTCTTTACATGAAATTCCATCCGTACCATCACTTGTTGTAGTTGTTCGGTTTGTTAATTCATTTACCTCATCATATGAACCAGGGATTCTATCCCAGTCTGGTCCAAATATATTTTTACGAATGTCGATGTGATACGCATACTGCATGTAACGATCCATTTGTGCACATGACTCCCATATCAAATGAAAAGTGCGTCTATTTCGTTCTGATTCATCAGACAATTCATTCGTGCCTTCCTGCTTCTCAGTTAGGATATCTAGGCAACGTGCTTTAAGAATTTCATGTTTCTCCAATTGCTCGCCGCGATTATTCATTACTTCGAAATAATGATTCAGATCTGTCTTCTCAGGTACTTGAATCCTAAGAATTTTGACTAATTTCATTAGGTAGTCTACAAATTCTTGCAAGCCCTTGTATTCCGTTTGTTCAGAAAATTTCTCTTGCAACTTCCTAAGTACGATTTCATAAGCTTGAACCATCGATGGGTTCAACTTAATAGAGGTTTCTTGAAGTCCGTATTGATAAAGCGAACGTAAGGTGCGTGACGAAACTTCGCGAGAGTCAAAACGAAGATTAAATTCAAATGGATTCAACTGTACCTTATCCGAATATTGATTTTTTAATGCGCTAAGCAATATATTAAGCGTCGTAAGCCGCTGCTGTCCATCTATTGTTTCATAGAGAGTTCGATTCTCTTCTTCGCGCTTAAACGTAACTAAGCTACCTATATAATATACCTTTTGGTTTCCTGTCTCTTGATCTCGATGTTTAGAGGAATCCAGTACATCTTCAATAAGCTGGGTGATTTGAGCTTCACCCCAAGCATAGTTTCGTTGGTAGATTGGAATAATGTATTCTGTCCCATCAAAAAGCGTCTCAATGCTAAGTACATCAATAAAGTCTTGTTGATTCATGCTCCTGTCCAATAATTAAGTTCATTAAATAAGTTCCGAATCTCTGTTGTTTTACTCGCATTCATTGATGCAGTAGCACCAAGTGGTTTATGAAATACATCTTTTGTATCAATAGCCTCTCTTATTACTCTAAAAAAGCCATTCGCTTCCATGCCTCTATTGTCAATTGTTGCTAATTGGACAGAGAATTTCTCTAGACGGTCCTTATATGTCCATATAAAAAACTTCTCAATGGCTTTATCTAGTTTTGATTCACCGAATTTGTCCATATAGTACAAGATGCAGCAGTCAAAAATATTTCTAACATATTGGTCACCAGTCCTATTTCTTCCAGGGTAAGATGCTAACTCTTTCATTATTTTAAATGCCTTTGAATCTGAACTTCTCAAATTCCTGAGCAGATCACTTTTCTCGAAATTATCATCTTCGTTATGGGTTTTCCTTATCTCATCAACGATTTTAGAATAATACGAAACGAATTCGAAAAAGCGCTTTCCATTAATCATTATTTGATCTATTTGAAAAGGATATGAGGCCTTCTGTCCATCAATTTTTCGGTCCAAATCAACATTGTATTTATCCGTATAAAAATGATTGATTCGATAAGGTTTAATGAAATTGTATTGATCTGGATTATCTAATGAAATCCCCTTGAAAATATGAACATCTGATTTCGTGAAATAACGCGCACTTCTGCCTTTGCTCCAATTTCTTACTTTGTATAAATAATCGTTGAACAAAGTCGTTAATTCTTCCTGATCCATTTCCTCCCAATCAGCTACGCACTCCAAACGTTCCTTTTCTGAATTATTGGCCATTTCTCGAAGATGAAAGGCCTTCAATAAATCATGTGGATCAAGATCTTTACCACGCGCATTTTGAGAATCAAAAAACTGAAAGGCCTCAGATACATCATCAATCACCACCCAAACAACTTTGCAATGATCAAAGAGAAATTGAATTGTTTCTTCTTTGAAACCTTTTACTTGTCTTTGAATAAGTTTATGATTATTCCAAAGGTTATATCGAGAATATTGATTTCCTATTTCTGATTCTAATAGGTTTGATTCTATGTGTTTAAATCTTCTAAAATAAGGCTGATTTTTGAACTCATTATGCAAAGCATGTGTGATAAGCGATAACGTGAATAACCTCTGCTGCCCATCTACCACGTGCAAAATTTCATTTCCAGACTTGTCTTTTGTTTTGTGCAATACGATTGTACCCAGCCGATATTCAGGTACATCGTTATGCAAAAGAATATCATCGATTAGCTGCTGCACATTAATCTCTGTCCATTTATATGGGCGCTGGTACTCAGGAACTACTAGGTTTTTATGCACTGTGAATACTTCCGAAACACTTAATATTTTTGGTTTTTCTTGTTCCGCCATTACGCATATAAATATTGGTTCAACTCGTCAAGCACTTGTTTCGTTTGACCTTTGAAGGCCTTATCCAATTGGCGTAAACCACCATCATTTGAGAACGGAGGTTGGTTTAAATCTTCCAAGGTAATGATGGATTCTTGTAGCAACTGTTTTTCAATGTTTGCAATCCATTTTAATTGGATGCTCGTCCAATCGTGAGTAGTTCTCAGTTTCTCAACTGCTTTTCTAATTCGTTCTTCATGACTAACCAAAGAACTTCCGAGGGCAGCAGTGCGTATATGAGCAATGATGTCCGCAACTATCTCTTGGTTCGTTATATCTTTATAAGCAGTATTCAATCTAATATTGTTATAACCATTTTGATCTAAAATCAAGCGAAGCTCCTTTAAATCCCTTCTTGTCAAGCTAGCAGGCTTTGAGCAAACCAATTTTAATGCTTGCACTTGGTTCATGTTATTCTTAATGAAATCTGCGAAGGATTCTATATAGTCTTTCGGCTTTAAATTTTTCTCATACGCATGACTAACCTCCTGCAAGGCATCTTCATGCTCACTGTAAAGTGTTCCGTATACTACACTTCTTCCTTTCTCTCTATCAAGGAAATCCCACAATAGTTGTTTGTCTTCAAACTCCTCACGGATTTGTTCTGGATTTAGTGATTTCAACTTCAAACCATATTCCGTCGCATCTGCCTCGTTTGTTAATGTTTTAAACTGATCCATTTGATCACTATTAAAACTACGTAACTTGCGCTGTAACTTGGCAATTACGCGATCAATTTTAACGGCTTGCACATATTCATCTTCAATTATTCCAATTTCATCTGCCAGATTATTAAAAGTCTTTTTTACAGAAGGAGCTATTGGCTTCATTACATCTTCTTTGGACATAATCTCTGTTACACCAACACAATCGTAAATATGAAATACATCCTTTCCTATTTCATCACATTTCCGCGTTGCTCGGCCAATCATTTGATCGTACAATATTCGAGAATTTACCCGTCGTAAAAAAACAAGATTACAAATTCCTGGAACGTCAATACCTGTTGTCAATAAATCGACAGTGACCACAATACTGGGAAACATATCATTCTTAAACTTCCTCAATAAGTCCTTGCGCTGATCTACCTCTCCTGTAATTTTCACAATTGCATCTGCATCCAATAAAGCGCCCATTTCGTCGTATTCTTCTTTCAGAATATTGACTACCATATCTGCATGGCGATTATTCGCAGCAAAAATCAAGGTCTTCTTTCTGCTTTCGGGATCTATATCATAGTCTGGATTAGAAATCAATTCTCTCAGGACTGTACGATTAAAACTATCGTTGATAACTTGCTTATTAAACCCTTGAATCTCTACCTTGATCTCATCTTCTGTTACTCCAGCGTCTTTTATTTCATTGTCTTCTGGATCGAAGATTTGAATTGAATCTCCTTTTTGCCATTGAATACCTTCTTCACTCAGCTTTGTTTTAAATACAACCGGTGGTTCGAAATCAATTAAATGCCCTTCAATTACTGCACGTCGGTATGAATAATTGAAAACTGGCTCCCCAAAAATTTCAGCTGTATGAATTGCTGGTGTTGCAGTTAAGCCAATACGATAGGCATCAAAATGATCTAAAACCATTCTGTATTTACTCTGGAAATCCAATTGATCGCGAAGAATAAATTCTTCTTCTTCCATTTCCTTGTCAAGAATATAACCTCGATGCGCTTCATCTACGACAATGCAATCATAATCACCAACGCTAGGTGGTGAATCAGAATACGCAATCCGTTTAACCATACTTTGAACAGTTGCGAAGTGAATTTTTGTATCTAAGTCCGTCGTAGCTTGGTCTAAATCTTTTAAATCATAGATTTGGGCAAATGTTTGGAGTCCTTCAATTTTCACTTCATTGAATGCAGCGGCAGCCTGCTCCCCTAACATCGTTCTATCTACTAAAAACAATATTCGACGGAAACGACCTGAGGCTATCAAACGATAGCACAATCCGATCATAGTTCTGGTTTTACCAGTTCCTGTGGCCATTGCAATTAAAGCTCGTCTTTCTTTTCGTTCTGTTAAAATTTTATGTTCTACGCATTTAATCGCTTCAATTTGATATTTCCGTAAACCCAAACCTTGGCGATCTGATAAGATATCATAAGGGGTTTCTTCCAATTTCTCATCCCCGTGCGATTCATCAAAGATTAACTTCTCCTTTAAATCTCTTGGTGAAAACCAATTTCGCAAAGGTCGCTCTACATTTGTTTGGGCTCTCGCATCCCAAAACCATATACCAGATTCAGTTCTAATTTGCTCTAAATAACCTCTGCCATTTGTTGAGAAAATAAAAGGAACCTTGTACCGTTCAGCATTTCCGTGAGTTACAAAATCAGCGTCATTTTCACTTAAAACATCAGAACTATAGTTCTTAGCCTGCTGAAGTGCACTCATAACATTCTTGTTATGACGCTTCGCCTCTACAATACCTACCAGTTCTTTATCAATAAACAAGGCATAATCAGCCCACCGAGCGCCGCATTTCCACTCTGCGATAGCCATACTTCGGCCCTTATCAGGCAGTGTTTTCTTTGATTTAAAGTTTAACATCGCGGTGTCACATTCCCACCCCGCTTCACGTAACTGATGATCTATTCGCTCTCGCGTTTCAGCTTCTGTTTCTTGTATCTTGAGGATTAATTTTTTTGCATTTTCTTTTCTTTCAACTTTTTGAACTTCTGGGATGGCGGCAGTAATCGCTAATTTATCTTTAAAATTTCGCACTTCTTCTCGAGCGGACGCAAGTGCTTTTTCCAATGCTTCAATTTCACTCCTATCATCTGCTTGCTCTATAGGTTCAATAAAGTCAAATGTCAATTCTTGATTTTCATATACGGCATAAAACCACTTGACAACTTTTACAGTTTGTCGCAACATGAATTTTGCTTCGGAAGGGCTGCCTGCAACTGAATGCGAAGCCTTATTTCCGGAAACACGCACTTTGTGAAATAGATCATTTATCTCTGGGGGTAGAATCGCTGCGTATTCTAATTTCTGGAGACGCGTCATCTGATCCATTCTGTCCGCATCATCAATACATTCATATTGTGCGATTAGCTTTGACATTAACTCTAACAATAAACGTAGTTTAGAGAGAGTCGTACTCGGATCTATGAATACATTCCGTTCGGCAAGTTGCCCGATATGAGCAAGTTGAGGATACTCAGCTTCAATATATGAAAAGTTAGAATTACGCACAGTTATTAGTAGTTTCAATAATCATTGTCGAATATAGTGTTTTCAGCTAAAATCTTCATTGTTTTTATCATAATTTGCACCTTGCAACTCAACTCTTTTAATCCTAAGAGTTATACACATTTCTAAGCCTTTCCCGGAGCTCAAAGACCTCAACAATAAACTGAATGAAAGAAGTTGGAATTTGAAAAGCAATTTCGAATGCTATTTTACGCATTTAAATTTATAATATTTAGGTTCAGATGTCAACAGGCAAAGAACAGTTTTTTGAGCTATATTACACTCCTCTCAAAACTTCTACTATCCTCACCATTGCCAACGTATCCAATTCACAATACGCCAACAAATCTTTTCGTGTCTGATCAAGATCGCCTTGAAATGTGCCTTGCACCATTTGTGCGAACTTATTACTCGCCGTTCCTCCTTCTTGAATTGTCAAATCTTTGTAGGATAAATCAGGAACCAATGCTGGCAATACCTTTTTGATGGAGTACGAGCCTTGCATCTCTGGGGTATAATACCAACGTTCTCTGAAAGGTACCATCAAATCTTTTAAGCGATCTATTATTTTCTGAATAGGTTTTTCATGCTTCGGAGAGAATCGTATCAAATCATTCAACTTACCTCTTTCAAAACCAACGTTATAAACAATCACATCTCCTGTTCCACTGCAATCAATAATCAATCGTTCAATAAATTGAATGCGAGGTTAATTACTAAAAGAATGACAATCCACAATAATGGCAAAAGCATTTTTATAATCAACCAAAAAATCATCCCAATTAAACCACATGCAATTATCACTCATGTAAATTCAATATAACTAACCGCTAATGGAATGTAATTTCGAAATAAATACATCTAACTTTCATTTAAATGCATTTAAATGAAACTGGATTATTTTCTAGCTAAAGACTTAACAACATCTCATTAATCGTTATTTAATTGGCCGTAATACTTTAAAAAAAGTTTTGCATTTTCGTCTTTATCAGCCTGCTTATTGATGTATTTCAGGAATACCGTTTCTTTTCCGTGTCCGGTGATGGTCATCAGGATGGGAGTTGGAATCTTCTTGTAATAATTTGTCGCAAATGAACGACGAAAACTGTGAGAAGTAATCAATTCGTATTTAGGATACATCCCCAACAATTTTCGATTCGTGTCCTTGTCCATTATTTTGCCCTCGAGCGTTTCATTGATAGCCGCCAACTCACATACCGTTTTAATGTACTTATTAAGCTTCTGGGAAGAAATGGGTGAAGGGAAGTCATTTTCAAGCATCTCTCGAATTTCATTAGAAGCAATTGGTATCGTAACATTTTTATGTGTTTTTTGCTGGGTCATGTCCACAAACAAATGATTGTCCACATAACGTAAATTATTGGAAGTTAAACTCAATAGATCACTGGCTCGTTGACCAATTTCACATCCTATCAATAACCATTTCTTTGCATTCGCCAAATACGCAGAAGGCATAATCGTCTCGCTTATTTTCTTTAACTCTTTAGGAGACAGCGTTACAATATGTCTATTTTCATTCGTTTCGGAAAATGACTCAATTTGATGGACATACAAATTAGTGGGAATATTCAATCGAATAGCATCTTTCCCAACAGCGCGCATATTATCGAGTTGTTTACCCGCATAATTGACAGAATAGCCTTTTTTATCCAAAAGCCAAGTTTTATATTTCTCGACCAATGCTGCATTGATATCTGTAAGTTGAATGGTGCTTTTCAAATACTTTTCAAAATCTTCAATATTCTTCTTAAACGTATAATAACTCTTGATTCTCGAAGTAGAAAGCCCTACTCTATTTTGCCCTGATATCTTGCGCGTTTTCGCATTATCAATAATGTATTGAATATGATCCTTTAGATCGTACCCTTTCTTCTCAGGTACTCGACCAAAACAATCTAAAACTACGGTCTCTAACCACAATCTATCGAGCACCTCTCCTGTTGCTTGAGCCTGATTAAATGCTTCAAAAACAAAAGACTCTAATTTCTTCAGCTCCTTATATATCAATTTATTAGTCGTAGAGTTTTGTTTGGGGAAATTAGATGAAGTACTCCATGAATCAGGGTGAATAGAAAACCCAGATTTAACTTCTAGCAATCGATCTCGAGAAATACTCAAGCGCACATAGATTGAAACTTCTTTTTTCGTGGAACTTTTGATACGGAATTTTAGACTCGCCATACAGTGTTTTTAGGGTATTTCGGCTTGAAAAAGTTTCCCAACATTTTCCCAACATTTTCCCAACCATGGCTCAAATATATGCATTATTATTCACTCCACAACACATCAAAATTTCTACTAAAAATAATTAACTTGTTGTTTTATAATGTTTTAATTAATTTAACAAGATGAATAAGAGTGAATAGCAGTGAAAGAGTTCAAGTCCCGCTCCGAGTACTGAACCGGAATTTTTCGTTTTTACACGAAACTTTCCGGTTTTTTTATGCCCTAATTCTTTTGATAATGCTGGGATGT